>VHDE01000045.1 GCA_016871515.1 Verrucomicrobiota bacterium
CTGGAGCTAGGCTGGAGAGCGCCACTGCCGTGCAAGGTCCATGGTCGGCCGTTGCGAACGTCTCAAGTCCACTTCGTCTTAAGCCTGATGCCGCGCGGCGCTTTTATCGATCGAGTCAGTGAGAAGAACAGCCAAGACAATCGTCACAGATTCTGCCCAGAACGGCATCAGCGGCGAGTCAGAGTTTTGCCGGCCATCCTGGCTAACATAGCTTTGATTGACTGAAGCAAACAGCTCCAAACCGCGGTCGGGCGGGTGATTAGAAAAAAAGTCTTCGACCTGTCGTAACGTGTCATCCATCCCGCCAAGCACTTTCGAGTTCTTGTGGCAGGTCGATAGGGCAGACTGCATTAAGATTGAAGCGCCGGTAATGAATAAGTTGGCCCCTTTCAACTCCAGAACTTCGAGCGACGGTTTGACAGCAAAGTGATGGGCATGCCAGGTAAATCGGACAATTCCGGCCTTGGCATCTTCCCTTAGATTCGAGATGGATTTTCGCTGGGGCAGAATACGAACGATGTACTGGGCTAGTTCGTCAAGTTTTTGGTCCATCAGTTGTCTGGAGAGTGAAGGCGCCGGCTGTGAATGATGTGAAGGATTCTGATGGGTCTGCAGCAGAATTTGCGGGGTAAAACGGAGAAAAGAGTCGCTAGACTTCGACCGCAGAGCGGCGGGAGCTAAGGCTCAAAAGCCCGCCGCTCTGCTGGTTTTAATTCGCTTCGGGGCGTTGCTGACCTTCCCAGATCGGGAGCAAAAAAAGAAAGTGGTTGGTGATTGTTAACCGATTGACAAGAATCGGGCATGAAAAACAATAACAATAAACCAGCCACTCAGTTGGAAGTTAAGACGATTCGGAACCCAATGCAACGCTTCGTAGAATTTGTTTATCAGAGCGTCGGGCTGGACGGATCGGGAAGCACAGTGCGAGTGAAGGTTAAGCTCGAGCCTCACCGGGGGATGGCAGGCAAATGCGGCAGGTGCCTCAAGCCGAGCCCTGGCTACGATCAACTGCCGGCGGCTGTTGTGGGGCGGGCGCCGACGCACCCGAGCGACGCTGCGCCGGGGTTTGGCCACGCTGGGACCGGCCGTGGTGAGCGGACAGCGTTTTGTGTGTAGCGACATGCGGCGTGGCAACCGCGTGCGGGGCCAAGCCAAACAGAGACATTGGGGGCTGTTGCGCGCCAATCTGGCCGCGGGCCGGGCATGGATGCTCAAAGAGACCTTCCGGGATTTCTGGCGTTACCGTTCGCTGAGTTGGGCTCGGGCGTTTCTGTCGGTGTGGACGGAGCGAGCGTTGGGAAGACTCCCGGAGCCCGAATCAACCCATAGATTCTGCTGACGAGGCGTTTTAATAATGTTAGCGATCTTTCGATGAGCGCTTGGAAAAGCGAGACGGTCCAGATCTTTGAGCTTGCACCAGCGTCCATTTTCCAATGGCGGCGACGTTGGACGAGAGACTTCGCCATACACAACATTCACCCGAATGCGATAACGAGTGATCGTGTGCGTAATTTGACAGATTGGTTCGAGCAAGCGGGGCCGAGCATTCAGGCACGCTTCGGCCAGTTCGTTGACTGTGCGATCACTCGCGGTTACTTCAATATTCGGAAACTCCCAAAGCCGGGCGTTGACAACACCCAAAGGCCGTTGTCGCACCAGAAAGCGCCCGTCCGCTCGTATGACAAAGGCCACGAAATGACGCGCTGTGGCCGAGGGACGCGCGCCCAAGTTGGGAAACCGATCAACTCGATTCTCTCGAAAAGCTCGACAATGTTTTTGCAACGGACACGTCGGACATCGAGGCTGGCGCGCGGTGCAAATGGTCGCCCCCAATTCCATGAGCGCTTGATTGAGGGCAGAGCAGGCGCGACTCGGGCGGTCTGAGGCTGGCTTGGCAGCGAGTTCGACGAATTCCTGCGCTAGCTTCCAAAGCCGTTGGTTCGCTTTCGGAAGGCGAGGATTCTCTGCGATGGCGAAGAGGCGCGTCAAAACGCGGGTCACGTTCCCATCTAAAATGGGTTTCCGTTGGTTGAACGCAATACTGCAAATGGCTCCTGCGGTATATCGTCCGATTCCCGGCAGTTCGAGAACCTGTTCAAACTCCCTCGGGAACAAACCGCCGTGGTCCATCACGATCGTCTCAGCCGCCCGATGCAAGTTTCGCGCTCGCGTGTAATAACCGAGGCCCTCCCAGAGCTTAAGAATCTCATCGATGTGTGCGTCAGCCAATAATTGCACGGTTGGAAACCGGCCCATCCAACGGTTCCAGTACGGAATGACCGTCTTGACTTGCGTTTGCTGCAGCATGATCTCGGAAACCCAAATCGCGTAAGGGTCGGTCGTGCGCCGCCAGGGCAGGTCGCGGGCGTTTCGCTGGAACCATTCGAGCAGCGGATCAATCAAGCTTTCTAGCTTCGGCACGATGGGCGACGATACGAGAAATCAGCTGGCGCGGGTAGGAATTAGTCTCCTTTCTTGAGTATCTCACAATCTTTTGTCTGATATGGAACAAAAGGTTGCAACGAGTCTCAAGACCCGTAACAGACCATCAGAGACTAAGAGCGCGATCAAAACTTGACGGCGACGCTGGCGGCAAACCAATGGATGCCGACTTCCACTCGACTGTTGCTGTACTCGCCCGAACGCAGTTGGCTGGCGCCGACCTCGCGATGGATTGGCAAATCGTACTGCCACGCAAAATTGAATTCATAGCGCTTAAGTTCGTATCCCAGGCCTAAGGCCACGGTG
This sequence comes from Verrucomicrobiota bacterium, assembly GCA_016871515.1. Classification (GTDB taxonomy): domain Bacteria; phylum Verrucomicrobiota; class Verrucomicrobiia; order Limisphaerales; family SIBE01; genus SIBE01. Next base: position 2,749 of record VHDE01000045.1, read on the forward strand.
TGTTCCATGATCGCCGCCGTAAGGGGCGTGAGCGTTCCGCTCGGCACGGGACTCTTGCCGTAGGAATATCCCGCGCGCAGCGAGAGGTTTTCGGTCGCGGCAATTTCAACTCCGGTGCGATACGCCAATCGGTCCCGCCAACGTAACGGAACGACGTCCTCCGCTGCATTCGCTCCCACTAAGGCGTTTAGCTCGGCGTTATTTCCCTTGGCAAGCTTGATCTGCAGTTCATGGAAGGCGTCGCCCCAGTTGATCCAATTGACTTGCAACGCCAGGCGCGCACGCGCATGAACATTCCAGGAGAGGCCGGCCTTGACCGTTTGCGGGAAGTGATTGATCACTTCAGCGTCGTGCTTAAAATCGGGCCGAGTCATTGCGAAGGCGCCCCCCAAAGATGCGAGTTGCGCGGCGGCATCGCCCGAAGCATTCCCCTCAGTGTGAATCGTGGTTTTGGTTGTATAGGCCAATCCAATTTGCCACCGCTCGTGCGGACGAAACAGCAAGCCAACGTTTCCATTGTAACCAAAACCATCCGTCTCAAGATCGAGCAATGTCTTGAACCCGCGGAGAGCTGGCTGGGACTGAAAAATGCAAGGCACTTCCAGCGTGTTCCTGTTGTAAAGCAGACCCAGGCTCCCACCGAGCGCCCATTTGGGTCCGAGATCAACGCCAACGCCGTTCGCGGAGCGTAACAAGATAATTTCAGCGTGGTGCTGTTGCCGGCCGTACGATGTTTTGCCATCGAGACCGCCCGGTGAATCGACGTACCGCCAATCTGCGCTGAGCGTGGCTTCCGGCATGAGCGCAAATCCGAGAGTGAGCGGCGGCCTTGCAATCGGAACACCCAAAGCTGCCTCCGGTATGACAGCATAAGGCTTAGTCAAGTGACCATCCCGGTTTTGACGATTCGTGAACCGGCCATCAGCGAGAGCTCCAACCACGTTGAGTTCGACGGTTGCATCCGCTAGTCGCGCTAAACCTGCAGGGTTCGCGCCCAACGCTCCGAGCGGGTCTTGCGCCCATGCGACATCAGCTCCGCCTAGTGACATCGATCGAGAGCCAAAACCATTCCGATAAATGCCGTTGGCCTGAACGGCTGAATGGAATGAAAGCACGAAGAATAACCCAGCAGCCAAGAAAGCTAGCCGCTTCAAAAAGACGAATTTTCAAGGAATGGGTGCGCAAACGACACTGACACGTCATATGCGTACCGATAACCGGAGTCAACCGGTTCGCGTCCCCTTCGGGAAGATCGCCCTTAGAACGCGCCAATCTCATACTCATACATACCTTGCTTCGGCAAAGGTGTACTCAATCTAACCACAGAAGATTGGCTCCCTGGCCGTGGGCGAATCGCAGTCTCTCATTAACACGCTGCTTTAGCTGGGTGTGTGCACCGCAGCAAGGATCACTGCCGTTTTTAACGGTTCTTGTTGCTGACCGATCTTTTACACCCAGCTAAAGCAGGGTGGGCAGGGTGTTAATGAGATGAATATGCGTTTAACATTCGGTGACGGTCGTGTAAAACTTGCAGACGCAACGCAATAGCACTTAATAGCCGTAATAGACCTTTTGTGGCCATCAACCACGCAGTTTCTATGATATTCATTCTTGTCCGCATTCTTCGACTGGGACTGGCCTGCGCATTTGCCTGCTCCATGACAGTCATTGCTCAAGACAAGGCCGGCCCCGAAACCGAGAAGCGGTTCCCGCCGCTCAAAATCCCCGCTGGCTTTAAGGCGACCCTCTTTGCCTGCGATCCTCTCATCGAATATCCATCCGCCATCGCCCTCGGTCCTCGGCCCGCTTCGATCTTCGTCGCAATTGATTACATGACCGGTCTGGGCACGGAAATTGTGCGTCGCGACGAGATCAGGTTGGCGGAGGATTCCGACGGCGATGGGTACGCCGACAAAGCCCCTGTTTACGCCGACGGCTTTAACTCTATCCAAGGCCTCACGTTTCATGACGGCACTGTTTACGTGATGCACGCGCCATTCTTGACGTCGCTCCGGGATACGGACGGCGACGGGCGAGCGGATATTCGGCGTGATCTGCTTCAAGGTCTTGGCCTCACTCCCGAAGAGAATCCAGTGCGCCTGCATTGCGCGAACGGCGTCGTCATGGGGCATGATGGCTGGCTTTATCTGGCGCTCGGCGATCACGGGTGTGTTGTGACGCGTCGCGAAGGTGATCGTCTTGTCTTGGAAGGCGGCGGCATTTTGCGTTGTCGCGCGGATGGCCGTGATTTGCACGTGTTCGCAACAGGTTTGCGGAATATCTACGACATTGCGCTCGACGATGAATTGAATGTCTTCGTGCGCGACAACGAGAATGACGGCGGCGATTACAAGATTCGTGTCTGCCAGAGCTTCTTCGGCGCCGATCACGGCTATCCTTATCATTACTACGAACGGCCGGACGAAGCGCTCGCGCCTTTGGCTGACCTCGGCCTTGGATCTTCGGCCGGCGGCCTTTGCTATCTTGAGAACGCCTTTCCGTCCGAATACCACAACAACCTTTTCTTCTGCGAATGGGGGCGTTCCGTCGTGCGTTTCCCACTGCAACGCGTCCAAAGCGCTTTTGCAACGGCTAAGGAATTGGAGTTTGCCGCTGCTGCGGCGAACGATCCGTACGGCTTTAAACCAACTGACCTCGTTGTCGAACGAGATGGCTCGCTGGTTGCAGCCGACTGGGCCGATGGACAGCGGCCGAAGCGCGGTCGCGGACGTATTTATCGCATCAGGCACGTCGGCAGCGCTGAGGCTTCTGCGAAAGAGAACTTAACACAACCCGCGGACTTAAATCCCGGTGCAACCGATCTGGCGCGAGCAGTCGCGCAACTGGACTCTGCTAGCTACTACCAACGCATCGATGCGCAAACCGCGATTGAACGCAAAGGCCTTGAGGGGCTGCGGGCGGCTCAAGAAGCGCTTCAAGGAGGACGCCTCAACATTCGCGGTCGTATGCACGCTGTGTGGATCATGGCTCGAAGCGGCGCCGCGGACGCAATCGAGAGCCTTCTGCACGTCGCGGAAAATGATCGGGAACCTCGCGTGCGTGCACAGACGATCCGCGCTGTAGCCGACTTGGCGGATCCCACCCTGACACAAGACCGTCTCAATGCCCGTTCTGGCGATGCGCGATTGGCTGAGCGTCTCGCTGCGCTCGGCGCTCGCGCCGCGGATTCACGGACGCTTCTGGAAGCAACGATTGCGCTGGGACGACTTCGCTGGACAAATGCGGCTGAGTGGATTCGAACCACACTAACTAACGCAGATCGAACGATCCTGCACGCGGCGATGCAAACATTGCGGCGTTCAGAAAACTGGCCCGCCGTTTTGAATTTCCTCGATGACAAAGAGCACTCGACGATGCGCACATTGGGGTTGCGGGCGTTAGCCGAACGCGCGGAACCCGCCGTTGTCGATGGCGCAATCGATCGCCTGCGTCATGAACAAGACCCGATCCGCCGCCGCGAATATGCGGACTTGCTGGCTCGAGTCCACCGAAAGCCGGGACCGTGGACTTATTGGGGCTACCGGCCAGCCCCTCGCCCGGCGAACACCATCGCATGGGAACGGACAGATGCCATCGAACAGTCATTGGATCGGCTCCTGGCGGATTCAGATCGGTCTGTTCGGCTGGCTGTGTTGCGGCGGATGCAACGGGAAAACATTTTGGCCCAAACTTCGACCTTGGCGCGATGGCTTGATGAAGAACGCGATCACGAACGCGTGGGCGCCATTCTCGTCGCGATGCGCAACTCGGCGCCCGCTGAGGCGCGAGACGCGTTAATGCGCGCTGCCACTGGCAAACAACAAGCGTTGACGAACCGCCTTGCCTCGCTGGCGTTATTTGCCGGTGGTCTCGATTCTGCGAGCGAAGCGAGGCTGATGGACGTAATTCGCGCCCTTGAAGACGGACCGGTGTTGGGCGAAGCATTGCGTCAGACGGCCAAGCGCCCAGCTCTGAATGCTGTTCCCATCTTGCTGGCCAAGCTAAAGTCGGCGGAGCCAATCGTGCGCAAGGCCGCTGTTGAATCTTTGGCCGGACTTAAAGCGATTCAAGCGAGCGATTTTGTGCGCAGCCTTCTCGAAGATCAAGATGTGGGCGTGCGGACGGCGGCAGCCTCCGCAGCCGGCGCGCTCCAAATTCGGTCTGCCGCGCCCGCTCTAATTGGCTTGGCCCGGGACTCGAATCTGGAGCTGCGGCGCGCGAGCCTCACTTCTTTGCGGCTGCTCAAAGACGCGAATGCTGTGCCGATCGCCGTAAATGCGCTGCATGATCGCGAATTGCAAGCGGTCGCGCTGGCGTGCCTTTTTGATTTGGGAGGTCCAGCCCAGCTTCAGGTTGTTCTCGACCTAGCGCTTCGCGATCCTTCCGTGAATGTCCTCACCGCCATTGCCAAGTTAATAACCAAGTGGAGTGGCGAACAACCGCCCGGGCAGCGAACCGAGATCGAGCGCGCTCTGTCAGAGCTCCACGGGAAAACCGGATCCCTGCTGCGCTGGGCTGTCGCTGGTCCGCTTCAGCTGGAGGCGGCCACTTCGCTTGTCCAAAAGTTTGCCTTGCCACGGCAAAGGTCGTTGCCATCGGACGCGAGCGAGCCGAGTTGGCAAACGTCCTACGCAGAGGGCGTCGAATCACGAGTGACGCTCAGTCGAAGCAAGAACGCGGCGGTGGAGAATGTGTGGGTTGGCTATGCTGATTTTTATGTGTCCGAGCCAATGACGGTTCAATTCCTTGGATCGAGCCGGAGTGAATTCCGTCTTTGGCTGGATGCACGACCGATCCATCAACGGGAGGCCCGCCGAGCGTCGGCGGAGCTCGTTCGGTTCGATCAGGCGTTGACGGCCGGAGCGCATCGGCTCGCGATTCTGGTTAATGCCGCGACGAATGCGGCCGAGTTTAACCTTCGTTTTCGGCGCAAGAGTTCCGCCAGCGATCACGAGCAGCTTGTGCAAGCAGCCTTGACACGTTCCGGCAACGTGGACCGCGGCCGGAAGCTCTTCTTCAATATCGAAAAATCACAATGCCTCAAGTGCCATCGGTTCGGTGGCCAAGGCGAACAGATTGGGCCGGAGTTGACAGCCCTCGGAAACCGCTTCTCACGCATTCATATTATCGAATCCCTGCTGGAACCGAGCCGAACAATCGCGTCGAGTTTTCACAGTGTGGAACTGATTTTGAAGGACGGACGCGAATTGAGCGGGATCGTGATGGCTGAGAATGATCGAGCGCTCACGCTCGCAGATAGCCAGGGCAAGAAGCACGAGATTCCAACTTCAGCTCTCAAGGAGCGGCGCAATTTAAGTTTGAGCGTTATGCCGGAAGGCTTGGAGAAAGCGTGGACGACCGACGAATTCGTCGATTTAATCGCGTTCCTGGTGAGTCAGTAGCGCAAACAGGACACTTGACGGGAGCACGATTTAGCCATCTTATCTTGGCGTATACTGGATTTAATATGCTCTGGGTGTGGACTCCAATCAGCAAACTAGCCATATGAAAAACCAGCAAGTTTCTCCATGCGCGCCACGATTCTGGAATCGCGCGTTCACGTTGATCGAACTCCTCGTTGTCATCGCCATCATCGCCATCTTGGCCGGCATGCTGCTGCCCGCGCTAGCGAAAGCGAAGGCAAAAGGCGAACGGATCAAGTGCTTGAACAACCTCAAGCAAATCGGGTTGTTCATGCAGCTCTACACCGATGACAACAACGATTACTTTCCTGGCCATCGCAACACGGGATTGAATCACTCGGATGGCGGCGCATCGCTGACCAACTGGTGGGGAACGACGATCGTTGGTTACGGAGATAAGAGCGCCAGCAACTTTTTCCGCTGCCCAAGCCTGAAGACGAAGCGCTTTGATAACGGAGTCCGCTGGCAATGGAAGTTCGATTGTCACTTGGTGGGCTATGGCTTCAACGGTTACTTCCTCGGTTTTCATCCCTACACGACCGACAACCTTAGTCTTGGCGGAGTCAATTTCGCGACGAAGGCTTGGTTCAAGCGCGCCGCGATTGTCAGCCCATCGCAGAACATAGTGGTTGGCGATTCGATGCCGAAGGCGGATTTGATGTGGAGCAGCAGTCTTTGGTGGCCGGCGTCGTGCATGATTGACAAGGCCAGCACAACCAAAGGCTTCGAAGGGATCGATCCGATACGGCACGGAGGCACAGGGGTCCTTGTTTTCAATGATGGCCATTCGGAAGCGCGCAAGGATTCGCAGATGAACCCGCCGGTTGATCCGTACAGCGGCAACGCGAAAGGTCTCATCAATTCGCGGTTTTGGGATCCGTTGCAGCGGAGCCAGCAGTAAGTCGGACCGATCTCCGCCCGGTCGGCTTCAAGGGCCGCGGGGCCTTCCCTCCCAGCGCGTGGACTGTCTTTTGACAACAGTCCGCGACTCAGGTATTGCGAAATGATGCAATTGCATTACTCCCCACGCCACTCATTTGTGGTAATCGCTGTCGCGGCGGTTTCGTTTACAACTTTCTTTTCGGTTACAAACCTGGCCGAACCACCGCTGCCCCAGGTCGAACGGCTTAAGGCCAGTCCAGTTCTCCAGCACTTAAAGCCAAACCCAATGCCCTCGGCGCCGCGCACGCCAGCCGAGCAAACGCTCGCGCAGATGTATTTGCCGGAAGGATTCCGCGCGGAGCTGGTTGTGGCGGAGCCGGACTTGCACCAACCGGTCGCGTTCGCGTGGGATGAACGCGGGCGCATCTGGGTGGCGGAGGCATATAGTTATCCCGCCAAACGCCCGGCTGACCAAGGTCTCGACAAGATTGTCATTTTCGATGACCGCGACAGCGACGGGAAATTCGAGACGCGCAAGGTGTTCGCTGAGGGCTTGAATCTCGTATCCGGGCTGGAGGTTGGGTTCGGCGGCGTTTGGGTTGGCGCGGCGCCGGAACTATTGTTCATCGCGGATCGCAACCGTGATGATATTCCCGACGGCGCGCCGAAGGTATTGCTCGACGGTTTCGGTTGCCAGGATACGCATGAGTGTTTGAACAGTTTTCTTTGGGGGCCCGACGGCTGGCTTTACGGTAACCAAGGCGTCTTTAACACGGCACACATTGGCAAGCCCGGAGCATCGGATGCGGGGCGCACGGAACTGCGGGCCGGTGTTTGGCGCTATCATCCGGTGCGCCATGAGTTTGAAGTCTTCGCGTACGGCGGCAGCAATCAATGGGGACTCGATTACGACGAGCACGGACAACTATTCATGACGCATTGCCGCAGCTACTGGGGACGCGGCGGCACAACGCATGTCATTCAAGGCGGGCATTTCTGGAACCAAGCCAACGCAAACCACGCGCCATTTATCATCGCGAATCCGCCTGAAGGATTTCCCGGCTTTCGCAATTATCTGCTTGCGTCGGCCCGCTACGATCATGGCGCTGGCGGGGCGGGGGAGCGCGGCAGCGATGCCATCTACGGCGGGCATTCGCATGTTGGCACGATGATTTACCAGGGCGATAATTGGCCTGATGAGTTTCGCGGCCGTCTCTTCACGCACAACCTTGGCGGACACCAGATCAACCATCAAATCAACAAGCGGCTCGGCTCCGGATTCGACACAGTGCACGCGGGCAAGGACCAATTCTTTTGCAGCGACCCGAAATACGTCGCGGTCGATCTGCAGTACGGCCCGGACGGCGCGGTGTATGTGATCGATTGGCACGATCAACAACATTGCCACAACCCCAATACAGAACGTTGGGACCGCGGCAATGGACGCATCTACCGGATTCAGTACGACTCGACTTACAAACCAACGAAAGTGGACCTGGCAGAACTCAGTGATACGAAGTTGGTCGAACTTCTGGCGCACAAGAATGAGTGGTTCGTCCGCACCGCGCGACGGTCGCTATCCGAACGCGCCCTCGCGCGCAAGATCGATTCGAATGCAAAGCAGGCCTTGTTCGAGATGGTGAAGCTCAGCAAGGAACCAACCCAACGCTTGCGCGCGTTGTGGGCGCTGCACCGAGTCACCACTGAGGCAACGCCGAATCCCGCCATCGGAGACAAGGATGAATTCGTTCGCGGATGGGCCATTCAACTCATCGCAGATGACCGGAAAGTCTCGAACGCGATGCTTGGAGAGTTTGTTCGCCTGGCCAAGTCCGATCCGTCTCCCGTTGTGCGGCGTTATCTGGCTTCCGTGATCCAGCGGGTTCCCGACGCTGCGGCGTGGGAACTGATCGAAACGCTGTCTGAACACGCGGAAGATCGCACCGACCGAAATCTGCCATTGCTCATCTGGCACGGGCTGGCGCAGCGCATGCCCCAACAGCTTGATCGCGCTCTGCGTATCGCGGAGCAAACGAGAATCCCGCAACTCGCCGACTTTATCTATTGGTATGCGGCTACGCTGGACGAAGGATTGAATCGTGTGGTCAATTCACTCGCTCAAGTCGAGGGAGAAGCACAACACAGACGGCTGGCCGGGCTTGCGCTGGCGGCCGAAGCCCGCGCCAAGACAACGATGCCGCGAGCTTGGAAACAAACTGCGCCGAAACTCTACGCGAGCACGGATTCCAGGATTCAACGACAGGCCGAGCGTCTGGCAGCTGTTTTCGGCGACGATTCGATGTTTCCGCGTCTTCGCAAAACCTTGACCGATGCCAATGCTGCCGCGACTGAGCGCAAACATGCCTTTGCCGTGCTCAGCAAGGCCGTCGATCGCGGGTCGCTTCCGGTGTTTCTTGGATTGCTGAGCGACCCTGCCTTTCGATCGAGCGTGATCAACTTGCTGTGGCGGTTTGATACGGGGGACGTTTCGGCTGCGCTGATTGGCGGCTTGGAGAGATTTGCCTCCGCCGAACGGTCCGCAGCATTGAACGTGTTGACCAGCCGGACATCATTCGCGTTGGCGCTGCTCGACGCGGTGGCGGCCGGCCGGGTTAAGCGCGATCAACTCACCGCGTTTCACATTCGCCAGCTCGCCGAGTTGAAGAATTCAGAAGTGGACCAGCGCGTTAGAGCGACCTGGGGCCGAATTCAGAAAAGTCCGGCTGAAAAGGAACAGCTGATCGCGCGTTTGGAAAAAATCTTCAACGAAGCGCCGCTCTGGGCTTACGACGCTGGCGCCGGCCGCCAATCGTTTCAAAAGCTTTGCGCTTCGTGCCATGTGCTGCGCGGCGAAGGGACACGCGTCGGCCCCGAATTGACCGGCGCTGGCAAGAATGGCATCCGTTATTACCTCGAAAACGTGATTGATCCGAACACCGTCATTGGCGCTGATTTTCAAATGACCACAATCGAGACAAAAAGGGGCGACGTTATTTCAGGCCTGCTGGTAAACGAAACGCCGACTACGCTCACGCTCCGCACGACGACCGAAGAGCGCGCGCTGGCCCAGACAGAAGTTGCCCAACGGCGCACGAGCGAACTTTCGCTGATGCCAGAAGGATTACTCGAACCGTTGAACGAACGCGAAAAGATCGAGCTCTTGAAGTTTCTGACGGGGAACTAACCTCAGTCCGCGCGATTCAGGAGAAGACTGCGTCCAAGTTCGCGGTCAGGCCGATGGCCGGGTCCACCACTTCGCCTTCAGTATAGGTTTTTTGAACGCCATCGGCGGAATAGATCGTGATTGTACGCAGGGCAGGATTTACTACACAGCACGTCTTCACTCCACTTTTGAGATAGGCGTCCACTTTGTCCAGGACATCTTGGTCCCCTTGCGTGGGAGAGAAGATTTCGACAGCTACGAGCGGAGGTTCCGTGATTCGAATGTTGTCATGGCGGAAGTCAGCCGGTTTGCGATGATAGACCGTAAGGTCTGGCGTAAGCGGCTGGCCTTTTGGAGAGAGTGAAGTCAAACTTCTTAGGTTTGACCGCAAAAACCGCGAAAATGGCGGTAAACGCAAAGGCGCAGAGATGCAAAGGCATCAATTCGATTTCGTTCTTTGCGTCATTGCGTCCACTGCGCCGTCCGCCAAAAGTCACGGTCCGGCTTGTGTTGGACAATCATTCCTCGCACATTTCGAAGGAAACGCGGGCCTACCTGGCGACGCGGCCCAACCGTTTCGTGTATGTGCACACACCCAAACACGGCTCGTGGCTGAACCTGGTCGAAACGCTCTTTGGAAAAATGTCGCGCACCTTTCTCAAGGGCATTCGAGTCCAATCTTGGGATGAGCTTCGCCAACGAATCCTGCAAGGCATAGCGGAGATCAACGCTGCACCGGTGGTTCGCCGGCGTGAGTCACCAAGATTCGCTCGCCAGCGTTGCCCATTTTTGAAAACTTCTTAAACTCCCGCACTGCCTGAGTCGTGGTGGGTGATTCTCGGAATATTTACTTACCCGTTGGCAGGCGCGGGTCAGCGATTTCTCGCATTCGCCGAGGACGCAAACGCGGGCGGTCGGTTGAGGGTTCTCCGCCTTAAGTTTGAGGAGCAATTCGCGCATGGGCGGAATGATCGGGACGATTCGGGAATCTGACGAATTGGAAGTCCTCCGGACTTTGGCGCTTCGAACGAGAATGTGGCCGCGTTCGAGGTCAACATCTGTCCAAGTGACTTGGCGAGCTTCGGAGAGCCGACAACCGGAAAAGGCGAGGAATCGAACTAGGTTGGCGCAATGGCGAGCCTGGCCAGCGCCGCTGGTCTCGATTTCGTGGAGGATTTGGTCGAAGTGCCCCATTTCCTGAAGGGTCAACTTCTTTGCTTCTTTGGCTTGATCCCCAGACGTGTTACTTTCCGAGATGGGTCGTTATCTCCTGAGAGTCCGCCACGCTTGAAGATGGCCCGCACGGTTCCCAGGACATTATTGAAATACTGGTCGTCGATGGCTTTAGCCAAACGAGCTGCCCACTCGCGGCAGGCGGTTTCCGAAATCTTCGCCAGTTTGGTTTGGTCCAGTTCCGGCCAGCTCGTGGCAAGGGCCTTTAGACAATACCTCCGGTAACGCTTGGCAATGTCCGAAATGCTGTCATCGGCTTCCAAATCCTGCTCATAAAGTTTGCGGGCGTCCTCAAAGATAACTGGTGTGCCGTCAACGTGTTTTCGGGTCGTTTTCTCCTTAACAAAGTCGCCCATTTTGAGCTTGGCTGTGGTGAAAACCGTGGTCTCCAGGCTCTCACGAAATATCTTGCCGTTGACCTTAACCCGTGCGAAATAAGTCCCCGTGCTGACGTATTGCAGCAGATTGGGAACTTTGGCAAAAGACCTCCACTTTCCGTCTTTGGAAGGTGTTGGTCTTGGGGGATTTTGCCGCTTTTGTATCCCGGTTTGTCTTGGAAATCGGTTCATTCATCAGCTCCGATTCTACGGGATACAATCGCGGGATACAAAAAAGTTGTGAAAATCGTGAATGCAATGCGTTGGTAATTAATTAGATGCCTCGGTAGCTCAATGGCAGAGCAGTTGACTCTTAATCAATTGGTTCCAGGTTCAAGTCCTGGCCGGGGCACCAATTTCGCGGAAATCCAAAGTAAACTTAAGAAATGCCAGCTCTTAATATTAAGTCCGCCGCTACGTGCAGGTATGACATGATCGCTCTCGGCGAAATCATGCTTCGCTTGGATCCCGGCGAGGGACGCGTGCGAACCGCCCGACAATTTCAAGCTTGGGAAGGTGGGGGCGAGTATAATGTTGCTCGCGGCTTGCGTCGTTGTTTTGGAATGCGGACGGCGGTGGCGACGGCATTTGCTGACAATGACGTGGGACGGCTTATCGAGGACTTTATTTTGCAAGGCGGCGTGGATACGTCGTTTATTAAGTGGCGTCCATACGATGGCGTTGGGCGAACGGTGCGCAACGGCCTCAATTTTACCGAGCGCGGATTCGGTATTCGCGGGGCGGTGGGAATTCCTGACCGTGGACTCACCGCGGCATCGCAGCTCAAGGCGGGCGATTTTGATTGGGACGAAATTTTCGGGACACAAGGTGTCCGGTGGTTTCACACCGGCGGGATTTTTGCCGCGTTGTCCGATAGTACTCCTGGATTGGTCGAAGAGGCAGTCCAAGCAGCGAAGAAACATGGGACGATCGTTTCCTACGACTTGAATTACCGACCGTCACTGTGGAAGTCAATTGGCGGGCACAAGCGCGCGCAAGAGGTTAATCGTCGCATCGCCAAACATGTCGATGTCATGATCGGAAATGAGGAGGACTTTACGGCATGTCTTGGATTCGAGGTTGAGGGAGTGGATGAAAACATTTCGCATATCGATGTGACCGCTTTCAAGAAGATGATTGAGAAAGCAGTGAAAGAGTTCGCTAATTTTCGAGTCACGGCGACGACTTTGCGCGCGGTTAGATCGGCAACGCGAAATGATTGGGGAGCGATCTGCTGGGCGGATGGAAAATTTTACGAAGCCATTCATCGTCCGGACCTGGAAATCCTGGATCGAGTCGGTGGCGGGGATAGTTTTGCTTCGGGATTGATCTACGGCTTAATGACGACCGGTGATCCCCAGAAAGCAGTGGATTATGGGGCAGCTCACGGCGCATTGGCGATGACGACACCGGGCGACACATCGATGGCATCCAAGGACGAGGTCGAAAAGCTTATGAAAGGCGGCGGGGCCCGGGTGCAACGCTAAGGCTGCTGCCAGCTTTTCTCACCGGAGCTTCAGCGGGTTGAGGTAGGTTTGGGATTCTGCGGGCATTACGATCTTACGGGCTCTTCTTCATGGTCAAGGGGTGTGACGGGGTCGATAAACAGCCAGCAGATCGCACCGACGAAATAAACGGCGGCGAACATCTGGAAATTCAGGTTCCAGTTGTTATTGAAATGCTGGAGGACATAGGCCACGACCATGGGTGCTACAGCTCCGCCGAAATTGCCCATCATATTCATGCTGCCAGAAAGGGAACCCGCGTATTTGCCTCCTACGTCCATACACGCTCCCCAAGCTCCGGGCATGGCAAGGTCGTTGCAGAAGCTTGCCATCCCTACTGAGAGCATGGCTAGGAGAGGATTCTTAAATTGGATCGAAATTAGGAGCATCGCCGCGGCGCCGGTCAAACCAATGAAACCCATCGCGCGCCTTGTTACGAGCGTGCTGCCAATGAGCCGCGCTACCGGCGCCGAGATCATCCCAATAAAGAATGATCCCAAGCCGCCGAAGAACAGTGGAATGCAGTTAAGCAACGCCTGTTCCATTTCGCTGAGGTGTCCGAATGACTCTTTGATGTAGGTTGGCATCCACGTGATGTAAAAGTACCATCCATACGACATACAAAAGTACTGGGCCCAAAGCAGCCAGACGGTGCGGTTGCTCAAAAACCTCCCCCAAGGAACGGCTCCGTGCGCTACGGCATTTTGGCTTGAATCTCCTATCACGGAAAGTTCGGCTGCGTTCACGCTGGGATGTTGGGCCGGGTTGTCTCGAAACCAGCGATAGAAGAATATCGCCCAGACGACTCCGAGCAGGCCGAACAACCAAAAGGCAGATCGCCACGAGACAAATCCTAAAACCCATACTACCAAAAGTGGTGTGAAAGCGCCTCCCCAGCGCGCGCTCAACCACATGATCCCTTGAGCCCGGACGCGTTCGGTGGCTGGAAACCAGATCGTAAAAGCCTTGGTCAAATTGGGAAAGCAGCCAGCTTCACCCATTCCGAAAAAGAATCGGAAGAGTACCAGCGAAACCAATCCCCACGCCACTCCGGTCAAAGCCGTAAAGATTGACCACATCACCACAATTCGCATCAAAACCTTGCGGGGGCCGATCTTGTCTCCCAGCCAGCCGCCCGGAATCTCAAAGAGGGCATATGCCCAAGCAAAAGCCGAAAATGCGAGGCCCATTTGTTCCTTGGAGAGATTCAAATCTGCCATGATCAGGCTGGCCGTTTTGGAAATACAGACGCGATCGATATAGGTCACAATCGCCAGCGTGACCGCAAACATCAGAACCCATTGCCGTGCATGCGTGGGCGTTTGACCGGCACCGTCCGTGCCGGTCGGACTAAGGTCCTGAAAAGGCTTCGGGGTCATGTGCAAACCCTAGCCGCTCGACATACAATGGAACAAGTTCAAAGTGCTTCAAAGCTTCAAAACAGCAATTCTCAGTTTGGCAAAGCTGGTAGGGCGCGTGGTGTCGATGCGCGTTCTTTGAATTTGAAGGCTTCCATGAATCTTCTCACCTTGTGCCTCCAGCCTCAGGGCCTCGACCCCAAAAAAAGAGGCCGGACTTTGCGTCCGGCCTCTGTGTGTTAAGGAATCGGTTTACTGTCGGATGCGTCCGAACAGCTGAGTCGCGCTCGGCGTGAACGTATACGGGCTGGTGGCACCCGGCACGGCCTGCCAAGGTCCGGTAATGGCTGCCGCTGCCTCCAACGTGCCGCCGCCGGTCCACTCCACGGTGATCTTGCCGTCGGCCGCCCTGCTGATCTTGCTAAACTTGGGGGCTTCGGTCGGCAACGCGCCGTTGAAGTCCCAATAAGCGGTCAGATTTGCGCTCGCGCTCAGGCTCGACGGAGTCTCTTTCGCAGCGAGCTTCTTGATGTCGGCTTCGGTTAGAGCCGATCCGAACACAGCGAAATCATCTTGGAGTCCGTGGAAGTTGTTCGCTGTGCCGGTGTTTGGCCCGCCACCTTGCGCGCCGAGCCAGATGCGCGCGAAGTCGGTCGGAAGCGCGAACTCGTTGTCGCCCTCGACGAGAATCTTGCCGTTAATCCAGATTTGCTTGTGGCCGGCATTTTTCACAAACGCGAAGTGATGCCAGTTGTTCGTCCACCAGGAAATATCGCCGCTGTAATCGGGGAAATTGCTGATGTTTGAGCTAATGCGCTGAGTGCCGCCTGCGCAGCAGCCGGAGGTATCGAAGTAAACGGTGTTATCACTCCAAGGTGTATGACCTTGGAAGCCGCGTTCACTGCCCGAGCTCGAAGGAGAGTCGGCCCAGAACGCGGAGTTGTTGGCGATGTCATATTTCTTCACCCAAAGGGCAAAGGTCATCTTGTCGCCCGCGGCGGCGGCGTTCAGGAAGCTCGCATCAGGAATAAGAACCGATTGCCCGCTTCCTCGGCCGAAATCGATGGCATAATCACCCGCGTTGCCCGTAACGCCACCTTTATCGGGTGTCAGATTGGCTGATCCGAGGATGAATGAGTCATAACCTTTGACCTTGTCTTTGACGGGTCCTTTGTACTCGGCCATCGAGAATGACCAATCCAAGGTCGCGGGTTGCCCGGCTGGATCGAGATAGCCGAGGGTTATCGTGTGGGTTGATTTGCTGGCGAACAATGTCGTCGGCTTGTATTCAATTGTCGCCAAGTTGCCTACTTTGGTGACGGTTGGTTTCACTTCGGCACCGTCGATCTTCAGTGTGACATTGCTGGCAGTCCATGCCGTCTTGCCATCGCGATGAGCGATGGTGACCGGAGCGCCTGGTTTGACGTTGGCTGCGTTCGGTCCTGGGGACTGGGTGGTGTACGCGCCTTCGGCCGGGACCGCCAAGTCCTCAGCCGCAGAGATGAACAGGCCCGGAATGGGCAACAGTGACGCTGCGGGAGTCTTGTCGGTGGTTTTCCTCCAAGCTACTTGAGCAAAGTCTCCACCGCCGCCTTCCTTGTAAATGACACGGATGAAGTATTTCCTCCCAGCCACCAAGGCAATCGGCGTGGAAGTTGTGGCGGCGTCACCGGTCGAAGGTTCCATGAACGCGCCGCAGCAGCCGGTTTCTTCGGCTATCAGTGAAAGGTTTGCCTCCTTTTCGTCTGTGCTCAGGTATAATTGAGAGGCATCGTCGCTCCGAAGGAAGAAATCGTAGCTCGCCGACTCTGTGGGGGTGATGTATCCGTCGATCACGGCCCCATAGTTGTCGAGGCTGTCGGTCGGGAAGATGTCACGGCTGTTGAACGAATAGATGGCGCCGACCGCGGTCGGAGAATTTGGATAATTCGGATCGCCCAACAAATTGTCCACGGGTGTTCCGGTGATTCCCGTCCAGTACGCGAACCTGAGCACTCCGGTTCTGGTCAAGGTGTACGAATAGAAGAGACCTGAGCTACTCGCCGGCACTTCGTTCTTGGAGGTATCAGTGACCCCTTTGACTGTGACGGTGTAGGCGGTGGCGCCGGGCGTTTGTTTCGCGGTGGTGAGCGTGACCACTTTTTGGTTATAGCTCGCCGCCGTGACCGCAAGGCTCGGGCTGAGTGTATAATTTGCCGCGGCGTTCGCAGTGGCTGGATCGAGGTCCTCGGAAAAGGTGAGTATTACCTTGTCAAAACTCGAAGTGCTCGCAACGGACAACAGGGTCGGTTTCGTCACATCGACCGGGTCGGAACCGGCTTTGTACTCGTTCAGATTGCTGATACCGTCCTTGTCAAAGTCCTGAGCGGCATCGCTCGCGTTGTTTGGGTTAAAGCCATAGAACGTTTCGGCGGCATCGATGATACCATCGCCGTCGGTATCCGCCGGGACAGTGGTCGACCCGAAGTATTCAAGCTCGTTAATTTGATGCAGGGGCGCCGGCGTGTCATAGGCGATGTAGCGAATGTACAAGTAAGCTTGGGATGGAAAAGGCAGGGTGAACTTGACGACTTGGTTGCGGGCTGTCCAAGGAACGACCGAGTCGATGAAGCGATAAATGTCCGTATAAGTGACCCCGTCATTGGAACCTTGAATCGCCCAGTGTGTTGGGTCGCGTGTCGGTGTGTCGTTACCGGAAGTAACGGTGAAATGCGTCAAACTGACGGCTTGACGGAACTTGACGGCGATCCACACCGGATTATCAGGCGTTGGATCGTCGCAGCACCATTTATCATTGCCGCCGCCGACCTTGTTGTCGAAGACGTTGAATGCATTCTCTCCGCCTTCGAAGTCCTGTTCGTGGCTGGAGTCGATTTCAGCCCAGTTCCACCTCGGGCTGGTGGCTGCCCCGAGGGCATCTTCGCCATCATTTTCGGGATCGGTGAGGTCGCCCTTAATGAGGTTGCCTGCCCCAGTGCCGAGTCTCTCAACCTTAACGTTTCGCGTCGTCGTCTGGGCCTGAAGGCCCAAGCTCAGCAAAGGCAACAATGCGAGGAGCGTCGCGTATCGCCAGCCAACTAATCTCATGAGGTTTTTCATTTCGATTTGGTTTGTTGGTATCCGACCACTAGGACGGGAACACGTCGGCGGCACACCCGCGCCGCTAAGGAAACCGCGCTGAGGTCTGGGATCATGCGCGTTAGTAATGTCCTTTCGACGCGCCAAAGGCAACACAAATTCCCGCTTCAAAGTGCTTCAAAGTGACGTATCTTGACTTCCGCGCGGGCTGTAGAACAGAATTCGACACTCGTGGCATTTGTTTAATCTCTTACGTTTATGGCGAGTCATCGGATTGGAATTATCGGCGGAAGCGGACTCTACAACATTGAAGGGTTTACCAACCAGAAGTGGGTGGGCGTGCGGACCCCGTTCGGTGCGCCATCCGACGATTTGCTCACGGGCGAACTAGCTGGCCGCGAAGTTGTTTTCCTTCCGCGCCATGCACGTGGGCATCGCATCCTGCCGAGCGAATTGAATCATCGCGCCAATATCTGGGCGATGAAGAAACTCGGTGTACGGTGGATCATTAGCGTTAGTGCCGTGGGGTCGCTCAAAGCCAAGTACAAACCGTGTGATATCGTAGTCATTGATCAGTTTGTGGATCGGACCAAACGTTCGCTTGAGCATACATTCTTTGGACAAGGAATTGTGGCGCATATTGCGTTTGCCGAGCCTTTGTGCCGGGAACTTCGGCAATTGTTGCTCAAGAGCGCTCGATCACTGCGAGTTCGAGTTCACGACGGCGGAAGCTACGTCAATATGGAAGGCCCGGCCTTCAGCACGCGCGCGGAATCGCTGACCAATCACAGGTTGGGTTACGATGTCATCGGCATGACAAACCTCGGTGAAGCCAAGTGCGCTCGTGAGGCAGAGATCGCCTATGCGACGTTGGCGATGGTTACTGATTATGACTGTTGGAAAGAGGATGAGGCCCATGTGACGGTTGAGCTTGTCATCGCCAACTTGATGAAGAACGCGGCGACCGCCAAATGTCTGATCAAGGATATTCTGCCGCAAATCCCGACAACTCCGGACTGCTCGTGCCATCATGCTTTGAAAAACGCGATCCTTACGGATAAAGCGCGTTGGCCTGCGAAAACGAAAAGGAGACTGCAGCCCTTGCTCGATAAGTATCAGTGACGTCTGAAAACATTGGGGCAGTCCGCGATTGAAAGGGCGAACCTGCCGGTGACCCGACAGAAGCAATTGGCGATTCCTGGTTATCAGGCTCACCGGCAGGTTCGCCCTGCCGTAAAACTGCCTGATTCAGTCCCCGTTGCGGCTCTTAGCAACAACAGTCCCTTTTTCTTTTCCGCCTCCACTTGTGTAATGGCTGGCGTAATAACGATTCTGATAATAGTAGTAAGAGTAGTAGTAAGAATCTTTGCCTTCGAAATCGATATCGTTCAGAACGACGCCCAAGATATGAATGCCGGCATTTTGGACGCGTTGAACGGATTTGCGCGCGTGTTCGCGACGAATTTTGTTAAACTTTGTCACAAAAACGACGCCGTCTGACATCGCCGAAATAATCAGCGGATCGCTGACTGCGGAAATGGGAGGACAATCCAAGATCACACGATCATAACAACCGCGCGCGGCCTGCAAGAACTCAACCATGCGTTTTGACCCGATCAATTCGGAAGGCGTAGACGGAACAGAGCCGCAACAGATGACCTCAAGATTGGGAATTTCTGTCTTATGGACAATCTTGTCCAATTGATCGACTTCCTCAGTTAAGTACGAAGAGAGGCCGGATGGGCTGTGAAGTTGATAGGCTTTGTGCACCGAGGGGCGTCGAAGGTCGGCATCGACCAGCAGCGTTTTTAACCCGGTCTGAGCGGTGACAATGGCCAGATTCGATGCCACCAGCGACTTGCCTTCCGAAGGAATCGTGCTGGTGATGGCCAAAGTTCGGAATTTATCCGCTTTATGAGTGAGTGAGATTGTGGCGCGTATCGTGCGGAATCCCTCAGCGGCATTGGATTGAGGATGCTGATGAGATTGGAGATCGCGCTCCAAGACGCTGTTGGTTTTGATGTTTGGAATGTAACCGAGGAACGGCAGGCGCAAGTAAGTCTCCACGTCATCCTGACTCTTGATCGAGTCGTCAAGGTAGTTGACAAAGAACGCCAAGCCAAGAGCCACGCCGAGTCCACCCACCAAGCCCAGGAGGATGGTTAAAACAATACGAGGCTTGACCGATTTCAGAGGCAGATCGGCAGGATCGACAACGTGCATGTTGTTAATCTTGTTTTTGCTTGTCAGGTCCGTTTCCTTCATTGTCGCCAGGACCGTTTTGTAAAGCTCATCAGCAGACTGTGCGTCGCGCTTTAACACGTCGTATTGAATGCGCAAATTGCGCAAGGCGATCTGCCTTTGTTCCTGCAAATCCACCTGTTTCTTGAGACTTTCCTCCTCGCCTTTTGCTATCGTGGCGTTCACGCGGAGCGAGTTAACTAATTCCTGGGCAGTCTGGCGCATGGATTCTTGGAGTGAAGTCACTTTTTCTTCGGCCGTCATGTAGTCAGGATGGCGTTTTCTATAGCGTTTTTTTAGTTCGGCGAACTCTGCCTCCGCCAAAGCCAGGTCGCCCCGCAATTGCTGAATCGCCGTGTTTTGCGCTACCTGAGGCAACGAATAGATGGATGTGCCGAGATCGATTTGAGCATCAACTTCGGCAACCACTCTTTCCGCTGCCACCGCTACGCTCTTGGCCAGAGTATGTTTGGCTTGGAAATCCTTGAGGGCTTGCAAGACGATGTTTTGGCTTTCCTCAAGCGAGACCATGTTATGCTCTTTAGAGTAGTGATGAAGCGCTTGCTCCGCTTTCTCGACCGCCTTTTTCTGAGATTCTGCCTCTCCTTCCAGGAGCTTCACGATGTCAATTGCTGCTTGCTTCTTTTGGAGGAGGTTTAATTCGATGAAGTTCGTCACCAGAGTATTGGCAATTTGCTGAGCCCGCTTGGGGTCGGGATGTTCAACTTTGACATCGACTAACCGGCTCAAACGGATGGGCGCGATCTGAATGTCACCCGCGACAGATCGGGCTACATCCACGCTCTTAGCGTAGCGATCATCCTCGCGCAGTTTTAACTTGTTAACCACGGACTCAATTAAAGTCCGGCTCATCAGGTTTTTGTATTGCGTCTGGAGATAATCTTGTTCCTGTCGGCCGACGGCCAGTCCCTCAATCCGCAGAATATTGTCGTTCTCTTGATTGATCTGAATGCGGGCGGTTGCCTGATAAATCGGTGTCGCCTTAAACAGATAAATCAAACTGAGGACGAATACAGAAATGAAGGCTGTAATGATGAGCCAGCGGCGCTCCAAGAGGACATGCCAATAATGGCGCAGATTAATCGTGTCTTCTTGGGCCAGCCCGCCCTGCTGTGGTTGCGAGGGATTGTCAAAGTCCATAAATCGATTGCGACGCGGCTAGAATCAAAATGCAGTCTGTCCGACGTAAATTACGTCGCCAGCCTCGAGCCAGATTTTCTTTTTCGGATCGGTTTCTTTCTTGAGTTGCTCAAGTTTAAATTTGGTGACCTTTCCGTTCCTCGTGAACTCGATCTTATTTTCACTGCCTAGTTGGCCGATACCACCGGCTCTGGAAATTGCCTCAATTATGTCCATTCTCTCCGGGTTGGGAGGCAACTCAATCGCCCCCGCCTTAACCACGTAGCCAAGGACGGAGACTGCGCGCTGGCGGAAGTCCTTCACATTAACGCTGACTTCCGGATTAACCAGGAATTCCTCGTCGTACAATCGTTGCGCAATAAGTTGCGCCACCTCCGTTGTGGTTTTGCCAGCCACCTCGACGCTTTTGAGCAACGGATAAACGATCGTCCCGCCGGCTTCCACGCGGCAGATTCGGGTTAATTCCTTTTCGCCAAAAACTTCGATGGAGAGTGTGTCAGACGGAGCGACTTTTCGATCAGTGTCAGTGTCATTGTCTGCGGCGATCGTAGTAAGCGCCAGGAGTAACAAGACGGAACAAAGCAATTGTCTTATCCAAAGCAACACGTTCGTTTTCATAACTCTGCTAGTAACCAACCGATAGACCTAAGGTCACGCGATTCACATCGTACTCTTCCATTCCGGCCGTCCCGGATTTTATGCTGTCAAAGCTATATCCCAAGCGTGCAATTAACCACACTTGTATCTGATATTCCAGACTAAAATAAGCGGCGATATGGTCATAGCTGCGTTCGACTGAGGTGTCCGTCGTTTCGTAATCAAACATCCCGTAGCGTCCGCTTGCTGAAGCCCGCCACTTGCCGGCTGAACCAATCAACTGACTTAGCCCTCCGCTGATCACATTGGCTGTGTAGGATTCTTTGGCAAATTGAACCGACACGTCATGGAGCCGGGCGAATGACAAATAGGCAGACATTTTCTGCGTCAGTCGGTGGGTCAAACTAAGGTCAACCACCGGCGAACTGGGCGCACCGGCGCCATCATCGAACTCACGCGTTTCGTACCCAACCTTCACGATCCCGCTGAGCTTTTCCGTGAAATTGCCTCGAGCGCCTAAGAATCCACCGACGAATGACAACTCAGGAACCGATGGCGCGGTGAAGTTTGGCGTCGTCTCCGTCTGGCCGTAATAAACTTCGCCAAAGAAACTCGTTTTGGGAAACCCTTGGAATGCGAACCCGGCCGTGCCGCGCCAGGTGTTGATATCATAATACCCAACACCTTCTTCGTAATCGGTCGACGAATATTGACCTTGGATATAGGCGGCGGTTTTCTCGCTGATCCGGTACCCCAGATTGTAACTGTGATAATGTGCGGTTTGATCGACATTTCGCTCTTCGAAGCTCGTTAGAACTTCCCCACCGCGGATTGGGCTGGCCGGGTCAGTTGGCGGCGGCGCCGCCGGCGCCGTCGGGGGCGCGGCGCCCTCGGTGGGGACAGGGGTGGCAGGCTGGCGTGGAACACTCGGCGGGCGTTCTTCCTGAACGATACCCATGGGGCTGGAGAGCAGGCTGAGGCTGTCATTTCCGAGCAACACGAGCCGTTGCCCCTGCAGCCTTCCTCCGAGAGCGAAGGAATGTTCTCCAGCATTCAAATGGTCCAACTTGCCGTAGAAACGCTGATTGAGCGTGTAATCAAACGCGACGAAATTTCGATATCCTTTTCCAATCTGGAGGTTGAGACCGGGACTGAGCGTCGTGACGAAGTCGTCTTTAGCAGCGGCACGTGAGAAGACGTTGTCGCTGTGCGTCTCGCTGATCCCGAACTGAGGCCGCAGGAAGAAGGGTTCCTTGCTGTAAACCAGAAGATCGCCTGGTTCAATAGCGTTCAAGGGGACTGATGCAGCCGACAGTCCGGTTACAATGGCTGTCAGCCTTTTGCATTGCTTGGGATTAAACATTTGTCATCCTTTTTGTAGGGAATCGTTAATATCCTCGCGAACAACTGATTGAATGAGGTGCTTCTAACCCAGCCGCACAGTCAGATCTGCGTCCATTACGGCTGTTTGTCTTGGATTTGCAAGACTTTTGCGCGGCGCTCGCGGCGCTTTGAACGAGGTTCGTACCCGCGCGGTCTATGCTATGCTCTGGGTGTTTTGGCAATTCTCGGAATGGGAGCGCGGACCGCCGAGTCCGAGGAAACGGCCGTTAAAACAAACGCAAAAAGCGCGGACTTGGCGGTCCGCGATCCCGTAGGAGAATTGCTGCTGGCCAGCTGGCTGGCTGGCAAGAGATTGCCGAACTGACCTTGGGCAGAATGCGCTGTTATTTGGCAAGGTCTGAATGTTAGCTGTTAGGAGTTGATCCCTAGACCGCGACTGTTGAGCCGGTAGTCCGCGCTCCTGCTCATGAATCGACTGCCCCAAGCCAAGCCTGGCGTTCGCAGAGCGTTCAACGCTTCTTCTGAGGTCATGCCTTGACCCGCCTCCTCGGCCAGTTGCCGCCAGTGTTGCTTCCAGAACTCCCGTTCCAAAGGGGGAGGATCGTGCGGGCGATGGTGCGGGACTTTTTGGCCAACCAACAGCGCGATAAACCCATCCATGCGGAACGAATTGGTGGGGTGAACGAGGGTCACGCCTGCCAGCACGCTCGGACCATTCTCACAGTACCACCCACGATGTCTTGCGTGCCATGGAGGACGACGTCCGCCTGACAGGCGCGCCAGAATGGATTCTCGATCCGCGAATTGAATTTGTAGTGGATCGAAAGAAAATTGCGGAGGAGTAGTTCGGGTGCTTTACGCGGCCTTGGACTTGGACGCCATTCAGACCGCAACAACCAAAGGGAAACTTCCTGCTGATAGTGCAATTCATGTTTTCGATTCCAGCGGCAAAGGCGCTGTAACCAACCGGGAAGGGACGTGGCAGGGATTGGCAGAAATTGAGCAGGAGGAAGGATTTAGCCGCTTTCGTGCGACGCTGGCTCGCGCCGTCATGCACCAATTACGTCGCGCTTAGTGCTATCGCGGCGCGCACGGAGTGACGCGCCCTGACGCGCCCTGCCGCTGTTTCGTTGTTTCAATTTGAGCCAATTCCCAAGGCGTGCTCAGTCGCGCGCGCCAGTGGCACAGCAGCGCAAATAGAGTCGCAGCAAATGCAGCTCATCGTAACTGATCGCGCGGCCCAACGCCTCGTGAATTGGCGCGAGACGTTCCAAGCCCAGTTGCTCGAAAGCGGCCAAAACACGATTGCGGTCCGCCTCGGCTAATCTAGACGAAGCGAAGAGGCGTTCCGGATCGAGTCTGGCGCCCGACTCGAAGTATCGCTGGAGGTGCTGAATCACGGTGCTGGTTACGACGTTGTACCGCTCGGCGATTGCTTCGATGGATTCGCCGGCGGCAAACAATTCGCCAACTTCCTGGAACCGCCGTTTTACGACGGGACGGATAATGAACCGTGACGTTTCCGGCTGCGCAGTGCGCTTCGACGTCAAACCGCGCGCCTCGCAATACTCGCGAATGCATTTCAAGAAAACCTCGCCGTAATTGGCCAACTTCGCCTGGCCAACGCCGTTGATCTCGAGAAATTCGGCTGCACTTTGCGGAAGGAAAGCAGCCATCTCTGTCAGCGCACGATCCGAAAAGATCACGTACGGCGGAACACTCGCGGCAGCCGCAAGCTCCCGCCGCAACGCCCGGAGTCGCTGGAACAATTCCGCGTCATGCTCAGCCGGCGTCAATTCGGTGGGTTTCGCCGTGGCCAGCGGCTTCCCTGCCACATGCGCTTTCTCCTGTCCCTTGAGGACATCCCAAGCTTTCGAAGTTAGACGCAATCCGCCGAATTCGAGTTCTTGGTCCACCAGGCCAAGCCGAATAAACTGTTGCGCCAATTCGCGCCATTCATCGGTCGAATGCTCCAGGCCAATGCCGTAGGTGCTCAATTCATGATGGCGTCGCGCTAGAATTCGTTCGGAACGCGAGCCGCGCAAGATCGCAATAATGTGAGCGGGACCAAACATCTCGCCGGTGCGCTTGACGCACGAAAGGAATTTCTGCGCCGCCACTGTGACGTCTTTCATCTCGCCATTGGCTGGCGCTTCGATGCAGTTGTCGCAATGGCCGCACGGGGGCTCGAAGACCTCGCCGAAATAAGCCAGCAAAGGGACGCGCCGGCAATCACGCGCTTCGGCGTATCGCATCAGGGCGTTCAGCCGCGCTTGGCGCCCAGGTCGTTCTGATGGCGCGCCTTCATCGATGAAATGCCGAATGGTCATCGCATCGCCTCGGCTGTAGAGAAGCAAGCAGTCCGCGGGCAGCCCATCGCGTCCGGCGCGGCCAATTTCCTGATAATAACTCTCGACATCCTTCGGCAAGTGGGCGTGAACAACGAACCGCACATTCGATTTGTTGATGCCCATGCCAAAGGCGACCGTTGCCACCATCAATGGCGCGTTATCACGGATGAATTGTTCCTGGTTCTGGCGCCGCAGGTCATCGTCGAGTCCGGCATGATATGGCAAAGCCGCCCAGCCGTTTGCATTCAGCGAGGCGGAAAGTTCGTCCACTTGCTTGCGCGTGCTGCAATAAATAATGCCGGACTCGCCCCGATGCTGTTCGAGAAATCCGAGCACTTGCGCCAGGCTGTCATGACGCGGTTCGACGGCTAGCAAAAGATTCGGGCGGTTGAAGCTGGCGATGAACTCGCCGTCTGAAGGAATCTCAAGCAGCCGCCGCATGTCTTCACGGACCCTCTCGGGCGCCGTGGCGGTCAGCGCAAGACAAACGGCTTCCGGAAACCGCCGGCGCGCCGCATTGAGTTGGCGGTACTCGGGCCGGAAATCATGTCCCCATTCGGAAATGCAATGCGCTTCATCCACCGCGAAACAGGCCAGCCGGCTTTGCTCGATCAACAAGAGCGTTTCCGGACGCGACAAAGTTTCCGGCGCGACGTAGAGAATCTTGACGCCGCCAGCGCGAACGCGATTCGCAATCGACACATACTCGGAGAGCTGCAACGTGCTGTTCAGAAATGCTGCCGGAACCTCGAGTTCCCGGAGTTGGCTGACTTGGTCTTGCATGAGCGCGATGAGCGGCGAGACCACAAGTGTCAGACCTTCAAACAGCAGCGCGGGCAGCTGATAGCAAAGCGACTTGCCGCCGCCAGTGGGCATGACGACCAGCGTGTCACGGCGTTGAAGCACACGCTGGACAACGTCAGCTTGCACGGGAAGAAAGTCGGTGAAACCGAATGTCTCCTTTAGGACGGCGCGCGCATCGTCAAGCAAGTGAGCACGTGAGCAGATAGGCAGGCCGACGGGAAATGTCGCTGCGGCATTCTCTTCATCTTCAATTGGAGCGCGGACAGCCTTGTCCCCGACTGCCGCGGTGGAAGATGAATCGGAACATGCGGACAATGCCGTCGATGGTCCAGTCGTGGGCAACCAACCAGACAGTTGAACGTAGCACCGCGGCTCTTCATCGGGTTTGTCCTTCGGCCGCCACCAATGCGCGAGCGAGACGCGCAACAGCGTGCCGGCCGGGATGATCTTCAGCGGCTCTTGAAACCCGACGAAGGTCAGCGTTCGCCCGCCGTCCTCGGGCGCGCAGCGGTAGCGAATACGCTTGCCGTCGCAATCCAATTGCAAGGGCCGCTCTGGTATCCATAACATCGTCGAACGTTTGGGCAAGCCCGTCCGCTCAGCGATGTAAAGTGCGCCTGATGGGGAAGGTTGCACCAGTCCATCGAACAATTGATCAGGTCCCCCCTTCAGTGGAGGCATGTGTTGCCGGAGAGCTGGCTCGATATATCGCAAACGCTTTAAACGTCGCGCGGTCAGCACTCGAATGTTCTCCACATGCGGCGGGATAATGTTCGGCTCAGGCGCCGCTTCCACCTCCCAGATTTCTCCGACTTGGTATTCCAAACCCGCGCGTTCATTCGTCGCCGCATCTAGCGCGATCAGTCGAACACTGCGCCCTTCTTCGGTGATGCCGCCAACGCAAGCTCCCCCGCCACGGCGCGTCTTCGCGACGATCAAGACTTTCATAACTTCTTCACTCCGGCAGCAAGTGCTCTATCTCTCCGCCAAGATCGTGCTGCAAGCGCGCGGCTAAGAGCGAGCGGTGACAAGCTG
Organism: Verrucomicrobiota bacterium; assembly: GCA_016871515.1. Classification (GTDB taxonomy): domain Bacteria; phylum Verrucomicrobiota; class Verrucomicrobiia; order Limisphaerales; family SIBE01; genus SIBE01. The sequence goes on from VHDE01000045.1 coordinate 29,301, forward strand.
CCGGTTCGCGCTCGACACAAAACAGAGCAACAACCTTCGCATCGACTAATCGTTCAACAAACTTTCGGCTGTCAAATGCTGACAGACATTCATTCTGGTATCCGCTGATAAATGTCTCGCCAAGCGTGGTGCGCTTGCGTTTGGTGGCGCCCTCGAGTTTGTCGGCTTCAGCTTGGCGCTGGCGCAGCGCTGGGTTTGGAGCAACTTCGCGGAAATGCTGGTAGCGAATCCCCAATTCGGCCAGCCGCCTTTGCAACCGCGCGCTGTTCGCAAACGCATACTCGGAACCGCGCACGCCGCGCCGCCAACGAATGTCGCAGAACGTATCCACTCCGGCTCGCACTAGGGCTTCGAAAAAGGCGCCCTCCGTGAATCCATAAACACCGATGGTAACGATCTTCAATAACATAGCTGGCGTGGCAGCGTCTCGGCAGGGCGCCGCAATTCGTTCCTTCTAAATGGGCGGCGCTCTGCCGAGACGCCGCTACGGTCGATGCTCTTCATTCCTCCTCCGAATCAAGCGGTGCGTAGCGCTTTCGTGACGTAAAGGAGGACGGGCCGAACAAATCCATTTGCCCTTGTGTGAGCCGGTCGATGACCTGAGTTTGCGTCAGCAACTGGCCGCCCTCATCGATATGACAGACTGGGATGCCCGCCGCTGCGAGTGCTTCGCCGATAAGCTTGCTGCGATGACATTGCTCGGGACGTCCTTCGCTGCACATGAGCGCGGCGCGGCGCTGCTGTTCGAAAGCGGTCTTGAGGCGATCAATGCCCGCCTGAAAGAATGGTTGAGCGCGAACTTTGTCATAGTCCACTTTGCCATCGGTATGACACGCAGGGTCCTTCGGTTGTCCACCCAGAATATCACCCATGAAGATGTATCGAATGCCCGCTCGCTCGATATGGTGCTGAAGCAGCTCTTTCGAGAACTCCGGTTTGAACTTCGAGTAAGGCGCCGTTCGCACATCGATCAAGTAATCGATGCGATTTGCTTTCAACGTCGCCACAAATTCGCCGATAGATCGCGCTCCGTAACCGATGGTGTGGAGCGGCGGTCTTTCTCCCGCAGACGCGGGCGCCTGACTTGACGGCAGCTCTGATTCCTGGGATGTCATGAACGCTCCTGCACGCGCGACTCTGGCCGCCTCATCGCATCTTCTCAACTGAAAAATGCGGGTTTTCGATGGCGCCCGGGCTGCCATCAGGGATCAAGCCCAACTCGAATCCTCCCACGGAATAGCCCGCATAGAACGGCTGATCAAAGTAAGGCTCCTGTTCCAGGACCTGGCTGTACCATGTCTTCGCCTGTCCCAAGTCAGTCACATGATAAATGACCGTTCGTAAGCCTTGAATCATAAACCGCCTATCCCATCCATAAGCCGTGTTCAGCTTCCACTTCTCGAGCGACGAGATGAAGACCATAACGGAGGATATCACTTTCATTATTCCTTCGCCCAACCTTGAGCAGTTCCGGGATCAGCCGTTTCTGCGGTTCGCTCAATATGTGGGCCATAAACTGATTTTCCATTAGATGACTTCCAATTGTCAACATGCGAGAGCCGATTCAAAACCGATTCATCCCGCAGGGCTCCCGTCGCGGCATTTCGGCAAGAATTGGCAGGCCTCGAATGCAACGAAGTCGAACTAGCGTTGTCCGTTCCAAGAAGTTTTAAAACAAACTCCCGTTTCGGGCATGCTTTGAAGCCAAAGACGCCAGGAAAATTTACAGGCAATTTACATCCAGCCTGACTCCATACTTGCCGCCGTCTGTCAGGAATGCGATAGGAACGGCCGGCGGCAACCAGATAAACCGCCGCGCTTTGCGATCGATACAAACATTTCTTTCGATAGCGCTCCTCGCCGGAGCGCTATCACCCTCAATCGGCGAAAGCATCCAAGTTTCCGGGGATGCGTTGCGCAACTGGCCCCAATGGCGCGGACCGTTGGCAAATGGTGTCGCTCCATCAGCGAATCCACCGCTGAATTGGAGCGAAGCGACAAACGTCCGATGGAAATTGTCTCTTCCCGGAAAAGGGCATTCCACGCCGATTATTTGGGAGGATCGCATCTTCGTTACGGCGGCCGTGCCATTTGGCCAATCAGTGAAGCCCGTGTACGACAATGCGCCAGGCACACACGACAACGTTCCCGTCAGCCAGCATCACCGGTTTGTCGTCCTGGCCGTAAGCCGCAAGGATGGCAAGATTCTTTGGAGCCGGACTGTGCGCGCAGAATTTCCGCACGAGGGTGGCCACGAAACGGGCAGCCTGGCTTCGAATTCACCTGTCACGGATGGCGAGTCGCTCTACCTCTGTTTTGGCTCGCGTGGACTTTATTGTTTCGACCTGAACGGCGAACTGAAGTGGAAAAAGGATTTGGGCAAGATGCAAACATTGCACGCGCATGGTGAAGGCAGCTCGCCCGTCCTGTACGGGGATTGGCTAATCATCAACTGGGACCACGAAGCCGACTCCTATCTGTATGCTTTTGACAAACGCACGGGCAAGGAACGTTGGAAAGTCGCTCGGGATGACAAGACTTCGTGGTCAACACCGCTTGTCATCGAGCACGAAGGCAAACAGCAGGTTGTGATCAGCGCGACCAAACGCGTCCGCGGCTACGAACTCGAGACAGGCAAGCTCATTTGGGAATGCGCCGGCCTGTCCCGCAACGTTGTTTCGTCGCCTGTGGCCGGTCATGGAATGGTCTTTGCCGCGAACAGCTACGATTGGCAGGCCATGCTCGCCATCCGGCTCGCTGGCGCCAAGGGTGATATTACCGACACGGACCGTGTGGTTTGGAAACTTAATCGGCTGACCCCTTACGTTTCTTCGCCACTCTTGTATGATGACACGCTCTATTTTCTGCGACACAATCAAAACGTCCTCTCCCGGCTGGAACCGACAACTGGCAATCCACGGGGCGAGCCGCGTCGGCTCGATGGCATTCGAGATTTTATCTTTGCCTCACCGGTAGGCGCTGCGGGCCGCATCTACATCACCGCTCGGGATGGCTCGACCGTCGTTTTACAGCACGACCGCGAGAATAAACCGCTCGCCCTAAATCGACTTAACGATAGCTTCAGTGCGTCACCGGCGCTGGCGGATCGGGAACTTTATCTGCGCGGCGAACAATTTCTCTACTGCATTGCGACGCCATAGCCCGCGCAAAAGGACAATTCAACCAATAATTCCACGGTGGGTGCGGACACTTTATCGAGTCTTAGCTTTGCGTTCTTTGCGAACTTCGATTTCCCACTCATGCCTTGCCGGGAGGAGGCCTGACATTATAATGACCGTATGAAGACAATGACTGCGACCCAGGCCCGGCAGAGCCTGGGGACAATTCTTTCCCGCGTGCTCCAGGGCGAAGACATTGGCATCGTCCATTCCGGCAGCGGCAAGATCATTGCCCTGCGTCCGGTGGAAGTTTACAGCGAAGACTATGCACTGATCGAATACGGCCCGGACGAGAAAGACCTCAAACGCGCTGTTCAGAAGATCAACAAGCAAGCCAAACATGAAAAAACCACGCTCTGGAACGGGACCGCCAAAGGGCTTCGTGGTTGAACTCGGGGCAAGCTGGAGACGTTGGGCCAAACATCGCAGCGATTCGGAATTGGAGGAAATCAAGCAGCGGCCCGGGCAGCTTGTCGAAACTTTTGGAAAGCCTCATGGCCGCGCTGGCCTTGGGTTGCGCCGCCTGCATGACAACGCATTTGAGCCGTTGGTGGAAAAACCTTCTCGATCATCACGTCGCGCTGTGTCACATCCTCAGCGGCGTGAATGTCGCCATTCACCTGCCGGAGCGCGGCGGAATGCGCGAGGTCCACATGACGCCGAACCAATTCGGAGAAGGCGGCTTCATCGCGTGCCTCGGCGTAGCGTCTTAGCAGCATGCTTTCGTCTTCCGGTTGCATCATCCGCCAAGTAACTGCCGCGACGCCCAAAATCGCGCTAACGAGATTTGGATGCTTCAAGAATGCGATGGATTTTTTTGAAGGTCTCGGGAATATTTTCAGCCACTAGGCGTGAAGATTGACGTGTTAACTCGAATTTGCTCGCGGCCGCTCCTGTGGCTTGCGGGATTAACCTTCGTGACGCTGAAAAGCGCTGCCGCGGAGCCGGATTCGGCGGCATTAGATTTCTTCGAAAAAAAGATTCGCCCGCTCTTGGTCGAAAACTGTTACAAATGCCATAGCGCGCAGAGCGACAAAATCAAAGGCGGCTTGCTTCTCGATACCCGCGAAGGACTGTTAAAGGGCGGCGATTCCGGTCCGGCCATTGTTCCGGGTGAGCCCGACAAAAGTCTTTTGATCAAGGCGGTCCGTTACAATGACGAAAAGCTGCAAATGCCGCCGAAGGACAAAAAGCTTCCGTCCGAGCAAATTGCTGACCTCGAAGCTTGGGTGAAAATGGGCGCCCCGGATCCCCGAACGGCGCAACCGGCAATGGTCGGCTCGCAACTCGCCGCCAAAAATCATTGGGCCTTCCAGCCCGTGAAACAACCCGCTGTTCCCGAAGTTAAAGACGAGGGCTGGGTTCAGAACCCGGTCGATGCGTTTATCCTCACGAAGTTGGAAGCAAAAGGAATGAAACCTTCGCCGCCCACGGACAGACGCACCTTGCTTCGCCGCGCAAGCTTCGATGTCACGGGACTCCCGCCCGCACCGGAGGCAATGGCCGATTTTCTGGCCGATGATTCGCCGGAAGCCTTTTCCGGAGCTGTCGAACGTTTGCTCGCTTCACCTGCTTACGGCGAGCGATGGGCGCGGCATTGGCTGGATGTGGCCCGCTACGCCGACACCAAGGGTTACGTCTTCGAGGAAGAACGGCGTTATCCCTATTCATACACCTATCGTGATTATGTCATCCGGGCCTTCAATGAAGATTTGCCGTTCGACCAATTTGTCATTCATCAGATTGCGGCCGACCTTTTGCCGCTCGGGGAAGACAAGCGTCCCCTGGCGGCGCTCGGGTTTTTGACGCTCGGCCGCCGGTTTCTCAACAACCAAAATGACATTATCGATGATCGCATCGATGTTGTGACGCGCGGGATGATGGGCCTGACCGTCGCGTGCGCCCGGTGTCATGACCACAAGTACGATCCGATCCCCATCAAAGATTATTATTCTCTGCACGGCGTCTTCGCGAGTTCCTTCGAGCCAACCGACAAACCGTTGCTTGGCATCAACGCTCCTTCTCACGCGCACTCGGAATATCTCAAAGAGCGGCAGAAACGGCAGGATGAACTCAACGCGTTTCGCGAAAGCAAGCAGGCCGAAGCAATGAGCCAATTGCGGCAGAAAACGGGCGAGTATCTGTTGGTCTCCTATGACTCGAAACGCTTGAGCAGCGACTCGCGGTCCGAAGGTTTGGCTCGCGAACGCAAACTTCATCCGGGCACAGCCCGCCGCTGGACAACCCTTCTCGAGGATCTTCGCAAGAAAGGCGATCATCCGATCTTCGCACCTTGGTTTGCCTTCGAACAGCTTTCCACAAATGATTTTGCCGCCAAAGCCGGCGAACTCGCTCGCGCTTTCGCGGAAGGCAAGGAGAATAAATTGAATCCGTTCGTGGCCGCGGTGTTCGCAGGTGAACCGCCGGCCTCGATGAAAGAGGTGGCCGAACGTTACAGCAAAGTGTTCGCCGATGTCGAAAAACGCTGGCAGGAAACACTGAAAGACACAAACGCCCCCGCGGCTCGAACTGCTTCGTCAGCGCCTGCGTCGTTCCCGGACTCAAACCTCGAAGCCCTTCGCCAGCTTCTCTACGGACCCGATTCGCCGGCCAATATTCCTGAATTCGAACTGGCGCGGCTGTTTGACACGCCTGCTGCTCAAAAGGTGCGCGCCCTTCGCCGAAAGGTGGACGAACTCGACGCCACGCATCCGGGCGCCCCGCCGCGAGCAATGGCCTTGCAAGACAACGCGACGCCAGCTCGAGCGCGCGTTTTTCTGCGCGGCAACCCGAACAACGCTGGCCCGGAAGTGCCGCGGCAATTCCTCGAAGTTCTCGCCGGCGAACACCGCAAGCCCTTTGAGAAAGGGAGCGGACGTCTCGAACTCGCGCAGGCGATTGCCAGCCGTGAGAACCCGCTGACCGCGCGCGTGATTGCCAATCGCGTTTGGCTGCAGTATTTCGGCACGGGCCTCGTCCGCACACCGAGCGATTTCGGTTTGCGTTCCGAACTGCCTTCGCATCCCGAACTGCTCGATTATTTGGCCTGGCAATTCATGGAGGAAGGTTGGTCGCTCAAGAAACTGCATCGCTCGATTCTGCTCTCGAGCGTTTATCAGCAAAGCAGCGAGAACAACTCGCAGTGCGCGCAACTCGATCCGAACAACCAGTTGCTTTGGAAAATGAACCGGCGCCGGCTCGATTTTGAGTCGTTCCGGGATACGCTGCTAGCCGTGGCCGGAGCGCTCGATCTGGCGGCAGGAGGCCGCGCATCAGATATGATCGCGGAACCTTTCACGAGCCGCCGGACCGTTTATGGCTTTGTCGAACGTCAAAATCTCCCCTCGATGTTTCGCACATTCGATTTCGCCAGTCCGGACACAACAAGTCCGCAACGCTTTTACACAACGGTTCCGCAGCAAGCGCTGTTTATGATCAATAGCCCGTTTGTCGTGCAACAGGCGCGCCGCTTTGCGCACAGGCCCGAATTAATGTCCGCCACGAACGATGAAGCGCGCGTCAAAGCGCTCTACAACGTGATATATCAACGCGAGCCGGAGCCAGACGAAACCAAGCTGGCGTTGCAGTTCGTTCAATCGCAGCAAATGGTCCGTCCACAGCCGCCGGCGCCAGCCTTCTGGCAGTACGGTTACGGCGAATATGACGAGGCGACAAAGCGTGTTTCGCAATTCCAAACGTTGCCTCACTTCACCGGGCAAGCCTGGCAAGGCGGGATGAAGTTGCCGGATGACAAACTGGGTTGGGTTGCGCTGAACGCTAATGGCGGACATTCCGGAAATGATTTGAAGCACGCAGCGATCCGCCGGTGGATCGCACCGTTCGAAGGAGTCATTCACATCGCCGGAACGTTGGGGCATGACTCTGACAAAGGCGATGGCGTCCGTGGCCGGATTGTTTCGAGCCGGACCGGGGAATTGGGATTCTGGACCGCGCACAACGCAAAACATGAAACAAAGATTGATCGCATCGAAGTTCAACCGGGAGACACGCTCGACTTTGTGACGGATTGCCGCGGAGGCGTTGATTCGGACTCATTCACCTGGGCGCCGATTATCCGAATCGTCAAGACCAATGCCTCCGGATCAACCGGCGGCACGACCGAATGGCACGCAAAGCTCGACTTCAGTGGGCCCAAAGAGCTGCCCAAACCGCTCTCACCTTGGGAGAAATACGCGCAGGTGCTGCTGATGTCGAACGAACTGGCCTTTGTGGATTGATTCGGAGATTGCAGCTCGCGAGAGGAGATTGCCTTAGCTGGTTTGACGCCGCTGTTGGAGTTCCGCTTCCGAGTCGCGGGCGCCATGTAACACTGCCAGGACGACTACCCGCGACTCGTCCGCAAAATAAAAGACGCCGTGCGGAAACGACGGCAGGTTTCACCCGACGAATGTCATCGAAGCGTATCGAGTAAAGTAGCGCGTCTTTTGGGAGACGGCGGAGAACGGCTCTAAGTTCCTGATTGAAGCGACGCCCCAAGCCCGGTTCTCTGCGCTCATACGACCGGTAAGCCTCTTGAATATCAAACCGAACGAGCCAATGCTGCTCACGGGACTTCATTCTCGATGTCCCTGAACATTTGATCGAGGGCCGCGTCATCCGAGCGCTCAAATCGTTCTGGATGGTCTCGATACTCCTCTGGCGACGGCGACGAAGTTCGGTCTTTAGGGCCTCGGACTCTGGTGCGGCAGCGCTGTTAAGCAAGGCGGCGCGATGATTGTCCCACCACTCGGCAAAGCGACGCAGTTCAGCATCCGGCAAGGAGCGGATCATCTGTTCAAGTTCTTGCGCGCTCATGATTTCAATCTAGCGTCTTGCTCCTTCTTCTCCTTCTTTGCGAATGAAAAGATTTCCTTTTCATTCTTCTGCCCATTTCTCTACCCTAAGGCCTGTCCCAAAAGCTGTCGCGCGGAGAAAACTTTGTCGAGAACTTCGTCGAGGCAGAGGTTTTCCGGCTTCTTTCGAAGACGGCGGACAAAGTTTACGACGAAAGTCAGCAAGCAATCTCTTGGGAGAAGCCCTAGCCTGAAACGCTAGACGCGAAGAAACAACCATCTCATGTGAAACAGTCGGAAAAATGGAGGCAAAAAAATTCGGCGTTCACCCTGATTGAACTACTCGTGGTGATAGCCATCATTGCCATTCTGGCTGCGATGCTTTTGCCAGGATTGAGCGTAGCAAAGGAACAAGCGCGGCGCGCTTCTTGCAAGAGTGCGCTGAGACAACTTGGCTTGGCGCTTCAAATGTACGGTCTGGATAATAGCGAGCGTCTCCCGCAGGGGTTCCGCGATGATGGTTTCTCCCATTCGATTTGGATCAGCACAAATACTTTCAACGCGATCCGGCAGTACAGCGCGACGAACATGAGCACCTGCCCGAGTTTGGCCGGCACCTTCCAATATTACCGGGCGCCTTACGGTCATGTCATTGGATTTAACTACAATGGCGGACACAAGAAACCCTGGTCCGGTGAACCGAACCCGAAATGGGAATCACCGCAGCGCTTCACGGACAATCCGATGCTAACCCTCGCCTGCGATCTCAATGCTTATGCGGAAGCTGTCGGTGGTGATGGCTGGGTGATCGCCCCGCACGGGCGAGCCGGCGCTGCCCGACAGAACGGTATTCCGTTTCTTTGGGTGAAGAGAACCACCAAACCCAAGGACGTTGGCGCGGTTGGCGGCAACGTCCTGCTTCTCGATGGCTCCGTCCAATGGAGGAAGCTCAGCCAAATGACCAACTACTGGGCCGCGCAGGCTGGCGTCTATTGGAACGCCTGGTAGTCCGCTACGACGAAAGCGGGAGCAAGCTCAAGTCCTCTGGCGCTTTGGGGTCTCAAAGACGCTTCACGATTCCTTGCGTTTACTCCGCGATTCACCACTCTGGCGAGGGCTCGAAATCATCGGGCACCTGAAGTTTCTCGGTCTTGAATCGGTAAATGGTCTTCACTTGTGCGGACGAGGCCATGCGCTCGAACCACGCCGCCGAGCACCAGGGATATTGGTTGGCGACGGACACCAACCCATGTTTCACGGCGTTCTGGTGAGTGTAGTTCAACCGCGCAAGGTAAGACCTTGGATAGGTCAATCGCGTCTCGCGGAAGTTGAACCACACCTGCCGCGCGGGCGTCTTGTCCAGCCGATTGACCCAGCCCGAAGTCTTCACATGGAGCGTTTTCAACATCAGTCCGAGGCTCTCGGCAGTGGGCTGGTTGGCGGGAGAGTGCGCGACGAAATGGTAGTGATTGGAGAAAACCGCCCATGCTTCGAGCTGCCAGCCAAAGTCGCGGGCCACGGTGAGGAGTCCACGATGCAGAACACGAACGCGAGTTGCGCTACGGAAGTGGTGCGCCTTGAGGTAGGTGCTGGCGGTGACGAAATACGTGCCTGTCGTGGCAAGCAGGTGCGTTGGGGCATGCGGCCACGGCGTTTTCGGCTCGGGCATGGAGGAACGGTAGTGGTCAGCCCGGGTACTTCGCAATCCTTGAAAAAACGATTGCAAGAGCGGCAGAGGACTACCGCACTCCAAGAAGCTTCGCGAATCACGGTGCCGCCGCGAACTCCGCCAGGTCTTGGACTGCGCCAGTCCTCTGGCGCTTTCGGGTGAGCACGTGGGAAGGAAGGGGCGTCCTGCTCTGCCAGAACGCGCCTTCCGTGTCGGAGCAAAAGCGGTAGAGGACTCGGCTTGCCGGCCTTTTTGGTCAACTCGCATCATTCGAAATGGGAGAAGCTCCAGCCCTTTCCAAGATCCCCGAACGCCTCGCTTTTTTTGAGATTGCCAACCATCAACCGTCATGGTGGACTCCCGCTACTGTAGTTAGTTCCCGAGACAACCAAGCGCGTTCCGACCACCGAACGCATGTGAGCCGATGGCCTGAACACGCAACAACGTCGGTGTTTCCCGAAAAGACACGACAAACTAAAAGACCTGTTATGCCAAATAGCGTCACAAGATTGCTTATCCTGTTCTCGCTTGCTGTAGGCGTGAACGAAACTTCCGTAACACTCCAAGCAGCTGCTCCAGCCACGCCGCAAGGAAGCATCAACTTCCGCACCTATGCCGGTGATCAAAGAGCTGCCATCCGCACTCGCACCGCCATTCCGGACGGATCATTCTACCCGAAACGCGCCGAGGGACCGTACAACGGCTATCCCGGCCCAGACCCGGGTGATGATGATACCCCTCCAGGGGCCGACGTTCGCAACAATTACAACATGGAGTTGATCGGCTACTTTTATCCGCCCAAGACGGGCCGAATCCAATTTGCCTTCGCGGCGGACGATCCCGGTGAACTTTGGTTAAGCACCGACGATGATCCGGCGAACAAAGTGCAAATCGCCAGGGAGTCGCAATGGAATCCCGTCCGTGCCTTTGGCGGCGGCGGCGATCCCACAGCGCCCACGCGTCGCGCCGTGGTTAACACAGGAACTCCCTCGCCACGCCCGGAAAATTGGTCGCCTTACATCAATGTCGTGGCCGGCAAGCCATACTTCATTCAATCGATTGCGACTGAGTTCGGAGGTGGCGACAACAGCGCCATCGCGTTCCGATATGAAGGCGACCCCGATTTCGCTGATGGAGACAAGCCAATTCCGGGAGCGCGCCTCTCGCCGTTTTATGCGGCAACGACCGCCACGATCCTCAGTCAACCGGTTGATCGATTTGTTTACGCCGGCGCCACTGCAAGCTTCTCTGTCGCGGTCGATGTAGGCGCTACCGGATCAATCACGAGTTACAAGTGGCAAAGGAATGGCGTGGATGTGCCCAACAGCAATGCCGGCACGTTCGCTGTCAATGCCACAGCAGCGGATGATGGCGCTAAGTACAAAGCTATCGTGACTACTTCAATCGGAACCGTCACGAGCAACGAGGCCACTCTGAACGTGGCAACCCTCGCCAATACGTTTGCTCCCGGAGTCGTGAAATGGGAAGTCTGGAGAGACGTCGGCGGCAATTCCGTCTCAGGCTTGACGGAAGATCCCAGGTATCCCGGCGCGCCTGACGAAGTCAGGTTGCTAACTTCCGTGGACGCTCCAGTGAACATCTACGAAGCATTCGGCGCCCGGCTCAGCGGCTTTATCGTTCCCGATAAAACTGGCGATTATGTCCTATTCTTCTCATCGGATGATAACGGCGAACTCTACCTCAGCACGGACGAGAATCCGGCCAACAAGAAACTCATTGCCAAGGAAACAACCTGGTCGAACACCAAGCAATGGGCAGTTTCCGGCGGCAACAGCGACTTGGCGGAGAAACGGTCCGATCAATCTCCTTCGACCGAATGGCCCACTGGAAACAAGATCACGCTGACGGCTGGCAAGCGATATTACTTTGAAGCGCTCTACAAAGAAGGCGGTGGCGGCGACAACGGCGCGGTCACGATGGTCCCTGCCGGAACGAATCCAGTTGAAGGCGCCACTACCTTGTCTGGCAGCCTCATCGGCGCCAACGCCGCCCCGAACAAAGGCACGCCGCGAATCACCAAGCAACCGGTCGCGCCCGCTTCGACCCAGGAAGGAACGTCTCTCGTTCTTTCGGTGGATGGCGTCGTTGAGCCGGCTGGATTTAATTTCCCAGTCGCTGTCCAATGGCAGAAGAACAACGCCAACATCTCCGGCGCCGCCTCTAAAACACTCACCATCGCGAAGTTGACAAGCGCCGATTCAGGAACGTATCGCGCCGTAGTCAGCGCACCAGGCGGGCAATCAATCAACAGCGCGGAAATCGTGGTAAACGTCGCCTCAGACCGCGTGCCGCCGACCATCGCTTCGGCGCAAAGAGGTTTCACGGCCAATACCAAGGTGTTCGTGGTCTTCTCGGAACCGGTCTCGGCAGCCACCGCCAACGTCGCTGCCAATTATAAAATCAACAACGGCGTGAATGTGTCCGCGGCTGCGCTCGCTGCGAACAGTCGCACCGTCGAATTGACGACATCCGCTATCACCGGAGCGAGCAACCAGTTGACAGTCAGTGGCGTTCAGGACGCGTTCGGCAATGCTATTGCCGCAAATTCAACCGTCACACTCGGTGTCCAAAAAGGCGTCC
>VHDE01000046.1 GCA_016871515.1 Verrucomicrobiota bacterium
TCGAGTGCTTGCGGGCCACGGGCACGCAGACGAAGGACAAGACGGGACGGTTCGTGTTCAACGGCGGCCAGGTGATTCCCACCGTCGTCGAGCTGACCGACCCGATCGAGGCCTGGAGCATCGTGCCATATGGGCAATCGCGGCGCCCCGAGTCGCGGCACTATTCGGATCAGGCCCATCTTTTTTCCGAGGGGCGCATGCGGCCCGCCTGGCACACGTGGAGCCAGCTCCGCGACCACGTGGCGTCGGTCGCGGTGGTTGAGTTCCGCGCGGGGACGCGTTCGCGGTGAAGTGATGGCCTCCTCTCCTCGTCATCCGCTGGCGCTTGCGAGCGCGGCGGATCGAGGCCCGAGGGGTTTTGAAACCGATTCCGGGACCAGACTGGGACGGACGCCGCCCGCAAGCGGTCGAGCGGTGTCCCGCGCAAATTCCCGACCGAAACACCGCCACGAAGCCACAAGCGAGCTCCCGCCAGCGGTAGGCCCATTCCGCGCGTGCGCCAGGGGAAGGCCCGATAGGCCTTCATCGGCGAAGCGGAGGCCTTTGCACAGGGAAGAGATCGCGAGGTTCAGGACGGCTCTGCAGGCCTCACTCGTTCCTGGGTGCAGTGCCAATTAAAAATCACCATTGAGCCGGTAATGTCGCGCGGCGGTTTTGGCCGATCTGGCTGAGTGGCCAGGTCTGGTTTTGAGGCCGCGCACAATGATTACCCAACAGCAATACAAACGGCTCATGAGTGAATACCAAAAGACAGGAAAGATAATTGTCAGCGCAATGAAGGCGGACGTTGATCGCCAGACGGCGCGCAAATACATCCAGGCCAGCCAAGGTCCGGCGGAACAGCAAAGCAAGCATGACTGGCGCACGCGGCCCGATCCGCTGGCCAAGATATGGCACCAGGCGGAGCGGATGTTCCAGGCGGCGCCGGAGTTGGAAAGCAAGACCTTATTCGAACACTTTCTGGCCCGCCCGGACAGCGGGCTGGATCCCAGCCATTTGCGCACGTTTTATCGGCGCGTGCGGCAGTGGCGGGCGACGCAAGGGCCAGAGCCCGAAGTGTTCTTCGCCCAGGAACGAAAGCCAGGAGAATTGATGCAACTGGACTGGACTTATGCGCGCGAGTTGAAGGTCACCATTCAAGGCCAACTCCTGGACCATTTGTTCTGCCATTGTGTGCTGCCGTATTCCAATTGGCAGTGGGCCACGCGCTGCGTCTGGGAGTCGTTTTTGAGTTTGGTCAGCGGGCTGCAAGCGGCGCTCAAACAACTGGGCAAAGGTCCGACGCATCTGGGCACCGACAACACCAGCGCGGCGACGCACGAACTGGAAGAACAGCCCGGACGGCCTCGAGGCTATAACAGCGATTACCTGGAGTTGTGCAGCCATTACGATCTGACGCCGGTGACGATTAACGTCAACTGTCCGCACGAGCACGGCGATGTGGAGTCGCAAAACGGTCATTTGAAACGGCGTCTGGATCAGCACTTGTTGTTGCGTGGCAGCCGGGAATTCAACTCGTTGGAAGAGTATGACTTTTTTGTGGAGGGGGTGCTGCGAGCGGGCAACGCCAAACGGCAGAAGCCTCTCGCCGAGGAACTGGCGCGCCTGCGTCCGTTGCCGGGGACGAACCTGGCGGAGTATCGGGAGTTTGCGCCGGTGGATTTTCGCCACGTGATCAACGGGCTGTTGCGCTCCATTGATCGTTCCAGTCCAGATGGGCTGCGCGATTTCACGCTCCTGTATCTGGCCGCCCGTTACGGCTTGCGCAGTGGTGAGGTGGTGCGGTTGACGTTGGAGGACATCAATTGGTGAGCCGGGATCCTGCGCGTGCCGCAAAGCAAGACCCGGCAATCGCTCCGACTGCCGTTGACCGAGGAAGCGGGAGACGTGCTGGCTCGTTATTTGAAGAACGGCCGTCCTCAGAGCGAGCATCGTCAGTTGTTCCTGCGCCGCCGGGCGCCGGCGCTCCGTCAAACACACGCCACGGTGCGTTTGAGGCTCAAAAAATGCAGCCAGCAGTTTGTCACGGGGCGGCGATAAATTTGTCCGAGCGCCAATGCGTACAGTTTTAATTGCGGCGCGTAAAGTTTGACGCGGTCTCTCCATTGATCAGCCGCTATCTGATCGGTTTTGAAGTCCAAGAGCCAGATCTCATTCAGCAACACGACTGCCAGATCGACAACTCCTTGGACCACGACAAATTCATCTTTTAATTCAGCCGGTGCTTGATTGCTCCCAGAGGATAGCAAGCTGTTCAGATCGGCGAATGCGACGCGCGCGGTGAAGGGCAGCTCGCGGTGCACGTATCCTTCTTGCTGCAGGATTTTTCGGCCAATCTCGTTCCTCCAAAAAGCCGCAACTAAAGGAAGTTTAAGCGACTTCCGCTCGGCGCGTGTCAAAATCTCCTCCTGTTCCATTCGGTCGGCTTCGCTTTCCAACTCGGCCAAGGCGCTCACATGGCCGAGCGAGACAAATTGGCAAAAGACGTGGTAAGCCGTCCCAACTTCAGCGGCCGTCAAGTCCACGACTCGATCCGCACCCTTCAAAGCCTCGTACTCAAAAGCAAATCCGTATGGCGCCGACTCTCCGATGATTCCATCGTTAATTCGCTTCCGCAAAACAGATACCGAAGCCTTTGCTGCTTCCTTGGCCGCTCCGAGGAAAGGATATTGCCAGCTCAGTCGCTCCCGCAAGGACGCCAGCGCGTCCCCGTTGACGTCATTACAGGACGATGGCGACCTGGCTGTTCCGTGGGCATCTTCCTGCGCAAGGGCGAGCCGCGGGTCTTGGTCCCTGTAAACTGCCCACGTCGCCAATTCGGACTGGCCTTCGAGTTGCACCATCCAGTCCGCGGCGCCAATTGCCTCGGTCAGCCACGGTCCCAGCCAATCCAAACAACTGCGAGCGGCAAGCGTCTGTCTCAATTTCAAGACCGGATTCGCTCCGGCTTGCTGGGTCCAGCGTTTTTCGGCGCCGCGCTGTGATACGGCGCCAGTGAGAATCAATGTGTTGCGCGCCCGAGTCATCGCCACATAAAGCAAGCGCATTTCCTCTCCTAGTATCTCTCGCTTTTGCCGCTTCTGGGCCAGCCAATAGGGGAGGCTCGGATAACGGAGTTCCGTGAAGGGAGGTTTCACCAGCGGACAGAGCCCGTACTTCTCATCCAGGATGATGTTCTCTTTTAAATCTAAAAAATTGAATGGCTTGCCCAAATCCGCAACGACCACGATGTGAAATTCGAGTCCCTTCGCCTGATGAATACTCATCAACCGCACCGCATTCTCCGTCTCAATTGGGGCTGGCTCTTGATCGATCTCTGCACTTTGTTGCGCTTCGATGAGTCGAAGGAAGCGAAATAAGCCTTGGCGATGAAACTGATCGAACTGCCGTGTCGCGCTCAGAAGCTTCGAAACGTTGGCTTGCCGTTGCTCGCCGCGCGCCTGGGTCGCTAGCCAGGCCAAATAATGTGTGTCGTTGAGAATTTGCTCCAAACAGAGCGATAACGAACTCTCTCGCGCCAGACGACGCCACTGGCCAAACCGCTTCAGAAACAAATCGACTTTCGGCCGAGCCGCAGCCGCTACGGCCTCCAAGTGCGGATCCCCGACCGCAGACTGCGGAGCCGCTCTTTCGCCACCTTCTCGATGAAAGCGCTGCAGTACCGTCCAAAATCTTCCCGGTCCAGTCGCGCGCACGGTCGCGAGCTCATCCAATGATAGGCCGGCCAACGGCGAACGAAGAACAGCCAGGAGCGGCAAGTCTTGCAACGGATTATCCAGCAAAGCCAGCAGGTTCAACAAATCCATGACCTCAAGGCTTTCATAAAAACCCCCGCGTGTGGCCTGCAGAGGAACGCCCAGAAGAGCGAACTCTTTGGCAAAACTTTCCACTTTGAATCGCGGTGAACGCAAAAGCACTACCATGTCTCTCCAATCGACCGGACGGAGCGCCTGTTGCTCTTCGTCCCAGATGAGATGCTGATCCGCGCGAAGCTTGCGCAACTTGAGACCAACGAGACGCGCCTCTTGCTCAGCCAGCGAACGGTCGGTCAACAGTTCCTCCTCCGCGTTAAACTCGTCCGGTGGCTCGATGTCCGTGCCGCTCTGGCCCGTCAACCTCAGATGAATTTCCACGTGTGGCGCGAAAGGCGCGGACAAGGCGCCAGGTCTGCCTGCCAGCTCGCGAAGCCGCAGCTTCTCACCTTCAATCGTCATGGCGTCCCGTCCTTCACGATTCCCAAACTTCAACCAAGCCCCCTGGTTGTACTCGACACCGCCGATCTCCTGGCGCATCAACGTCGCGAAAAACCGGTTGATAAAATTCAGTATCGCTTCGTGACTGCGAAAATTATCCAACAGCGAAATGACTCTCCGGTCGGACGCACCGCGCCCCCAATCTTGAGCGTAACCTTGGAAAATATGCGGGGCCGCGAGCCGAAACCGATAGATGCTCTGCTTCACGTCGCCGACCAGAAATCGATTTGACTCCGGCCCATCGCGTCCCAGCGCGGCCAGAATCGCATCCTGTGCAGCATTGATGTCCTGGTACTCATCAACAAAAATCAGGTCGAGCTTGTTGCGCCATTGTTCAGCCAGCGCCGTCGGCTCTCCGGCGCGACGGTCCCACAACAAACGCAAGGCAAACTGCTCCAAATCATGAAAATCAACCGCGGCCAATTCGCGCTTGGCCCTGGAGAACTCGTGATCAAACTCGATGGTCAAGCTGATCAGCGTGCGCATTTGCGCAGTCAGCCAGGTCCAGTCTTCGGTCAAAGGGTCAATCCCGCTTTCGCGTGTCTCGGCCGGTCTCTTGGACGGAGTGACGAGAGAACGTAAGAATGCCGCCTCTTCGAAAAACCGTTCCAGCCGCTTCCGCAAGAGAGTTTTCTTCTTGGTGGGCCAGACCCGGTCGGCTTGCCAAATCTCGCAAAGCATCGCCGCGATATGGGATCGGTCAAATTGGTTCGCTCCGCTTGCGGAATTGTCCGTTGCCGTTGCCGAACCACGGTTCGGGTCAGATGCGGAGCGCGCTGACATTGGCGATGGCTTGTTTGGCCCGGGTTTGCCTGCGAGAGATTTTTCAAGGACTTCCGCACAGCGCTGCGCATTTGATGAAGGTTCAGATTTGACGATTGGCAGCCAAAACTCACACCACGCAGGCCATGCTTCTGCGAACCAAGCCTGCCACTGTCGAGGCTCCTGCTCCTGGAACATTTGGAGTTGATCGTGCAACCAGCCGTCCGGGTTCGGCAACGTTTGTGCATAACGATGCAACCGCAATAACAAGCGCCGGAGCGGCCTGTCCCAGCCTCGATTCTGCCCATCGATGAGTTGTTGAACCGACTCTGAAACCGCCGTGCTGCCGGCATAATGTTCTTGCAACAAGGACGACAATGTTTCCTCCGCCAATAACTGCGTTTCTTCCGGGGAGAGTACGATCAGCTGCGGATCAAGTTCTAATTCGTAGAAATGTTGGCGGACCAATTGAAAGCAGAACGAGTGCAAAGTTGAAATCGACGCGGTATCCAGCAAGGCGACCTGTTCGCGCAGATGACGGTCGCCCGGGTTTTCGTCCAACTTGTTCGTAAGCTCCTGGCGAATCCTCTGCCTGACTTCAGCGGCGGCTGCTTCGGTGAAAGTCACCACCAAAATACGATCGACTGAATGGGGTGCTCCCTGCAACAGCCAAGCGACGCAACGTTCCACTAATGTCCGCGTCTTGCCCGCGCCCGGGCCCGCCTCGACGAGAACATTGCCGAGAGCCTCAATTGCGCGCGTTTGATCGGGAGTAAAACCGCTCATGTCAGGCAAAGATCATCCTTGAGATGGATGCCATCAGTTGCTGCCGCAGCACTTCTTATATTTCTTGCCGCTGCCCCATGGGCAAGGCTCGTTGCGACCCATCTTGGGCGCCGCTTTGACAGGGCCCGAGTCACTGAATCGTGCTGGAACCTTGGCGCTCGATTGCGCGGGCAGCGGCACATCTGGCGCGAAAGCCGAGACCGGGCTGTCGTCATTCTCGAACGGCTCATCAAGGAATGCCGTCGCCTCGGCCGCATCCCGAATCGGAGAATGTACGTCGGCGAATTCAGTCCACAGCGAACCCAGACGGCCGGCTTGGGCGGCAGCGATGAAGCTGGCTGGGATAGCCTTGTCGTCCACCAATCCACGCGCTAGCACGGCATCGATCTCGAGCCGTAATTCCGATGATGCCTCGATTGAGCACACGAAATCGACAAGGCTTGTCCAGGCGAAGTTCTTAGGCGAAGCCTGGAGCCGTCCCGTGAGAAGCTCGCTCAGATAGGCAATCAGCTCCGCTCGCGGCCGCTCGCCCCAGGCTACAAGACAAGCCAGCGCTTCCAAAGCTGTGCCCCGGCAAAATTCTTCGATCGCTTCCTCCTCAAACATCTCGCGCAATTCGCTGTGCCGTTCCCCGGCGACTGAAGCCAGCAGAACCGCGCCGTTTACGGTGATCACTTCGCCGGTGAGTTCGTGCGGCGTTTGGCCAGGCAGCGAAAACACCTTCCGAAAGGACGGCCACGCAGAAGTTTCGCGCCACTGCGCCAGCAGATAAAGGGCATGCACTCCCAGAGAAGCATCCTCTTCGAGCGCCGCTTCCGGATTAGCCGCCCATTCTTCCAATTCGCCGATCAAACGAGGCGTCAGTTCAGAGCGAAGCCTCGCCGCTGCCTGAAGCGCCTCATGGCGCATTGGATTGCCCTGCACCGACAGCGCCTCCTCCACACGGTCCGCCGTCCAAAGCTCGGTTGTCTCTCCTTCCGACAACGGTTCGGATGCGACACCGTCGAGCGCATCCACAGTCAGTCGCAGCAGCGTGGTGACCAGCGGATAGTCGAGGAGCTTTCGGGGCGCGCCGCTGAAATAAGCAGCGCACACGCCAGACAGCAAATTGCGCTGGCGGCATCTCGCCAGCAACGGCTCAACTTGCGCGAGCCCGCGAAATTGCGTTGGCTTCGGCAGCTTGTCCAAGGCATTCAGTATCAGTTCGAAATAAGACTCCACCTCTGGTTGCGAAATTTGACGCAAGGGACGGCCCGCTTCGCGGCGCATCAGTTCGGCAATGCGAGCCGCGAAACCGGTCACTTCACCAACCTGTTCTTCCAGGGGGGAATCACCGGATAAAGTCGGCAGCTCTGGTCCGCGCCGATGCGCCGGAACGATGCAGTCCGCCAGAAACCGCGCCAGGTAAGGTTGCTCATCGAAGAACCGTTTATGAAAGCGCGTGACGAATTTGGCGGGAAGATAAACCAAGGCTTTCCACTGCGCCAATGCGCGCTCATTGGAAATGACATTCATAGAATCTCTCCACCAAAGGTCGAGCAACCACTTGCCTGTTTGCAACGAAAAATTTGCGAAAAGCTTAAACTGCCAACCAGTGACACGAGGACAGCGTTGGCAGCGTCGCGTCGCAGAAGGAGACGCGGGCAACTAACTTGCCACACGCAGTTCGGCAGCGTGTTTGGCGGGGTCCGCTGGTGATACGGTCTGTTCCAAATCACTCGACGCGCCGTCCCCGTTTCGTTCGTCCAAAGGCCTAAACAGTTCCCGTGGCACGACGACCTGGGATGCGTCCTCTGTCCAAGGAATAAATGCTGAAGCACCGGTGCTGGCTGACGCGTTAAGAATGTGCATGTCGTTTGGTTATTGACACAAGCGAACGCTGCGATGGCCGGATTGTTGGGCAGACACGCGTGAATTGTATATACGCATCCTTGCGTATATGGGATGGGTCATTAAACTTTTTTCAAACACGTAAGTTGGGGAACACAGCCCTATGCTCCTACCGCTTACCCTCTTGAAATGACGCAAGAAGTGCGGTTAATTGGAAACATCCAAATCATGAATAAACCGCGCATTCTCATTGTTGAGGATGATGACCTGCAATACGAAATCTACGAAGACGCGTTGACGGGTTACGAGTTGAGCCGTGTTTGCACAGGCGGAGAAGCCCTGTCTGCGATTGCCCGGCAGGCGCCGGATTTGATTATTCTTGATCACATATTAGCCGAGGGCGAACTCGGTCTGGATTATCTCCCGGAACTGAAAGAACTCGTGCCTTATGTGCCGATTATCATTGTGTCGGGCGCGCTCGAGGTGCATCAACAGATTCATGCCTTGCAAGGCCCGCGGCGGGCTCATTATTGCATCACCAAGCCGGTGGACGTGGATGAACTCGGAAAAACAATCGAGATCGCACTCAAGGAATGCGGCGAAACAGAGGTTGTTCGCCAGTTTGAAGCGCTGGAACGTTCGAAGCGCATCGATGCAGAGGCGCTCTTCAGCCGTTCGACCGATCGTTTGAGCCGGCAAACCGAAATTCGCCGGTTGGTCGGCAATGCGACGGAACGCCCGAACGTGTCGGCCTTGGCTAGGGAGTTCCGGGTCGCGCGCCGCACAATTATCCGTGATCTTCAGGAATTGATCCGCCGCGGTGAACTCAAACCCGAAGTCTTTCCCAAATGGGAAATGGGGGAGGAAGAAGGTTAAGACGTCACCTAGTTAGTTACAGGGTTACATGGTTAAACGGTTACATGGTTGAATCGTTAGACTAGATGAGCTGAGATGGACACGACCCAACACGACTCCCGCACATAACCAATGTAGCGTTTGCAACCATGTAACCATGCAACCCTTTTAACCCCATTTAACATTTACCACTCACTTGCCCCAAGAGAACCGCTCTCCTGGCCCCTGTGGTAGCAGGCATGTTGCCTGATTTGCCGATAAATCGATAAAAGGCCAGGAGAGCGAACGCAGCGGGTTCAACGCTTTGCAATGGCCATCCGCGAGCCTCACAGGTTTCCATAAGGCCAGGGTGCAGAAGTCCGAACTGTTCACGAATCCGTTCGACCAGGAATGAATTCGCGGCTCCGCCGCCAGCCAATATCACCCGCTCGAGTTTTGCAGGCAGATGAAGCCGATAATTCAGCACGATTGAACGAGCGGTAAGTTCAGTGAAGGTCGCGAGTAAATCGAACTTCGATAGCTTTCGTCGTTTCATCTCGCTCAGGGCGGGCACGAGAAAGCGTTCACCGAACATCTCTCGTCCTGTGCTTTTAGGTGGCTTCTGGAAAAAATACGGATGCCGCATCCATTTCGCCAACAGCTCTTCACAGACGGTGCCTTTCCGAGCCCAACGCCCGTCGGCGTCCATCCTAGCCTTGCCTTGGGTTAAGCGCTGCACGGCAAGGTCGATGAGCATGTTGGCCGGCCCGGTGTCGAAGGCAGAGATGTTCGGTTTTTGTCCGCGCCGCCAATCAAGGGAAGTGACATTGCTGATGCCGCCCAAATTGTTAATGCAAACATGCCGGCCAATTTCACCGAAAACCACTTTATGAAAGAGCGTTGCGAGCGGGGCGCCTTGCCCTCCGGCCGCCAAGTCGGCAGCGCGAAAATTATTCACTACCGGCACGCCCAGCGTTTCGGCCAGATAGGCAGGTTCGCCGAGCTGAAACGTTGCCGCGTTATGCGTCGCCGGGCGATGAAAGATTGTCTGGCCGTGCAAGCCGACAAGGCATGGCTTTCTTTTGCCTAATCCGCGCCGCGCCTCGTCAGCGTAGAATCTCCCCAGATCATGATGCAATTGCGCAAGCTCATGACTGCGAGAATCCCCGCGCGCCGCTTCGACCAAACGCCTCCGCAACCATCCGGGAAACGGAGCTTGCCAATATTGCCGCAGAACAATCGCGCATTCTCTAACCGAACAGACCGCAAAATCGACGCTGTCAATGCTCGTTCCCGACATGATGCCGAGAACGAGAAGCGGACGCTGGTTTAAGGCCATGTTAGCCTGCGAGCGTGTCATCTTAAATTCTTCCGAAGGTCCGCGGACTCGCGGAATAGGAGCGCGGAATTTATTCCGCTTCCACCGGTTTCAGTCAATGCCGAAGCGGAATAAATCAGGAATAAATCAAGATGGGAGGTAAGACCTGGCGTGGGCAATTGACTTTTTCGCCCAGGTTCGACAACGACCCGCCTTGAAAAAGGGCATACTCAGGGGCTTTTCGCTATGTGGCGAAGGTGAACTCATTAAGACCTTCCTCATTCCCGGTCAGGTGCCGGGACGTTAGTTAGCAAAACGCTTTAGCCCGTCTGGTTTGATTTCGTCAACAGGCTGCTTCTCTTGAGAAACCTGCAAAGGCTGAATTCGCTGGCCGTCCTTGATTCTGTCGCCTGGGTAGAGAATCACCTCCTCACCCGCCTTGATCCCATCAAGCACCTGAGATTCGACACCACTGGCGTGGCCAATTGTGACCGGGCGAAATTCGGCGCGATTTCCGTTCAAAGCAAAAACGGCCCAGTTTGTGCCCCGGCGAAACAAGGCGCCCGTCGGCACTTTCAACGCGCGCTCGTCTTCCCACATGATCACGCGGCCCTCGACGCGGAAATTGTCGCCCACACTTCGCCGCTGCTCGACCGGCGTAATCAGATCAGCCACCACATTGACGCGCTGCTCTTCGACCCCCAGCGCCGAAACTTTCGTGAACGCTGCGGGCTCAACGAGACGAACAACTGCCTGCAACGGTTCTGCACCGCCCCAATGCTCCAGTTCAACCTTCGTCCCAGGAGCGATGGCCGCCCCGTCGCGCGAAAGGACCTCGATGACAACTTCCAAATCGGTCGGATCGCCAATCTCCAACAATGGCGTTCCAGACGCGACGACGCGGGTGCTTTCTTCGAAGACGCGCAGGACGCGCCCGGTGGCGGGCGCTTTCATCTCCACTGGCGCACGCGACGTACTATGCCCTTTGCCCGCCACCGAACTGAATTCGGCCAATTCTGCTTCCGCTTGGCGCAGGGAACTTTCTGCGGCGGCCAATTCGCGCGCTGTCAACGCTTCGCGCCATTGGATGTTTTCGAGCTCCTGCGCCGAGAGCGCTTTTTCGGCGAAGAGTTTTTCTACACGCTGCAATTCGCTTGCAGCGAATCGGTGCGCATCCTTCGCGCGCGCTAGATTGGCCGTTGCCACGTCTCGGCGCGCTTCGGCTAAGGCGCGTGTGCGAGCGTCCAGCAGAGCGGGTGGAATAGGATCGATGACGGCCACGACCGTTTGGTTGGACACGACCTCGGCGCCCGCTTTGAACGGAATTCTCCGCAATTGTCCAGCCACGGGCGCTGTGACTGTAAAGCGTTGTTTGATACGCGTCTTTCCTTCCTCATTCACGGTTGCTCGCAACGGACCGATGGCCGCTTTGGCTGTTTCCGCGGGCCTTGGCCTCGGCCAGAGACCGGCGACAATCAATCCAAGCACAACAGCGGCGCCGACGTACGGCAGCCGGCGGCGCACCTTCTGCCAGGATGCATTGCGTTTGTGATTAGGCGCGGACTTTGGGTTAATCATCTTATTCGCAAATATTCAGACTCGGTAGGGCGGCGCTGCTGCGCCGCCTTGGCAAAGCCACGATGCATGAACCTGGTAGGACATACAAATCGCAGACGAACCTTTACTCCGGCGCTTTCAACGCGCCAACCAGATTCAGTTGGTTCAATCGCCGGAGCACGAACAATCCCGATAGCGTTGAGGCCACGACGACCACTGACACAGCAAACGCGTAGTTGGCCGGACTCAAAACGAGCGGGAGCCGCACGGTCTCCGTGCTGACTTGCGTGATAAGAGTGGTGGCGAGCACGGTGCCGAACGCCAGACCGATCGGCACGGCAATCAATGCCAAAATCACCAACTCGGTCACCACCACAGCTCCGACCTCGCGTTGCGAAAATCCGATCACCCGCAGCGTAGCCAGCTCCCGAGACCGTTCCGCAAGCGAAATGCGCGCGTTGTTATAGACGACCCCAAAAGCGACAATTGAAGCGCAGGTCAGATAGATTGATTGAATCACGTTGATGCTGGCCGCGGTCGTCTTTCCAAAATTCTCGCGGATCGATTCTTTAATCACGACCCAGGCCACGCTGGGAATGCCTTTCAGAGCGCGCAAGAAGTCGCCGCGTCGAGCCTGGTCCACACTAAGAGTCGCGCCCGTGATCACGTCGCCTTCGCCGAGCAAGCGATTCAAAGCATCTATTTCCATGTGGGCTGTGACTCCTGCGAAATCGTCGTGCAAGCCAAGCAGCGGCACGTTGCGCACCAGTCGCCGGCCTTCGAGAAACTCCACGGTCAGCTCGTCGCCAAATCTGGCGCCCATCACATCCGCCAGCTTCGACGAAAGAACGATTCCATTTTTCGGCAATGGAATCTCCCGCTGGTTCTCCTCAACAATTCGAATGTGCAGGCCGCCTTCGATCACGCCTTGAATGCCGATCTGCCGATGGCGATGTCCGAAACGAATCCGCGCCACCGCAGTTCGGGTCGGCTCCACAGACCAAACGCCAGGCAGCTGCCCCAACGCGTGCTGTGCGCGAGCGCTCGAAGGCTCCACCAGCCCCACGGTGACATCCTGGCGCGAGTTCAGGTCCCATTTGATTCCCAGGACGGCGCCCAAACCTTCGCGGATACACGTCGGGACTATGAGGATTCCCGTGGCCAGGGCGAGGCCAATAATGGTGAGCAAAGCTTGAACCGGCTTGCGTTCAATGTTACGCACCGCGATTCGAAACGTGTGCGAGAACAAATGTGCGATGCCGGTTCGTTCCACGAGAGCCGGGCGATAGTTGGCCGGCGGTTCGGGACGCATCGCTTCGGCAGGCGGGAGTGTGGCGGCGCGGCGCACCGAGTTGAACACACCCAGCGTTGCGGCCCCGGCGCTCACACCTAGCGCCCAAAGAAGCGCGCTGCGGTCGAGCTGAAACTCGAGCGTCGGAAAGCGAAAGAAATTGTGGTAAATCTGCACCAGCCGTCGGCCGAGCACGACGCCGCCGACGCTGCCGAGGATGGTGCCCAAGCTCACCATAACGAGCGCAAACTTCAGGTAATGCGTCACGATTTGGCGGTTCAGAAATCCAAACGCCTTCAGAATCGCAATCTGTTCTCGTTGCAGCGCCAATAGGCGTGACAACACGGCATTCGTCATAAATGCGCCGATGCTCAGGAAAACCAGCGGAAAAGCGAAAGCCAGCACCCGGAGGACGGTAATCTCGTCCGAGACTCGAATGTGCGATGGATGATCCGGGCGGCCGTAGCTGCCGCGTCCGCCGTAAGGCCTAAGCAAATTGTCCAAGGCCGCCATCAAGGTGCGTTCGCTCGCTCCCGGCTCCAGCGTCAGCGAAAGAAAATTGAAAGCGCCATAAAGATCGAAGGCATACGCGAGTTCCTCGTAGGGCATCCAGAAAATGCCATAGGTGCGGTTGTCCGGCAGCGCAGCCCCTGGACGCGATTCGAACACGAATTCGGGCGATAACACAATTCCGGCGATGCGGAATTGTTGCCGGCGCCCATGCAGCAGCATGGCGATCTGATCTCCCGGTTGCAGTTGGTTAGCGTTGGCAAACGCCTCGCCGACCAGCACCTCGCGGCGTCCCCCTGGTTGGAGCCATCGGCCTTTCCGCAAATAAAGCCGGTTCAGTTCCGGCTCCCCGTAATCCGGCATCGAACGCACGTTGCCGCTCGCTGGTTCGTCCAAGCCGGGAATGTCGAGTGTGACCTGCGCGGAAAGTCCGGACTGGACCGTGCCTGCACCAGGGATCTGGCGGACCTGTTCCAAGACCGAATTGGGGGCCCGCTTGAGATAAGCGAATACTTCCGCAAAGTGATGCGCCCGGTAGTATTGCTCCTGCGTCGATTCAAGTGAAAAGATCAGGCTTCGCGCCATGATCAACATGGTTAAGCCGCACGCCATAACCAAGGCCACGGCGAACACCTGCCCTTTCATATGGCGCAAGTCACGCCACAACTTGCGATCGAGATGCGGCAGCATTCGTGTTAGCGGTTAAGATTCGTTGCGCAGAATTCTATTAATTTTCAATCTGCAGTGCTCCCGCAGATTTGGGCCCGCTCGAACTGGCGAACGCGCTGCCGACTGCAAGTCGGCGATACAGCAGAGTGAAACTCTGCCTTACAGGGAAGGCGTTCGCGTCCGAACAAAGACAGACAGTTCGGTTGCAGCTACGATGCCTCAGAAAAAAGGGCGCTTTTGACTGCATTGTTGTGTTTGGACAGAACGGATCGCCATATCATCACCATTTCAACGTCTGCGGCGCCACCCGAAACGAATTCTCCCGCACTTGTTGGACCCGGCCATCCGAGAAATGGACCACGCGGTCCGCCATGTCCGCCATGACGGCGTTGTGAGTAATAACTACCGTCAGTGTCCCGAGGTCGCGATTAATGCGGTCAATCGCTTCGAGCACCACGATGCCGGTGCGAACATCGAGTGCGCCGGTCGGCTCGTCGCAGAGCAGCACTTGCGGACGCTTGGCGATGGCGCGCGCAATGGCCACTCGTTGTTGTTCGCCGCCCGAGAGCTGCGCCGGAAAATGATCGAGACGCGCGCCGAGGTTAACCATTTCGAGAGCTTCTTCCGGCGGCATCGGGTCGCGCGCAATCTCGGTAATCAAGCCTACATTTTCACGCGCCGTCAGGCTTGGTATCAAGTTGTAGAACTGGAAAACAAACCCAACAGCGTTCCGGCGATAACGCGTCAGTTCTGACTCGTCCGCACTGGTGAGATCGAGGTCGCGGTAATACAGCTCTCCAGACGTCGGCGTATCAAGCCCACCCAAGTTGTTCAACAACGTCGTCTTGCCCCCTCCTGAAGGACCGAGCAATACGATGAGCTCGCCGGAAAACAGATCGAGGTCTACACCGGCCAAAGCGTGCACGGTGGTGGAGCCACTGCCGTACGTCTTGCTGAGTTTGCGCACGCAAAAGACACGCTCGCGTGGCACGCTGGTCCCAGCCGGAATGTGTGTCGCTTCCATGAACACCATGTTCGGATAAACTTCCTACGCCGTTTGGCCCGTCTCAATCGCCCGTTTCGGCGCCGATGTCAACTCAAGGCCTCTTAATTAGTGTATGGCTGCATCGGCTGCATGGGATTTGAATCCCGTTGGAATTCATCCCGCACACGCATGCAATCCACGTTGAGCATTGCCGAACTAGATCGAGACCTGCGACATTGGTACATTCCGCCTTTAGATTGAGCAAAGCCGTTTCAAGGCAGGGCGAACCTGCCGGTGAGCCGGCCAAACAATAATCGCGAATTGCTTCTGAATGCTCACCGGCAGATTCGCCCTACCTTGAAACCGCCTTGTTCAATCTTTTTGGAACAAGCCTTCGCTAGAGCTATGAGAGTTCTTACAGCTTCCAGCCGCGGGAGAGTCAAGCAGGAAACTCAGGAAACTCGTTGAAGCGTTGAAGCTTGAGGTTTAAAGGATGGCCCGGTAAAAATCCTCGAACGCATCATGCTATTAACTCGCGAGGATTTACCAACTGCATGAGGAAAAGTGCAATCGTGGATGGAGATCGGTTAGGAGAGGCGAGACGCGCGCTCCTGCTAGTTCTGTCTGTTGTTGCGGTGCTTTCGTTGACTCTGTCTCCGGCCTTTGGTGAAACGAAATCGGAGGGGCTCGAATTCTTCGAACGCAACATTCGTCCGGTGCTGGCTGACCGTTGTTTCAAATGTCACAGCGCACAAAGTGAGAAGCTCAAAGGCGGTCTTCATTTGGACAGCCGTGAAGGAATGCTCAAAGGAGGCCACACCCGTCCGGCCGTGGTTCCGGGCGACCCTGAGAAAAGCCTGCTCGTAGAGGCAATCCGTTATGCGAACATCGACTTGCAAATGCCTCCCAAGGGCAAACTGAGTGAGAGGGAGATTGAGGCATTTGCCACCTGGATAAAGCTTGGCGCCCCTTGGCCCGATGCACCCAAGGCGGCACACAGCAGCACCTCTTCAACTTTCGATTTGGACAAGCGTCGTCAGAAACATTGGGCTTGGCGGCCCATCACGTCGCAACGACCACCCACAGTCCAGAACGAGGGATGGATCCGCAGTGCAGTCGACCGATTTGTTCTCTCGAAGATCGAGCAAAGCAAATTACATCCGGCTCATCCCGCCGACAAAGCAGTCCTAATTCGAAGGCTTTACTTTGACTTGATTGGACTTCCGCCCTCACCCGACGAACTCAAGGCTTATCTCGATAATTCATCGTCTGACGCTTATGAGAAAACAGTAGACCGATTGCTGTCCGCACCGCAGTTCGGCGAACGCTGGGCGAGACATTGGCTGGACTTGGTGCGTTATGCCGAGACGCTCGGTCATGAGTTCGACTACGCGGTGCATAATGCCTGGCGCTACCGCGACTATGTCATTCGCGCGCTCAATGAGGATGTTCCGTACGATCAGTTCGTGACGGAACATGTCGCCGGCGATTTGTTGGCCAAGCCCCGCCGTCATCCAACAGATGGATTTAATGAATCACTGATCGGGACAAGTTTCTTTTGGTTAGGACAACGGGAGCATTCGCCGGTGGATGTGCGCCAGCATCAGGCCGAGCTGATCGACAACCAAATCGATGTCATGACCAAAACATTCCTCGGTCTGACGGTGGCCTGCGCGCGTTGTCATGACCACAAGTTCGATGCGATTTCGACGCGGGACTTTTATTCGCTTTACGGTGTCCTAAGCAGTTCTCGATACGCCCAGCGCGCGATTGATCCGCCGGAAAATCTTCAACCGAAGATCGAACGCTTGCAGAGACTGAAAACGGAACTGCGCCAAGCGCTGGACGCTGGCTGGTCCAGCCAAGCCATGGAATTCAGCCGATACTTACGGGGGGCGGCGCTGGCGGATTCCAAACACGCGGATGGCACGGCGGGCCCTAGCGCGCCAGCGGGAGCAGATCGGTCTCTACGTGATGTCGCTGCTGAACTCGGTCTGGAACCCAAACGTTTGGAGCTTTGGATGAAGGTCCTGGGCGAACCGGCGATCACCAACGCTGTTCATCCGTTCTCAGTTTGGGCCCGGCTGTCGCGGCGTCATAGGCAGTCTTCGGCGCAATTCGCTGACGCATGGAAAGCGGTCGTTCGCGAATGGCGCGATGAAACTCCGCGTAACAAGTTAGCGCTTCGAGCCGGTGAAAACGTGTTCATCGATTTTGTCCGGACCAATTACCAAGGTTGGTTTATCGATGGCGAAGCATTTGGTTCGGGGCCAAGCCGCGCGGGCGAATTAATCGTGGGTGACACCAACACGCCGATCTCGCTCGTTGCCGAACCGGCCGCGCATAGTGGAGCGCCATCGCGGCGGTTGCAAGGCGCGCTTCGGTCGCCCACCTTCGAGTTGCGTCAGCCTTACATCCATCTTCTTGCCGCGGGGCGTGAATGCCGGATCAATCTTTTCATCGACAACTTCACGATGATTCGCAATCCGATCTACGGCGGTCTCAAGAAATACCTTAATACCGATGCTCCGCAGTGGATCACGATTGACGTTTCGATGTGGCAAGGGCATCGCGCCTATCTTGAATTCAGCGATATAACGACACCTGACCCCGCTGACGATGGAAAGAAGCCTGGCTTTGGCATAGAAGGCTATATTGCCGTCAGCCGCATCCTTTTCTCGGATCAAAAGTCGCCTCCGGCTTCTGTTCCTTCGCCGGCCGCGGCACGGCTTCTTGGCGCAGACGACGTCGATTCACTTCAAACGCTGGCAGACCGTTATCAGGCTGCGGTGATGAAAGCCATCGACTCGTGGCGCACCAATGCCGCAGCAGAGTCTGTGGAGTCCAAAGCGCAAATCGGGTTACTGGTTTGGCTTTTGCAACGCGGTTTGCTCGAATCAAAATTCCAAGAATCCGCCGATCCTTCCTTTCTCGGCGTGTCAAAACTGTGGGAGGAGTTTCGAACTGTCGAGTCATCCATCCGCGAACCAATGCGCGTTCCCGCGATGGCTGACGGCAGTGGTTTGGACGAACACGTGTTTGTTCGTGGCAGTCCCAAAAACCGCGGAGAGGCTGCTCCCCGGCGTTTCCTGACGGCTCTTGCGGGTGCGGATCAGCCGGCGTTCAAACAAGGCAGTGGGCGGCTTGAATTGGCGGAGAGGATGACCGATCGATCTAATCCATTGTTGGCCCGTGTTATGGTGAATCGCGTTTGGCACCATCTCTTCGGTCGAGGGATTGTGCCGACGCCGGACGATTTCGGCGTGCTGGGGCAGCCGCCGTCGCATCCGGAACTTTTGGATTGGCTCGCTGATTGGTATCGGACTGAAGGCCGCTGGTCCACGAAGAAGCTGATTCGTTTGCTCGTCACATCGAACACTTACCGGATGTCGAGCCAGTCCGCTGACATCGAAAGCGAGCGCAACGATCTGAACAACGTTTGGTTGCATCGGATGCCAGTGCGGCGGATGGAGGGGGAAGTGATTCGCGACGCGATTCTTGCGGTTTCTGGCCGGCTCGACAAAACGATGTATGGTCCTCCTGTGCCGGCGCATCTCACGGAGTTCATGGAAGGTCGGGGTCGTCCGGGAACGAGCGGGCCAATCGACGGGCGTGGCCGCCGCAGTATTTACCTCGAGGTGCGCCGTAATTTTCTTTCGCCGCTGATGCGGACGTTTGATGCGCCGGTTCCGTTCACAACGGTTGGCAAGCGCACGGTTTCGAATGTTCCTGCGCAATCATTGATTCTGATGAATGATCCTTTCGTCATTGAACAGGCGCGCGTTTGGGCGCAGCGTGTGTTACCGCAGAAGGTGACTTCAGTCGAAGAGCGGATCAAAAATATGTATGAGGCTGCGTTATCTCGTTCGCCATTGGCCATGGAGTTGACCGAAGCAAAGGCGTTTTTGCAGGCGCAGGGTGAACATTACAGCGCGGCTTCGCCCGACGCACTGCAAGACGAGCGAGTCTGGACGGATCTCGCTCATGTGTTGCTGAACGTCAAAGAATTTGTGTTCGTGAATTGAGGTATGCTCTCGAACGCGCCTCTCTCCATGAACCTGGCTCCAGGAGCGCGGCGTTTACGCCGCTTCAGCTTCCGACGTGAAAGGAGCTTAGCGAACCGAAGCGGCGTAAACGCAGCGCTCCATCGCAGGTTCATGAGGAGGGGCACATTGTGATTAAACAACGTCATCATTGCGGACGATTTGCCACTTTGCCGATGACGCGGCGCGAGATGCTCGGCCAATGCGCAAATGGCTTTGGCGCTTTGGCTTTGGTGGCGCTGTTCGGCAATGACGCTTTTGGTGATTTGCCTGCCGCGGGGAACCCATTAGCGGCCAAAGC
Organism: Verrucomicrobiota bacterium; assembly: GCA_016871515.1. GTDB lineage: Bacteria > Verrucomicrobiota > Verrucomicrobiia > Limisphaerales > SIBE01 > SIBE01. Next base: position 19,140 of record VHDE01000046.1, read on the forward strand.
ATCCCATTCTCCTGCCAAAGCACGGAACATCATTTTTCTCTACATGGATGGCGGTCCTTCGCAGATGGACACCTTCGATCCGAAACCGCTGCTGGAAAAGGAAAACGGGCAGCCGTTCAAGATGAAGATGGAACCGACTCAATTCAACGACAACGGCAACACCATGGGCAGCCCGTGGAAGTTCCGTCAATATGGCGCGAGTGGCATTTCCGTCAGTGAGTTGTTTCCGCACGTTGCCGGTTGTGCCGATGACTTGTGCGTGATCCGCTCGATGGTCTCCAATTTTTCGGAACACACGAACGCCAATTATTTCATGCACACGGGCCTTGGCCTTTCAGGCCGGCCGTCGATGGGGGCTTGGGTTGGTTACGGTTTGGGAACTGAAAACCAAAATCTTCCAGGCTTTGTCGTTCTGAATGGAGGATTGATTCCTCCAGGCGGGTTGGAGAATTTTGGAAGCGGTTTTCTGCCCGCGACTTTTCAGGGGTCCATCTTTCGTCCGAGCGCCCAACCCGTGGCCAACATCAAGCCCAGCGAAGCCAAGCCGGAGTTGCAGCAGAACAAGCTCGCGTTAATGCGCAAGCTCGATGGCCTCGGACTTAAACGACTCGGTTCGGCGGATCAAGTTGAGTCCGCCATCGCCAATTATGAATTGGCCTTTCGAATGCAAGCCGCAGTGCCCGAACTGATGGAAATCAAAGGCGAAACGGAGGCGACTCGCGAACGCTATGGCCTAAACGCCAAGTATGAGGCGACACGAATCTTTGGAACGCAATGTTTGCTCGCGCGTCGTTTAGTCGAGCGTGGCGTTCGCTTTGTTGAACTGACATGCCCGGCTGTGGCGAGTTCCGATCGTTGGGATCAACACGGCAATTTGCGCGTCGGTCATACGAACAATGCGCGCGCGGTCGATCAGCCGATCGCCGGCCTGTTGCGCGATCTCAAAGCGCGCGGGTTGCTGAATGAGACGCTAGTGGTGTGGGCGGGTGAATTTGGCCGCACGCCCTTTGCGCAAGGGACTGATGGCCGCGATCATAATCCCTTCGGATTTTCGATTTGGCTGGCGGGCGGAGGCGCCAAAGGTGGAACAATTTATGGCGCGACGGATGAATATGGTTACAAAGCAGTCGAAAACAAAGTCACCATTCACGACTTGCATGCGACGATGTTGCATCTGCTCGGCATGGACCACAAACGATTGACCTACCGCTTCAGTGGCCGCGACATGCGTCTGACCGATGTTCATGGCGAAGTGGTTCACGACATGCTCGCATAAGGCGCCATGCTTCGCTTGTCATTGTCCGCTGACGAAATTCAATCAGCTGTCCGGGCGGCTCTAGCTGAAGACATCGGTTCCGGGGATGTGACGACGCTGGCAACTGTGCCGTCGAGCGCCACCGTGAAAGCGACCATGGTTGCGCGAGAATCTCTGGTGCTGGCCGGCTTGGCTTTGGCTGAAGCGGCTTTTGCTCAAGTATCGGCCGACGTCAAGATCGAGCAAAAAAGCAACGATGGACAAGTTCTAAAAAGCGGAGCCAAACTGATGAGTGTGTTTGGTCCAGCGCGAGCGCTGCTGACGGCCGAGCGCGTGGCGCTGAACTTTGTGCAGAGGCTTTCGGGGATCGCGACGCTGACCGCGAAGTTCGTCGAAGCGGTCAAAGGCGCGCGCGCGCAGATTCTAGATACGCGAAAAACAACGCCGGGCTGGCGGCGTTTCGAAAAATACGCGGTGGTCTGCGGCGGAGGACAAAATCATCGCATGGGGCTGTATGATATGGTTCTTATCAAAGACAATCATTTGGTCACGCTTCGTCACGAACCGCCGCACGCGATTGGCGCCGCCGTTCGGAGGGCGCGTGCTGCTTACCCGCATTTGAAAGTTGAGGTCGAGGCTGACACGCCAGAGCAAGTGCAACAGGCTTTGGAAGCCGGCGTCGACATCATATTGCTCGATAACATGAGCCTTGAAGAGTTGCGGACGGCGGTGTTCTGGGTGAACGGCCGGGCCAAAACTGAAGCGAGCGGGGGCGTTAATCTTGACACTGTTCGTGCCATTGCCGAAACGGGCGTGGATTATATTTCGATCGGCGCCCTGACCCATTCGGCTCGCTCGGTCGACATCGCTCTTGATTTTGAAGACGCATGACGATCGACGCTCAAATCTTGTCGGCTTTGCGCGCCGCGGGCGATAGTCCCGTTTCCGGCAGCGAATTGTCCCAACGCCTGGCGATCAGCCGGGCCGCCGTCTGGGCGCGCATTGAGGAACTGCGCTCGCTGGGCTATGACATAGAAGCTAGCCCGCACGAGGGTTGCCGATTGCGCAACGTCCCCGATGTGCTGCACGCGGACGACCTGTTGTCGCGACTCGGAAAAACGCGCGTCGTTGGACGGGACATCCGGGTCTTTCAAGAAACGACGTCAACGAACGATGTGATCGAGAAATTAGCGAGCGACGGCGTCAAGGAAGGCGTGGTGGTATTCGCGGAAGCGCAGTCCAAGGGGCGAGGTCGCTTGGGCCGCAAATGGATTTCCCCGGCGCGGAAAGGAATTTGGTTTTCCGTTTTGCTGCGTCCGAATCTGAGGCCATCGGAAGCAACTCGGCTCAACATCGCGGCTTCGACGGCTGTCGCGCGCGCGATTCGTTCGGAGACCGAACTCCACCCACAAATCAAATGGCCGAACGACATCTTGATGGGTGGTCGGAAAGTGGCGGGGATTCTGACCGAATTGAGCGCCGAGTTGGATCATGTGAAACACATTGCGCTCGGCATTGGCGTCGATGCGAATCTGACCGCGTCCGATTTCCCCGCGGACCTGCGCAAGCAAGCGACGTCGATCAAGTTGGAAGCGGGCCGAAACGTGGACCGCGCAGCATTGGCAACGGCTGTGTTACGCGAATTGGATGTTGATTACGGACGAATTTCGAGTGGCCAGTTCGAAGCCGTGGCGGACGAATGGGAAGAACTCTGCTCGACGCTCGGACACAACATCAGCATTCGCGTCGGAGATCGGCTGCTGCAAGGACGGGCCGAGTCATTGGACGACGATGGCGCATTGCTGCTTCGCACCCAGCACGGACGGTTGGAACGAATTGTGGGCGGCGATGTCGTAGTCAAGAAATAGCCATGATCCTTCTTTTCGACATCGGCAATTCCAACACGCACTTAGGTCTGGCCAAGAGCAGCCGCGTTGTAAAGCAGGCAAATATCCCAACGCGGAGCTGGGCGCAAAACTCCGCTGAAAAACCCGTGGCCGCATTCACAGAGGGCGTCAAGCTCGGGGGCGCGATTCTCTGCAGCGTTGTGCCGAGCGTGACGCCGAGCGTTCGACAACTGGTCCAGGGGTTGTGGCATTTCCACTGCCGTGAACTGACCGCGGCCACAGTGACCGGTGTTGGTATCGACTATCCCAAGCCTGAAACCATCGGGCCCGATCGCCTCGCGAATGCCGTTGCCGTGAAGCACCACTTCGGCGCCCCGGCGGTGGTCGTCGATTTCGGAACGGCGGTGACCTTCGACGTCGTGGATCGGGCCGGCAATTATGTCGGTGGCATTATTGCGCCGGGGTTGTCGGCGATGACGGATTATTTGCACGAGAAGACGGCGTTGCTGCCGAAGATCACCATTCGTGAAATCGAATCGACCATTGGCAAGAACACCCGTGATGCGATGTTGATTGGCGCGGTACACGGCTATCGTGGTTTGATCCGGGAGCTAATCGCAGAACTGAAGAATGAGCTGCGGTGCCGTCGCTTGCCGGTGGTCGCGACCGGTGGTTACGCGAAACTCATGGCAGCGAAGTTGCCGGAAATTACGGCTGTCGATCCGTTGCTGACGTTGGAAGGGCTGAGCTTGGCCTGGCAGAGTTTTCCGTCAATGGGAGGGGAGTAACGCAGGGCTTCGGCGGATATGCGCACACCAAGAACGGAACAAACAGGCGAGATGCCTGTTCTACGCTCCGCCTCTTACAAATCGAGCGGGCCTGCAATGCGTTCGCCGTCCATTTGATAAATGCCGACGAGGTAACCATTCTCTCGAATCTCGCCGACCCGTAGTTTTCCGAAGATGGTGACCGGTTGATCCATGATGGCTTTGACCCCTTTTTCAGTCATCTTGATGCTGACCCATTCGTTGATTTTGGGCACCGCTCCATAACAACACATCGACTGGTCCCTCATGATGAGCATCTCTGTCACCAGGCCGCTTTCGACTTTCAGCGGCAGCATGAAACCTTTGAGAGCGACTTTCTTTTGGTCGAGCGCTTGCACGGTGGCTGGAATTTGATTTTCCGATTTGGACGGAGTGGCCACCTTATTCGTTGATGGTTGTTCGTCGGGAATCTCGAACGTGAACGAGGCGAGTTTCTCGAACGTGACTTGCATGAACTCTTCACCTTGCGCCGGCGCGGCTTCGGCTGGCTGTTCATTGACCGCGAGAGCAGGCGTTGGCGTTGCGACTGCTGCTGCGTTGGCATTCGGGAGTTCGGCTTTTGGAGCCACCGTTTCTGTTTGCCGAGCGTTGTCAGAGGGTGGTGCGACCGCTACAGAAACGGATTGAGTTGGAGCTGCGGCGACAGGTGAGTTGATCGGAGCGCCGCGGACATCGCGGGCTGCGTTGTCTTCGGACGAATCGTTCGTCGAGGAAGAACATCCTAATATTCCCCCGATGGCTAACAAGCACGCGCTCGAAGCGACCAAGATTGATTCGCGCACATTCATAGAATCAGACTCGTAAAGCTGCCACCCGGATTGTCCCTGATTGTTTAACCCGAAAATGGTTCTCTTTCAAGAAATCGGTGTGAGATTTTCCGCCACGTCAGTTCGGTAAGCTTTCATGGCTGGAATAATGCCCGCAAGCGCACTCAGCCCGATCATCGCCAGAGGCGCCCATACCATGACGTTGTGAAAGGCCGAAGGGTTCAGCAGGACGCCGGTTTGGGCCCGCACAATCGACGTTACCGCAGTCATGATGGCGAAGTAACCCGCGAAGGCAGCCAGCATTCCCGAGGCCGCGATGGCGGCTGCTTCCAGAATGATCGCCGAAACGATGGTGCTGCGCCGGGCGCCCAGAGCCCGCAAGATCGCGATTTCACGGCGCCGTTCGTTCATCGAGTTGTAAATGCTGGCGAGAATCGAGCCGGTCGCCACCATGGCCACCAGATACGCCACAAGCGCCAGCACATGGTCAAACCAAGCGATCTTATTGAAAAGTTGCGCCATGATTTGGCCGATGGGCCACGCGAAAGTGAGGCGGCTCCCTTCTTTGTTGTACATTAAGTTGAGTCTTTGCCCGGCGATGGCGCTGCCAGCCTTAAGCTTAACTAGCACTGCACTAAGGTCGGTCGCCGCCTTCGGATCGTGCCCGGTCATCTTTTGAATGCCTTCGAGCGGAATCCAAATGACTCGGTCTGCGGGAGTATTCGAGGGTTCGAGAATTCCAACCACAATGTAATCCTCGGCATGCTCCTTCTCTTCATCAAAGTGCAATCCGTGATAAGGATGTATCTCGTCGCCCCGCTTCAGGCCGAGTTTCTGCGCGACGAAACTGCCAACCACAGCCTCGCGCGCGGTTGGATCAAAAACCCGGCCGGGCGTGCGGACTCGGTAACGCTGGCCGGGCGCGAATTCGGCCTGCGAGAACATTTCCAATGTTGTGCCAACGAGACGATATCCCCTGTAGTTGTCTCCCATGGCGATCGGCACCGCCAATTGGACGTTCGGATTCTTTTGAATTTCCTGGTAGTCGGCCAGGGCCAAATTGCCCGGAGATTCTTCGATATGAAAGATCGCGTTCAACACGAGTTGCAGTTTAGCTGAGCGAACGCCCAGAACAGCGTCGAATCCGCCGGTTAATCCAGTGAAAGCGGCGTGCGACTGTTCCTTGACAGACCAGACCGACATCAGCAGCGCGCCAGCCAAAGCAATCGACAATCCCGTAATCACGCTCGAGAAGGCATGTTGCCGAAGACTCTTATAAACGATGAGCGGAATGGTCATGGCGTCATCTCAGCAGCAGGGTTTGCCGCGGCGCAGGCCTGATTCAATTGATGAAAATCTTGGACTGATTCGAACTGCGCGAGCGCTTCACGATCATGACTGACGAGCAGCAAAGCCGCCGCATTTTCGCGGCACGCTTCGCGAATCAAGGCCAGAACCTCGCGCGCGTTTGTTTGATCGAGATTGCCGGTCGGTTCATCCGCCAGAACCAGCTTGGGCCGATTGGCCAGAGCCCGAGCGACGGCGACTCGCTGTTGTTGGCCGGTCGAAAGTTGCCGCGGATAATGGTTGAAACGGTCGGCGAGCCCAACCCGTTTTACCAAAGCCTTGGCAAATTCCCGATTGACTCCCGGGCCAAACGACATGCCGAGGAGGACATTTTCCAAACAAGTATAACCTTGCAGCAAATTGAACGTTTGAAAGATGTAACCAATTGTTGTCGCCCGAAGGCGATCTCGTTGCGGTTCGCTCAGTGATGACATTTCGCGAGCGGCGATCTTGATTGTGCCGGAATCAGGTTTCAGAATCCCGGCGATCAAGTTGAGAAAAGTTGTCTTGCCGGATCCGCTTTCACCGCGCAAGGCGGCTTGGGCATGCTCGGCCAGCGTGAGAGAACTCACATCGATCACGGTTGATCGCAAGCCTTCTGGGCCAGCAAATGCCTTTCGAAGCTTTGAGATTTCCAAAACAGTCATGGCGATGGTTGAGTCTATCAGCCAATCGAAGGCAGTGAATCAAAAACTTTCGAAGCCATCCCAAATAACGGATAATAATGGATAATGATGTTGCTCCAAGTTCACTTGCCGTTTTGCGGTCGCCTGTCTTCTTAAGAATCGGGCGCACTTCGGCCACTGCGCCCGATTGCAAGGTCGGTTACTGCGTGCCCATCCCGACACTTTGGACTGTCTGGAACAACTTGCCCTCCGTGCGGATGCTCGGGGCGATGATGATTTCAGTTTCTTGAAATTGGCGGATCGTTGCCGCGCCGACGTTGCCCATGCAAGTGGTAATCGCGCCAACAAGATTCTGAGAGCCATCATCAACGGTCGCCGGTCCGTAGAGAATCTGCTTCAGGGAACCGCTCAGACCGACCTTGATTCGAGTGCCTCGAGGCAGGTTGGCGTGCGGCGTGGCCATGCCCCAATGATTCCCCTGCCCCGGGGCTTCATTGGCGCGCGCAAAAGCGCTTCCGACCATGACAGCGTCAGCGCCGCAAGCCAGCGCCTTGCAAACGTCGCCCCCCTTGCTCATACCTCCGTCGGTGATGATTGGAATGTACTGCCCCGTTTTCTTGTAATGAGCATCGCGTGCGGCGGCGCAATCGACCGTGGCGGTAACCTGGGGAACGCCCAGCCCAAGCACACCCCGGCTTGTGCAAGCCGCGCCGGGCCCGACGCCAATCAGCACACCTGCGACTCCTGAACCCATCAATTCCAAGGTAACACTATAAGTCACAGTGTTCCCGATGATCACAGGGATCTTCAAACGCTTCGTGAAGCCCGCGAGATCAAGCGACTTATACTCGGTGGAAATGTGGCGAACGGTCGAGACCGTTGATTGAACCACGAAAATGTCGGCGCCCGCTTCCTGCGCAATGGCGGCAAACCGCTCCGCCTTTTGCGGAATGGAACTGACGGCGGCGAGGACTCCAGCCTCTTTCAGTTCCTGAACCCGCCGGCTGATCAACTCTTCCTTGATCGGCTCCTGATAGATTTTTTGAATGAGTGCCGTGACTTCTTCTTTGCCCGCTTTGACGATCTTTTTGAGCATCTCGGCCGGATTTTCGTAGCGGGTCTGCACGCCTTCCAGATTGATCACGCCCAAGCCTCCCTGCCGCCCCATCTCGATGCAAAAATGCACGTCGGTGACACCGTCCATGGCGCTGGCAATGATCGGAATCTTGAGGACGATAGGGTTCTCGCCTTTGCGAGGGATGCGAAAGCTCGTATCGACTTCGTTGGGGTTGATAGTGACTTCGCCAGGCACCAGCGCGATTTCGTCGAATCCGTAGGTGACGCGGGCTTTTCGATTGCGGCCAATCCACATTCCCATAAATCAATTTCAGTTCAGGTTTGGTGTTTAACTCGATGATCTGACTCCGTACTTGCGGCCTAGAAAGGTGGCATGAATACGGGCGGCGCAACTTCGTTCGGTTTCTAGAAATTAATACTGTCATTGACAGTCCCACACTGGGGACAACGCGAGCGATCCACATCAGGGTCGTCGGTATAAACAAACGCGCATTTTTCACAACGAAAAATATGATCTGCGCTCGGCGTCGGCTCAAATCGTTTGCGACGGAGTTCGTAATATATGGCTACGGCTGAAAGCCCAGCAAGCAAACAAAGCACGTAACCGCTCGCGAGCGCGTCGATTGTCATGATGGCAGGCTCCCGATATTCACCTTTTCGCGGACCGATTATTGGTGCGTGGTTCGTTGGTCCCGAGCCATTCGAAGACGAGCGTGCCAGTGGTTATTCGGCCAGGATGACTTAATAACGAGCCGGATGGGTCATTCAACCGGGTAAAGCGAGCTGCCAGCGCAAATTGCCCAGCCTGTTCATCGGCTGCGGCCGAGCCGCTGCTGACAAGTCGAGTGGCGGAAAACGTTCGCCCATCATCGAGCACAATAACCTGAATGACGCAATTGGTTAATATCCCGGGTTGCGCGGCGGGGAGAGCATTGCTGGAAAGCAGGCGCCGTTGGGCCAAATCACCTTCGATGCGCAAGGTTGGTTGAAGAACGCTCCCCGTATCAGGAATTTCGATCTGCGACAGCAACGGCCGCGGCTTTTCTGAATGAGGAACTGGCCAATCGGTGGTTTGTCCAACGAACTGCGCGAATTCGTCGGCCAGTTCGCCGGTATCAGGCGCCAGCCATTGCGGTGCTGCGGTGCGATTCGTCAAAGAATAAGGAAACGGCTCCACTCTCAGCCATGCACTTCCAGAAAAACCCCTGGGATTTGCCAGCACGAACAGCGTCGGATCTCGGATGGCGAACAGCTCGGCGGTCTCCGTGTCGATAGATCGGCGGTCAACCAAACGAATCGACGTCTTAAAAGGTGCGGGCGTTCGCACCCCGCCTTTCTCCGAGAGATAGACTATCAGGACCAACTGCAAAGCGAACACCAGCAAAACCAGCCAGCACCAGCGACGGTTAGACCAAGAACTTGATTCGACGGCAATCGCGTTCACTTAGCTTTTCTCTTACGGCGTAATTCCTTCAGCTCGCACGGGTGATAACGGGGGCCGCGAAACAATCTGCACATTTTCAAAGCCAATCTCTCCGGCCATGCTCCAGAGTCGAAAAGCCGTCTCAAGTTTTCCAGTTCGGTCCCCATGCACTTCGAGGGTTAACGGTTCCTTGGTCCGCTCACGCAAAGCCTTCAGTTCGTCGTACAACTTCGTTTCTGGAATCGCCTTGCCTTGATAATAAAACGTGCCGCTCATATCGACCGCGACGACCGTCGAGAGATTGGTCGTTCCCGGCACACGATACGGCACTTGGGGCAGATCAATGCGAACCCCTGGCGTGAAAACAAGTTTCGTATGGAGCATCAGGAAGATCAGCAACAAGAAAGTAACTCCGGCAAACGGAGCGGCATCGAGCTGCCCTCGGAAAATCTTCACGTTCCGCGGAAGTTTCATTGGCTTTTGGGAATCGGCAAATTGCTGACGATGTTCAGTATTTCCGTCGAGGCTTTCTCCATGTCGAGCACAATGCTGTTCACCCGGCTGACTAAATAGTTATAGCCAGCATAACAGGGAATGGCGACGGCCAGCCCGAAAGCCGTGCAAATAAGCGCCTCCCAAACTCCCGACGCCAAATCGCCGCTATGAGCGTGCAAGCCCTTGGCGTGAACGACCGAGAAAATGCGCATGAAACCCAGCACCGTGCCAAGCAGGCCCATTAACGGTGAAATCTGCGCGATCGTGGCGAGCAAGTTCAACTTCTCCTCCAAGCGCGGCACCTCCAGTAATCCTGCTTCTTCGAGCGCTTCACGAACTCCGTCGCGGCCTCGCTCGTAATTTAGAATCGCCGTTTTCACGAGACGGGGAACCGGGCCTGGGGTGGCTTCGCAAATGGACAAAGCCTCGACCAAGTTTTCCCGCTTGAGAACATTCCGCACGCCGTTCAAGAACTCCGGCGAATTGATTTGCGCACGGTGATAATGAAGCAGACGCTCGATGAACACGACCAGGGCGACGGCGCTCAGCAGCAGCAACAGCCACATGACTGGGCCGCCATCGGAAAGCAGCTTGGGCAACATGAAGCGTTTTATAGTGTTCAAAGTTCAAAGTTCAAAGTTCAAAGTTCAAAGTTCAAAGTTCCGCACGCATTGGGACCATGAAACCTCGCAGGACAGCGCGTCCCGCCTGTCCGGCTTTTGATATGTGCGTGCACATGCTGGACAGGCGAGACGCCTGTCCTACGACGCATGTTCATGGAGAAACGCGAAGGAAAGAAGCCGACAGTTGCTGAGGGATTGGTTAATTCAAAGGGCAGCGGTCCACGCTCCGCAAGCTTTGTGCTTGCATCCCCGCGAGGCCCTCGAAAAAGTTTGGCGCATGGAAAGCCTCCAGGCAAATGTTGCGCGCATTGGGAGCATGAACCTGGTGCATAAAGCCCCTCTCCCTAACCCTCTCCCCATCGGATGGGGCGAGGGAAAGTTTTTGCGTAATCGAATGGATTCAAACTTATCTAAGGCAGAGGCGCCCGCCTCTTTTCCCTCGCCCCATCCGATGGGAAGAGGGTTAGGGAGAGGGGCTGCTTTTTGCCTTCGCCAGCCACAGTTGACAAGGACGTTCATGGGGAGCGGAACCAATCGCCAAGAATCTTTCTTATGACGTCGCGAAAGGTTTCCGTCCCTCGAAGGTGGCGGCAAGAAGTTAGTCGCGTCCTGATTAGCAAAGCGCAATTGGAGCGGCGAGTGAACGCCTTGGCTCGAGAGATTGAACGCGATTATTCCGGACGCGAGCTAGTCATTGTTTCACTTCTCAATGGCACAGTCATGTTTCTAGCGGATTTGATTCGCCGCCTGACGCTTCCGTTGCGGTTGGATTTTGTCGGCGTCTCCAGCTATCGCGGCGGAGCAGAGTCGCGCGAGCTGATTTTCACCAAGGAACTGCGCCTGGATGTTCGCGCGCGTGACGTTCTGTTAGTAGATGATATTCTGGACACTGGAAAGACTTTGAACACCGTGCTAGGCCGAATTCGCCTGCTCCGTCCGCGTGAAATCAAGATATGTGTGTTGTTAGACAAGCCTTCTCGACGCATTGAAAAGGTCCGCCCGGATTACGTGGGTTTCGAGATTCCGGACCTGTTTGTTGTTGGCTACGGGCTTGATTTTGCCGAACGATACCGCAACTTACCATTCGTGGCTCTGTTGCACCGGGAAATTTATGCCCGCGATGGAACGTCGGGCAGTTAAGTTAGCGTCACAACAAAGATTAGATGCGAATCAACGTCAGTTTTCATTCATATTTTAAGGAGCTGACCGGATGCAGCCAAACCATCGAAGAGTTGCTGTCCGGCAGCACAATCGGCGATTTGCTGACGCGTCTCCATGAGCGATTTCCGAAACTTGCGGCTATGAAAAGGTCCACACTCATTGCGGTAGGTGTTGAATATCAGAATGGCAGTTATGTCTTGAAGGATGGAGATGAAGTTTCATTGTTTCCGCCGGTCCAAGGTGGTTAGAACGCATGGACACGATCAAAGTTGACCTCCCCGATGAACCGCACGGAGCGCGGACAGCCTTGTCCGCGCATTTTGATCAGTTTGCGCAAACCGCGCGGACAAGGCTGTCCGCGCTCCGTACGGTTCATGCAGCGAAGTAAGCAGTTCATGAAACGGCACTTGGTTATTTCCACCGATCCAATTGACGAAGCCGCGCTGGTGCGAGATCGTTCGATCTCTGCTGATCTGGGAGCGGTGGTCTATTTTGCGGGGGTGGTGCGAGGAGCCGAGGAAAGCCGCGCCATCAGCGCGATCGATTATGAAGTGTTCCAACGGATGGCGGAGCACCAATTTCATCTTTTGTTTGATCAGATCGAAAAACGCTGGCCGGTGGCCTCGGTCCGCTTGGTGCATCGGATCGGCAACGTTAAGGTTAGCGAACCCTCCCTTTGGGTGGAAGTCACCGCGCCTCATCGGGGAGAAGCCTTTGCCGCTTGCCAGTTCCTCATTGACGAAATGAAGCGTTTTGTGCCGATCTGGAAGAAGCCTCAATTAGTTTAGCATCGTTCCGCAACTTTCTCTTGTTTCACTTGTATAAGAGAAGGTTGCAGTGATTTGTTCACATGGCATTTGTTTCAATAAAGAACGTTCTGGCCCAAGCCGCTCTGGCGAACGCTGACCAGTTTGACACCTGGATGAAAGAGTGGCGGATTGCCGTTGAAAACGGTTCGCAGGAAACTTTGTTGGCGTTCTTGAGCCGAGAAGCCGGGTTATCCGAGGAGACTTTTTTGCAGCGTTTGGCACAAGCCCTTAACTGGCCTTACCTGGAACTTCCCCGAACGGTCGTCTCTTCTGAAGTTCAGCAACGGATTTCCACTAAGGTTGCGTTCCAATATGCGGTTCTGCCGACCAGGTTCGAAAATGATGTTCTGCAAGTCGCCGTGAGCAACCCGTTCGATACCGGAATGTTGAACGCGGTTCAATTTGATGCCCATTGCCCAGTTGAATTTGGCCTCGCGCCGAAAGTTGAAATCGAAAAGGCGCTGAAGAAGTACTACGGTGTCGGCGCCGAAACGCTCGATGAGATCGCCGAAGACGAGCCGATTGAATTATTAGTTGGTGAAGACAAGGAAATTACGGAAGGCGATCAGGAAGCCAGCGTCATCAAGTTCGTCAACCAGATTATTTGGGAAGCGTTTAAGGACCGAGCCACTGACATCCATTTCGAGCCGGCCGAAGACGAACTGCGCATTCGCTATCGCATCGATGGAATTCTCCATCAGACCCCGATGCCGCCGCAACTCAAGCGTTATCAGGCCGCCTTGATTTCCCGCATCAAAGTCATGTCCGGAATGAACATCGCCGAAAAGCGCTTGCCTCAAGACGGTCGCATCAACGTGCGGATCAAGGGCGAGGAAATCGACATTCGCGTTTCGACTGTGCCGACGGTTTATGGCGAGAGCGTTTCTTTGCGGTTGCTGACGCGCGGCAAGATCTTTCTGAGCCTCGACAAGCTCGGGTTCGCGCCCGCTGAAGAGGAAGCGTTGCGAGAAATCATCGTAAAGCCCCACGGAATTCTTTTGGTTACTGGACCAACCGGCTCGGGCAAATCGACCTCGCTTTACGCGTTTCTGAGCACGATCAATTCGGTCCATAAACGGATCATCACCATCGAGGAACCGGTCGAATACGAACTCAAAGGGATCAACCAAATCGCGGTGCGGTCGGACATTGGACTCACGTTTGCCATGGGCCTGCGCCACATTCTGCGGCAGGACCCAAACGTGATCATGGTCGGCGAAATTCGCGATTTGGAAACCGCCGAGATCGCCATTCGCGCCGCGTTGACCGGCCACTTGGTTTTCAGCACGCTCCACACGAACGACGCTCCGAGCGCTTTCACCCGTTTGATCGACATGGGGATCGAGCCGTTCCTCGTGGCGTCGTCCGTTGAAGCTGTCATGGCGCAACGGTTGGTCCGAACCATTTGTCCCCATTGCAAAGTGGAACAGAAAGTCGAACGCGATTATCTGCGGAAGATCGGATTTCCCGAAGCTGAAATCGAGACCGCGAAGTTTTGGCGCGGGAAAGGTTGCGAAGATTGCCGCGAGTTGGGTTACCAGGGGCGAATGGGAATTTACGAAATATTGATCCTGAATGAAGGGCTTCGGCCATTGATTCTCAATCGCGCGCCCGCCAGCACAATCGCGCAGCGTGCCATCGACCAGGGAATGCGCACACTGCGTGTCGATGGCTGGAACAAAGTGCGGGCGGGCTTGACGACCATCGAAGAAGTGCTGCGTGTCACGCAGACGGAAGAGCACCTAAACGCCTTGGTGGGCGACAGCAAAGCAGAAATGTGGGTGAAAGAGTGAAGAAATCAAACCTGCATTCTTGCAACGTTCTGGACGTAGGCGCGAGTGGAGGCCTGGAAGCCAAACAAATATGGCGTTTTAGCGCCGGGAACGGTGAAGTTTCGTTGACGGCCGAACAGCGTGTCGTTCCTCCCGAACCATTGCCCGCCAAGTTAGTGGCCAAAGACTGGCGCACTCTCTGGCAGCGCAAGCTTAATATTGCCTGGTTTCCGGCCGATCAAGTTTTCCTGCGAGTGGCTCATTTGCCAGCCGCAGATCGCGGGGAGTTGCTGGCGATGGTGGAACTGCAACTCGAAAAACTCTCTCCTCTTCCCGTGACGCAGATTGTTTGGAGCGTCGAATTCCTCCCGCAGCACGCCGAGAACATGCAAACGGTGATCGTGGTCATCGCCGCGCGCGCGGTGGTCGAGGAATTCTTGGGCAAACTCGAAGGCGACGGCTATCAACCCGACCGTCTCGAAATACCACAACTGCACGAACTCCTGGCGACGCGTTTCGAGGAGAATGGCATCTGGATTTATCCGAGTCGTGAGGGAACGCGGAACCTTTGCTTGGTCGCTTGGTGGTACGGCGGAGCGCTGCAGCAATTGCAACTGGTGCACCTGCCGGAATCCCCGAACCGCGGCGCATTGCTCGTCGAACAACTCACCAAAGCCGCGTGGGCCGGTGAGATGGAAGGTTGGTTCACCGTGCAGACGCGTTGTCATGTCGCCGGGGATGAAGCGGCGCTGGCGCGTTGGGAGCCCGCTTTGAGCCAGTGGGCCGGGCACAAAGTCACGCTGGTCGACCCGCTGAGCAAAACAGCCCTGGCGGAATTGGCCGCCCGCCTTGCCGCGCGCAACGAATCCCCGGCGAACTTATTGCCCGCGGAACATGCGGCTCGTTACCAGCAGCGGTTCATTGATCGGCTTTGGATGAGCGGCCTTGGCGCCGTCATCGCGGCTTACGTGGTCGGTGTCATCATCTATTTTGCGGCACTTCAAGTCATTAAGTTTCAAAAGTACAGTTTGGACAAGCAGGTGGCGTCCGTCAGCGATTCGTACACGAATGCCGTGAAACTCAAGGAGCGCGTCGAGGTTCTCCAGAATCAGCTCAACCTGAAGTACGCGGCGCTCGATTCGTTGCGCGCCGTCTCGGAGCTATTGCCGCCCGACCTGACGCTCACCGAGTTCGCACTGCAACGCGGTCAAGAGCTGCGCTTGCAAGGCACTGCCCCATCGCAGGACCAGGTAAATCAACTGTTTGATTACAACGCTGCCCTGCGAAAAGTCACCGCGAATGGCGAGCTCGTCTTCAGCAAAGTGGAACAACCGATCTACGACACACGCGGACAAACCATCGCCTGGCGCTTTAATAGCGAACTGAAACGCGCCGAGACCCAATGAGATCATTTTGGGACAAACTGAACTTGCGGCCTCATGAGAAGCGCTTAGTCGTTATTGTCGCTATCGTCCTCTTTGTGGTGCTGAATCTCTGGCTCGTTTGGCCGCACTTCAAAGATTGGGGAATTCTCCAGGAGCAGCGCGAAAAGAACAACAGGACGCTGCAAACTTACCAGAAAGAAATCGCGCGTATTTCCACTTACGAATCCAAATTAAAGGACCTCGAAAGCCAAGGATCAAGCGTGGTGGGTGAAGGACAAGATTTGGACCTGCTCTTGACCGTCCAAAATCAAGCGCGGCTGACCGGACTGAACATTACTCGCAACGACCCGCGGCCTAAGGCCAGCTCCACAAAAACAAATCAATTCTTCGAGGAGCAAACGTTGAGCATTCACGTCAACACCGGAAACGAAGAACTCGTGAATTTCTTGGTCAGCCTTGCTTCGACCAATTCCTTAATTCGGGTCCAGAACCTCAGTCTTCGTCCGGCCCCGGGCCAAATGCGACTCGAGGGTGATATTACCTTGGTCGCCAGCTATCAGAAAAAAGCTCCACCGCAGCCTGCGCCCTCGGCTTCGCCGCGTCCAGCGGCCGCCAGCGCCAGGACGTCAACAAACAAAGCGGTGGCTGCCTCGGGGACGAACAAGCCCGCTCCCACGAGAACGGCCAGATCAACCACCGAAGCCAATCTTAAGTAAACAGCTAAACTGCAAGTTGGATCTGCCAAACTTGCGAACAACTTCGCCAACGCGAACATAACAAACTGAAACATTGTGAAAATCCTCACCGCTCTCCTCGTCGCCGTCACCGTGTTGTTCGGAACGTGGCTGTACGCCCAAAAGGCGCCGCCACCGCGCCGTAATCCCCGTCCCGTTAACACGAACGCTGAGACTCGCCCGACACCCGCCCTGACCCCCGAGCAAACCGACGCGATGGTGCAGACGCTCCGGCGCGCCATGACAAATCCTCCTGTCGTTCCGACCGCTGCGCCCGTAATTCAAACAAACCCTCCGGTCAGGGTGACAACCCCTCCTGTCACCGTCGTCAATCCAAATACTGGTGTCCTCTCCGCGCCATCGCAGCTCACGAACGCTGTGCCAACGGCTCCACCCTCCACCCAGATCACCGCGCCGCCGGTCGTCGTCGTGCCCCCGGCCGTTGTTGTTCCGACGAATGCGGCGAGCCCAGCTGCTGCCACGCCCCAGGCCTTGCCCAACACGGTGCCAGTTCCTGCGAACCCAACCCCGCCAACAATCGTCGCTCCCAATGTTCCGGCGGCTGTTGCTCCGGGTCAGTTGGTGCCGACACAAAACGTTCCCAGCGCTGCGGTCCAAGGGCAACCTGCTCCGATTCAAGCCGTGCCCGCTCAAGTCACACCGGGTCCGGGCCCGAACCTTCCCGGAGTGCCTGCGGCAGCCGTTCAGCAACCTCCGGCGGCCGCCCCTCCGGCTGTTGCGGATCCCAATCAGATAATTCCCGCTACGGTCATCCAGGTTCAAGGCATGCCGCTCGATCAATTCTTCGAAATCTACTCGATGGTCTCCGGCCGCACCGTGCTGCGTCCTTACGCCTTGGCCGGCGCGCCACAAGGCATTACGCTCAAAGCCCAAACCGACTGGACCAGACAAGAAGCGGTTTTCGCCATGGACGCCGTGCTGGCTCTGAATCAGATCGCGATGATTCCTGTGGATGAAAAGTTTGTGAAGGCGGTGCCAGCTCAGATCGCGCCCACGGAAGGCGGGCCTCTTTCGCAAATGAAAAGCAAAGAGTATTCGGAAGCCGAACAGTTCGTGACGCAAATCGTCGAACTGAAGACAGTTAAGCCGACCGAGCTGGCTCAAGTGCTGACGAGCTTCAGCAAAATTCCGAACAGCATCACTCCGTTCGATCACAACAACACTATCGTCCTGCGCGAGTACACGTCGAACGTCAAACGCATGCTCGAAGTGATCGAGAAAGTCGATGTCGAGCGGCCGTCCGAATACAAACTGGAGGTCATCCCGATCAAATATGGGAAGGTCGAAGACCTTTACGATACGATGTCGAGTTTGATTTCCGGACAAGGCGGGACTGCGGGCGGCGGAGCAGCTTCAGCGGCCGCGACTGGAGCGCGCGCCACCGGTGGCCGGCAAACGGGCGGACGCCTTGGGCGCAGCAGCGGCAGCAGCCGGTTGGGACAGAGCGGGTATGGAGGTTATGGTTATGGTGGCGGTTATGGCCGAGGAATGGGAACGTATTCACCGCAACAGGCTCAACCGACTGCCGGTGGCGCTCAGGCCAATTTTCAAAATCGCCTTCAACAGATTGTGCAGCGGGCGGCTGGCGGCCCCCAAATGGAGCTCCTTGAAGACGCGAAGATCGTTCCTGACTATCGCTCGAACAAACTGCTGATTTTCGCCAACAAAAAAGACATGGAGATGATCACGAACATCGTGGCCAAAGTGGACGTTCTTTTGGCTCAGGTGCTCATCGAAGCGATCATCATGGAAGTGCAACTCGGCGACACACAGAACCTTGGCGTGAGCATGCTCCAGAATCCGCGTCGATTTGGCGGCAACTTAACCGGCGCGGGCGTGCTGAACAACGGCCAATCCTTCTTGAACAACATCACGAATTTTCCGGGCGCGGCCCCCTCCGGGTTTAACTACTTCGGCAAGATTAACGATGATATGGAGTTTGCCGTGCGGGCCATCGCCACTGATAGCACAATCAACGTCATCTCGCGCCCGCGCATTCAGACTTCGCACGCCATACCCGGCAACTTTGACTTTATCACCGTGGTTCCGTATCCGTCGGGATCGTACGACTCTTACGGCTACGGCGGATTTGGCGGCATCGGCGGCGGCTATACCCCACGAACCATCGTTGAGCGGGTTGAAGTGGGTATTCGATTGGAGGTCACGCCCTTTATCACACCGGAGGGTCTGGTCGTGATGGAAATTTATCAAGAGGCCAGCCAGGTTGGCCGAGATCGAATTATTGATAACAACCCAATTCCGGAAATCAGCGAGAGGTCAGCAGAAGCCACTCTGACCGTCCGGAACAAGGACACGATTTTGATGGGCGGCTTTATTACTTCGAGCAAGACCAAGCGAAAATCGGGCGTCCCGCTGCTCAAGGATATTCCCGGAGTCGGCGCGCTCTTTCGTTCCAAAGACACAGACAATTCCCGAAGCGAATTGATCATCCTGATGCGGGCAACGGTTCTGGAGAGCCCGGAAGAGGCCGCAATCGTTGCGAAGGAAGAAAAGGCCGGCCTGATTGGAATCCAAGAAGCTGAAAAACAGTTTCAACAAGACGAACATAAGCGGCGCAAGAAACCGAAGTCGTCCAAGCCGTAGTTAACAGAAAAACGGCGATTCATCCTGAAAGCGGCGGTTGATGACCACGAAAAACACGAAAGACACGAAAAAAAAGGGATTCCCAAAATGAATACGTGCCACGCATTGGGTGACATGCCTGCTGTTGGCAACTCATTGTTGTTTCGTGTTTTTCGCCGAGATTTGACTGGGCCTTGCGCAATGCATCGCCCATCACGACAAGATCCGCTCCCATCTCACGAAGCAAAAGCTCAAACCCTACAGCGTCCACATTTCTCCTTCCCGCTCGATCTTTGATCGGAGCCGCGTCTCAGCCAACAAGAGTACATCCACCGCGCATCCGAGACGCGCTTCTAACTCCCCTTGCAACCAGAATAATGATCGTCCCTGAGGAGCCGATTCGACCGCAAGATCTACATCCGAATTCTCGCTGAATTTTTCCGCGCGAATGAGAGAACCAAATACCCAGACATTAGCGCCGGAGGGATAGAGATCGCACAGGACCTGACGTAACGCTCCGAGCGTCGTCTGTCGAAGCTGTTCGCGCTCCCGAACTCGAGTCCAATGCATCCGTTGTAACAGCGTCCCCATTGTTTGGAAAAATGAAGCATCACGCTCGTGGCGTCAATTAACGAAGTCAGAGTCCGGCAGGAAGGCGCCGACGAAAAAGGTTTCGACCAGCAGACTCAACCGCGTGCGGCGAAAGTTTTCGGGCGTGGCCAGTGCAGGAGAGCTGGCTCACTTCTTCACGTAGATCGGTTCTTTGATCCCGCTTAACTCGGCGAAGTTCCGCAGTTTTTCAAGCAGCATCGGTGAAATGGCTGTCCCGGCTTGAACGATCAGAACCCCGTCGTTTGTTTGAATTGGAGACAAGAGCACTTGACCAGCGGATAGATCCTTAACGCCGATCGCCTGGCCTGATTTTGGCGCTTGAGGATCTTGAGTCAGCGTCGCCGTTGCGGCCGCGATAACCTTTGGATCGTAGGCGCCAGGACGTTTGTTCATCTGTTCGAGCGCCTCCGCCTTCGGCGGTAATCAGACGATATTGCTGAAGACCGGATTCCAGCGCGGCCCCGAGAAACTCAGGAGAACACGGTTTGTTCAAGAATCGGAAAATATGTCCCTTGTTGATCGCTTCGACCGCAGTCTGTTGCTCGGCATTTCCGGTGAGCATGATGCGGACGGTATCCGGAGCGATCTCGCGTATCTTCGTCAACAATTCAATGCCATTGAGCCCCGGCATTCTCATGTCCGCCGCCACAATCGCGAACGGTCCGTCATTGCGCACAATCTTCAGCGCCTCTTCGCCCCCCAGAGCCGTTTGAATGGAAAAGCGCCGGCGCAGATTGCGTTCGTATGCGGATAGGATATTTGCGTCATCATCGACGCACAAAATCTTCTCGGTCATATTTCGACTCGCTCGTGTAGCGCAGCGCGAAAACGTAGCGCAGACTTTGAGTCCTTTTTATTACCCACATCTCGTTAGGCTCC
>VHDE01000047.1 GCA_016871515.1 Verrucomicrobiota bacterium
TTAATGGTGGAGCCGAGGGGACTCGAACCCCTGACCCCCACAATGCCATTGTGGTGCTCTACCAACTGAGCTACGACCCCATTAAGCGGAGGGCAATTTAGAATGACCCCTCTGTTTGTCAAAGACATTCTAGCCTGCCTATATTATTCTAGGCCAGCTCCCGAGACGGCCCGATAGCCCTAGGGTAGGAGAGATGCGTACTGTTGAACCGAATTCAAGGCGGAGTGCAACGCTGTGTAAGGCTATAAGTGTCCGACCTAGGGGTAATTGGGTGGTTCGGGCACTTTTCCCTTTGCGAGCTTCACGCAAGTGTACGTGTGAATAATTCTGCAGAATGTTCTTAAGCGCATGCCTCACGGCTTGCGATGCAGTTGCAGTGTTCGTCAGGTCCGAGCGGTGCTGGCCTAATTCAGCAGCCGCAACGCGGACTGTGGAAGTGCGTTCGCCTGCGCCAGCATCGCCGTCCCGGATTTCCCCAGGATGTCGTAGCGGGCGAATCGTGTGCTTAGCTCGGCAACGTCGCCACCTTTGATTCGCTTTTTCTTGCCCGATAGATGCTCCCGCAGCGCCGATAATTGCTCGCCTGCTTCACCCAAACGCTGGATTGTTGCGCTCACAGCGCTCCGCATCTTCGTGACCGTTTTGAGGGCATTGTCTATTGTGGCTATGGCCTCGGAGGCGCTCTTGGAATTTGTGATCGCGGTCAGAGCAGGGTCGGCCGTATGCTTCAGACAAACCTTGACCGGATCGCTGTCGGGCGGCGCCGGTTTGGCTTGGCCCGATAACGCAGCGGCTTCTTCCGTTAACTTTCCAATGGTGGTCGAGTGAAAGAGCCTGACAGCTTCAAACATCTTCGAGCCAAGGCCCTGAATTCTATGTTGCAATTGCGCGAACTCGTTCGTGTAAGTCCGGCGGTCCAGATCGCTCTTGGCTTCGCTCTGTGCCAGGACGGAAAGTTCACTCATCCGATGCAAGGCTTCCTGAACATTCTGCAGAAAGCCATCCTGAGTTTGCCGCAATGATATGGCCCTCCCGACATTTGCCGTGGCGGAGTTGTCCAGGCAGCCAAAAGCTGTGTGAGGATCAATTGAAACGCTGTCCTCGCCCGAAAGTGACAGCTCTTGCGCGGATCGCTTCTTGTTTCGCGAAGGCGAGTCTGGAGAGTTAAAGGACTGGGCATTCGAATCGGCCGACAGAAGCGAGCCAATTACCCAGTCATGTTGTCGTATCTTCATCAGACAAATCCTTTTGTCTATTCAGTCAAGCGGCATCCGTGCCACTTGGTATTAAGGGAGAGGAGCGCGGTCTCCTGGCCAGCGCCTATCCTAATACCTTTAGTCTGTATATATCGGCAATCGCGCAGAAAACTTTAGTGCTTCCTTCGAGCGTCGAACGGTTCAGGCTGCTTGCCCCTTCCATAAGCAATTCGCGATTACGCTTTGTCGGCTCACCGGCAGGTTCGCCCTGCCAACCGTGGACCGCGCCAATGGAGGTGAATGGATCTTTTAATTTACAGGCTTACAAGCACAACTAGATTTCGTAATTGTGGCCGGCGGAATGCCTCTGGCAGTGTGCGCATGGAAATTGACAGAGGCTAACTTGCCTGTTAGACGAAAGCATTCGGTTGGAGAAAGACGCCTGTGAATAGACCTAGTGTAATCCGCAACCTCGTCTGTTTGTTGGCCGTGCCCCTTTGGCTTGCCCTTATTCTCTTTGGGACCGAGGCCTCAGCTGCTCCCCTCGAAGAAGGAATCGCCATCGGCATTGTTTACGATACTTCGGGCAGCATGCTCGAACCGGTGAAGGACAGCAGCGGGAAGATGACTCCGAAATATCAGATCGCCAATCGTGCAGTCAGCGCGATCATCAATCGCCTTGAGACGTTTGTGGCCGCTTCACCAAAAGATCGACCGCGGCAAATCCAAGCCGGCCTCTTCGTCTTCTCCGGTGACAAAGCAGGGACTGCGGTGAAGTTCGGAGCCTTTGACGCTTCATCCATGCGCTCTTGGCTGAAGGCGTTTTCACGCCCGGAGGGATCGACCCCGCTCGGCGAAGCAGTGCGTGCCGCGGGCCAGTCAGTTTTGGCGTCGAACCTGAGCCGCAAACACGTTCTTGTTGTCACGGACGGAATCAACACGCGGGGCCCGGACCCATCGGCCATCTTGCCAAGCTTGCGTAAGGATGCCGCAGGCAAGGACACGATAATGTTCGTTCACTTTGTGGCGTTCGATATCGATGCCAAGGTTTTTGCGCCAGTGCGAAAACTGGGGGCGACGGTGGTGGGCGCCGTGGATGAAGTTCAGCTAAATTCTCAACTTGAATTGATCTTGGAGGAGAAGATTCTGCTGGAAGCGGAGGCGCCGCCGTCAACACAAGGGAAGAAGGATTAACGATGCAATGCATCAAAGATATGTTTGCTCAGCACGCAATGTCTTTCCAAGGCGAATGAATATTTTCGAATAACAGATTTATGTTCCGAGCGATTAAAAGATTGTTTATCTGGATGGGCTTAATGGCTGAAAAGGCCACCGAAACCGACGCCATCAACCAAGCGGTGGTCGAACGCGGCATCCGCGATTCGAAAGCCAAAGCTGACAAGGCACATTACGCCAACGGCCAACTCGCCGGGCAAATTGCCCTGCTCAAGGATCAACTCAAGCGTCAACAGCGCCAGCGTGATGAACTGCAGGGAATGCTGCAAGCCGCTGCTGCCGTAAATGACGAAGGGAACGGCGCACATTACGCCGAGGAGTTGGCGAATCTCGAAAGCGAGATCAACGAGAATACTGCTCAACTCAACAACCTCGAAGAACTCTACCAGCAGAATACGCGCGTCATCGCCCAAAGCCTGCGCGAGATCCAAAAGTTCCAACGAGAATTTGAAGCCGTCAAAGCCAAGGTTGCCATTGGCCGTTCTTTGGAAAATCTCGCGACCATGATGAAAGGCTCCATCACCGAATTGCAAGGGATGATGGGAGGAGAGATGGGACAATCAATGCAGCAATTGCGGCAATCGGCCGCCGCAGGCGAAGGCCAGATGCGCGCCACACTGGACCTGGCGAAAGAAATGGGCTCGAACATCCAACGCCAGCAAGATATGCGCAAGGTTCGAGGCTCGATGCTCTTCCAAGAATACAAAAAGAAAATGGGCTTAGTCCAAAGCGAAGCGGCGCCAGCCGCTCAAGCCAGCAGTCCTCCACCCGAACGGCAGAAGATCGCGGAAAAATAATCGCTGTGAATATTCTTCCAAGCAGCAGCGCGCCCCTCTCCATGAACCTCCCGGTACGTAGCCGCTCCTTTAGGCGGCAGCATTGGCTCGCCGCTAAACAGCTTTTGCGGAGTGCAATCGCTCCGGCTAAAGCCGGGACTACATGCCGCAACATCAGGTTCATGGGCGCAATGATCGAACATGTGTTTCGGAGACATCTCTCCCCATCCGATGGGAAGAGGGTTAGGGAGAGGGGAATCTAATGCGAATTCCAAAGTATCGTTTTCCTCGGCGCGCTCCCAGCGGGCGCACTCCACTATTCTCGGCGATTCGACGCGCTTTTTCCCTGGCCATTCAAGCCGACCGTCCATCGCGGCCGCCAGTGGATGAATTGATTGAAATAGAGAAGGCAGCGCGCGTTTCGCGCCGCGAGTTTCTAAAAATGTCCACCGCAGGCGCGCTGGCGATTGGCGCCACTGGGGCATTTACTTCATGCGTCACTTCCGAACGCAGAGTCAGTGGACCGATACCACGCGTCGCAATCGTCGGGGCGGGGATGGCTGGTTTGAACGCTGCGTATCGCTTGAAACTCGCAGGCTTGCGCGCCGATGTCTTTGAGGCTAGCAAACGCAGTGGCGGCCGGATGTACACCGCCAAAGATATTCTTGCCCCAGGCTTAACAACTGAATTGGGCGGCGAATTCATTGACAGCAACCACGAAGACATGCTCGCGCTGGTCAAGGATTTCAACCTTGAACTGCTCGATGTCCAGGGTCCCGGCGAAACGGAGTTGATTCGCGAGGCGTACTTCTTTGATGGAAGTCACCATACAGAAAGGAAAGTTGTCGAAGCCTTTCGCCCGATTGCAGCGCGCTTGAAAACTGACTTCGACAAACTGGGCGACGTGGTTGATTTTGAGCATGAGGGCGGAGGACGGAAACTGGACAACACTACGCTCGATGCCTATCTGAACGTTATTGGCGCGACGGGCTGGCTGCGTGAGTTGCTCGAAGTGGCTTTTGTCACGGAATACGGTTTGGAGGCGAACGAACAGTCAGCGCTCAACATGTTGTTCATGATTTCGACGGATCTTTCGAAGAACCAGTTCGAGGCCTTCGGTGAAAGCGACGAGCGCTACAAGGTGGCCGGAGGCAATCAACGTATTGTCGATGAACTCGCCCAGCGTGTCAGCGATCAGATTCGGTTTGAACATCGATTGGCCGCCCTGAGACGCAAGGGCGACGCTTACGTATTGCACCTGTCGGGACCAAGCGGCGCCACGGTCGATGTCGAAGCCGATTTCGTCGTGCTTTGCCTTCCGTTTACACTGCTGCGTGAAGTCGAATTGCAGGTCGAGTTGCCCAAGGTCAAGCGGAAAGCGATCGCCGAGCTTGGTTACGGGAATAACACCAAAGTGATGCTCGGATTCCACAAGCGGATTTGGCGAGATCTCAAATACTCGGGGAACATCTTTACAGACGAGCCATATCAGTTGGCTTGGGACAACAGCCGATTGCAGCCGGGAACAGCTGGGGGTCTCACTTGTTATTCTGGCGGCAGATTAGCTCTGACGGCAGGCCAAGGAACACCGTCGGACCAAGCCAAACGATTGTTGCCGGGGGTCGAGAAGGCATTTCCTGGCGTCAGCGCAACACATAACGGCAAAGTGGAACGGTTTGATTGGCCGAGGTTCCCGTGGACGAAAGGAAGTTACGCCTGCTACAAGCCGGGCCAATGGACGACGATTGCCGGTTCTGAAATCAAGCCAGTCAAGAATCTCTTCTTTGCCGGAGAGCATTGCAGCACGGACTTTCAGGGCTTCATGAATGGCGCAGCTGAAACCGGCCGCGGTGCGGCCGAATCGATTTTGGCTATCTTGAAGAAGAATCGAACGTTTCGGCGCAACTTGGCAGAATAGTAACTGTGAACATGGATTTGCCCCTCCCCCTAAACTTCCTCATGAACCTGGCAGGACAGCGCGTCTCGCCTGTCTTGGGTGTACGCAAATGCCGGACAGGCGGGACGCCTATCCTACCGCGCGGGTTCATGGGGAGGGTTAGGGAGAGGGGAAATCCATGAAAACGCTGCCCGTTATTCTGTTTTGGCTGATCTTGTTCATACTATCGTGGCCGCTTGCGATCTTAGCGCTGATAATATTCCCAGTGGTATGGTTGCTCGCGCTGCCCTTCCGTCTCGCCTTTATTCTCGTTGAAGCAGTCTTGGCGCTCGTCAAAGCAATTCTGTTCTTGCCGGCCCGCTTGTTCGGAGATTGCAAATGCAAAACTTAGTTAAAAGCGGCGAATGGAGGAAAATATATGACAGGTCGTGGCAAATTTGTTCTCACGCTTCTTATTCTCGGCGTTGTCGGATTTGGCGCTTATCGCTGGTGGGATAAACTCGCCCCGCGAAATCAACCGGCGCCATCGAGCCAAACATCGCCGTCCAACGCCCAATCGCGTCCGGCAACGGACCCTGGGCCCACGGCGTCCGTCCCGGAAATCGCAGAGCTCGTGGAAACACAGACGACGTGTCCCCAATTGGCCCCGGCAGGCATCTACCAGCCAAAGGACAACACAATCGAAGTCGAATTGAGCGAGTATGCAGGCTACTCAGGCCTCATCGTCGCGAACGGCGGTCTCGATCCCAATGAGAACTCGGTCTTCTTCAAGAAGCATGGATTCAAGGTCAAATTCACACTTAGCGAAGAAGAAAGCTGGTCGGCGCTCAATTCCGGCAAAATGGCAGCTTCTGCGACGACGGTCGATGTCTTGGCGATTCATTGCCGCCAATTTCAAGTTGTGGTCCCGGCGCAAATTGGCTACTCCCGCGGGGCCGATGGTGTCGTCGTGCGAAGCGACGTCAAGCGCATCAACAATCTCAAGGGCAAGACGCTTGTCACGGCGCAATTCACGGAGGCCGACTTTTTCATACGTTACCTCGCACAGGAGGCCGGCATTGGCATTAATATGCTGGCCGACCTCAAATCGCGGCCCGATCCAGATAAACTGAATCTTGTCTTCGCGGCGGATGCATTCAAAGCCGGGGACGTTTTTCTGCGGGAGCTTCAAGCGGGCCGCACTCAGTTGGCTGGCTGCGTTACCTGGGCGCCGAAGACAACCGAAGTTGTGCAACAAAGCGGTGGCAAAGCGCACATCCTTACCACGAGCAAGAACGTTCTCATTGTGGCCGACGTGCTCATCGTCAACAAAGGATTCGCTCAGCAGAATCCCGACAAGGTCGCCGGTCTCGTCAACGGATTGCTGGAAGGCAACCGCATGGTTCGCGACAATCAAGCGGCTCACCTCGACTTGATCGCAAAAGCTTTTAAGTGGGACAAAGAGGAGGCCAAAGCGGAACTGGCGAAAGTCCATTTTTCAAATCTTCCGGAGAATCTTGCTTTCTTCTCGGGCGCAATCGATGCCGCGGGCAGCTTCGGCGGGATTTATCAGTCGGCTATCCTGGCATACGGCAGCGAATTGATCCGAGAGCCGGCCGACGCAGATCGTTTCATGGACTTGAAGCACCTCAAGACTCTCGAACAAGCCGGCACATTCAAAGATCAACGAGTCGCTATCGCGCCGATTCGCTCTACGGTCGGAGGCGCCGTTGAAGGAGATCCGCTCCTGACGAAAGACATCCGATTTCTCTTCAACCCGAATTCGACAAATCTCGATTTGAACGTGCAGGAAAATCTCCGGAATCTCGACGCGATCAAACGGCTGCTCCAAGTTAGTCCGGGCTCGACCGTGCTCCTACGCGGACATGTGGACAATTCGCGGGTCGAGGAATTTCGCAAGCAGGGCGGCGATCAATATGTGCGGCAGATGTCGCTCCGAGCAATTGACTTCAGCAAACAGAGGGCAGGGGAGATCAAGCGCTTGTTGCAGGAGAAGCATAATGTGGATGCTTCACGGCTGGAAATCATCGGCCGCGGCTGGGAAGAACCGTTGGGCGCGGACCACGACCAAAACCGGCGCGTGGAGGCGCAGTGGTTCACTCTTGAATAAGCAGAGCGCTCAGTATCTTTGGTCACAACCATGAACTTCGTAGGACAGCGCGTCCCGCCGGTCATGGTGCACCTTCGCGTTTGGACAGGCGAGACGCACTGTCCTGCCACTTGCTTCAGTCACACCTAAACACTCATGGCCCAAGACGACATTCTTCGCGCGATCGAAACGGGACGTATCATCGCCATTCTTCGCGGTGATTTCGGCGGACGCGAAGAGGAGATTGTCGCTCTGCTCATCGAAACAGGAATTACTGCGGTGGAGGTAACGCTCAATTCGGCGGGCGCATTCAGCTCAATCGAACTGTTGGCCACACAATTTGCGTCGAACGCCGCCGTTGGCGCCGGAACAGTTCTTACGGCAAATGACGTTAAGCGCGCCGCCGATGCCGGAGCCCGGTTCATCGTTTCGCCGAACCGCGATTTGACCGTCATCGAAGCAACGAAGCAGCGCCAACTCGCATCGTTTCCGGGCTGCTTTACGCCATCCGAAATTGTCGAAGCGCTTCAGGCGGGCGCAGATGCCGCAAAAGTTTTTCCCGCGCAATGTCTCGGAACGAACTTCATCAAAGCCATTCAAGGTCCGCTGCCCGACGTCCGGCTGATTCCGACCGGTGGCGTAACCCCCGAAGCAGCCGCTAACTATCTCAAGGCTGGGGCTTGGGCCGTCGGAGTCGGCTCGGAATTGCTGGGTGCGAAAGTGCGCGCTACAGGCGCATCTGAAGACCTGCGCCAGCGCTGCTTGTCGTATGTCGCGGCTGTGCGCGAGAGTGTAGCTCATGCCTGATCCTTCCAACACTGCGGCCTGTTCAGTTTGCGTGGATATGGGAACAACGAACACCCGTGTCTGGCTTGTGCGCGGCACTGAAGTTCTGGCGCGAGCGCAAGCTGGCGTCGGCGTGCGAGACACGGCCCGAGATGGTTCTCCAACACGAATTCGCGCGGCGCTTCGGGACCTGATTTTGGAGGTCCGAAAGTTGGGCCGCAGTGCAGGTCACACGGCAGAACCATCTTATGTCGCAGCCGCCGGAATGATCACTTCGCCTCTTGGCCTCACGGAAGTGCCTCACGTGAGCGCACCCGCCGGCGCCGCCGAACTGTCCGGGGCAACTCGGCCGCATTCGTTTCCCGAAGTCAGCGAACTGCCATTCATGATGGCGCCCGGTGTGCGATGTGGTCCCCGGACTGGCACTTTGGAAACGATTTCGCAAATCGACGTCATGCGCGGTGAAGAAACCTTGGCCGTTGGCTTGACGGCGGAGAACATCGTTAAACCACCGGCGACACTTCTGAACCTCGGCTCGCATTGGAAAGCGATCCGCATCGATGAACTCGGTCGCATCGAGTCGAGCGTCACGTCGATTTCGGGAGAGTTGATTCACGCGACGCAAACGCAAACGATCCTGGCCAGTGCCGTCCCGCACGAGCGCCCGGCTCAGATCGATCTCCAGTGGTGCGAAGCTGGAATCAACGAACAACGCCGTTCGGGGCTGGCGCGAGCGCTCTTCTGCGTCCGCCTTCTCGAAATGAATAGCAACAGCACTGCCGAACAACGGCTCTCGTTTCTGGCCGGCGTTTTTATCGCGGCTGATCTTGACCCCTTAATCGCTCGTGGAATGTTCGTCGCCGGTCGCAGCGTGCTGATCGCTGGAGGCGGCGCGATCGCAGAGGCGTGGCAACACGCATTGCAGGCGATCAATGTTCCGTCAACCCGGCTCGCCGATAGCGAGATCGAGCGCGCGCTTCTGGCTGGACTGCGAACGATTCTCGAATTGGCTCACAAGAAGTGATGTGTTCGATTTGGGTGTTTATTTATACCCAATTTTCGCCGCGCGGCGAAAATTGGCGCGAGGGCATTATCAGGCGCCTATGGCTTTTGAACACAACGACTTGTGTAGAAGACCCAGGCAGCCGAACGTTCAGCACGGCCGTTTGCGCGACGTGTACGGAATCTTCGTAGCGCCGGGTTAAGGTGCGGACGCGTCCAGCAATGGACACCCCGTTGGTGTTACTCATTCGTGCTTTACCAAAGGGCGAAGCGGAAGGGTATCCTCTATAGACCTCTATAGCCCTGGAAAAGGCCGAAGGCTTTACGCGATGTATTGAGCTGCTAGAGTGGGCGCCCGCATGAATTCTCATCCTGCTACATTCATTGCCGCCAGATCAGCCGCTCTGGCCGGGCTCATCTTTGTCTCTGGAATAGTTGCTGCCGATCAGCCTTATGACTTGGTAATTCGCAGTGGCCAGATCGTCGATGGCACGGGCAATCCATGGTTCTATGGTGATATTGCCGTCCAGGGTGATCGAATTGTCGAGATTGGACGTTCACTAACGGGCGCCGCGAAGCGTGAGATCGACGCGCGTGGTTTGGTGGTCGCGCCGGGCTTTATCGACATTCATTCACACTCCGACTGGTTGCTTTTTGAAGACGGCAATGCCCAGAGCAAAATCCGCCAGGGGGTCACTACGGAGATTTTCGGCGAAGGCAATTCGGCGGGACCGTCCAAAGGAAAATTGGTCCCGCGCCCGGTGGCCTTGGGAAATCAAACCATTCGAATCAGCACGTTGCGCGAGTATTTTGACGCCCTCGATCGCGCGGGCATCTCGGTCAACGTGGCCTCATACGTCGGCCAGGGAGATATCTGGCAATGTGTCATGGGCCATTCGTTTGCGCGCCCGAGCGTCGCCGAGTTTCAGAAGATGAAGGAGTTGCTCGCGGAAGCGATGGGCGATGGCGCTTTCGGGATGTCGAGCATGCTCATGATGCCGCCAGGTTCACTTGCCACGACGGATGATCTCGTTGAATTGTGCCGAGTGGTGCGGGAGCACGGCGGGATTTTCTCGAGTCATATCCGCACGGAAGGGGCCGGCGTTTTCGAAGCCATCAAGCAAGCCATCGAGATCGGCGAGCGCGCCGGTGTGCCGGTTGATATCAAACACCTGAAGATTGCCGAACAACAATTGTGGGGGCGGATGAACGAAGTCGTCGCATTGATTGAGGACGCGCGGCGCCGCGGTGTAAACGTTCAAGCCAACCTTTATCCTTACACGCGAGGCAACAATGATCTCGCCAGCATCATCCCGCCGTGGGCACACGAAGGGGGCAAGTCGGCCATGTTGGCGCGGCTGAAGGACGCCACACAACGAGCCAGACTAAAAGGCGATATTCGCAGCGGCGTTGCTGACTGGTACAACCACTATACCGCAGTCGGCGGCGACTGGAGTCGAATGTTGGTTAGCGCGAATAACAAATACAAAGGCTTGACCATGGATCGCGTGATTGCCCAAAGGAGCGAAGGCAAGATTCCGCCGCCAGACCCACTCGATGTTTTGTTTGATCTCTTAATCGAAGAAAACGGGTCCGTCGGAACGGTGTACGCCCATCATACCGAGGAAGACATGAACCTCGCTATATCTCAGCCGTGGTGCTCGATTGGATCGGACGGCTCCGCTTATGCCATCGATGGCTTGTTGCGTCGCGGCAATCCGCATCCGCGCAACTTCGGAACCTTCCCGCGAGTACTCGGCGTTTATGTCCGCGAGCGGCGGCTGCTTCGATTGGAAGATGCGATTCGCAAAATGACTTCACTGAACGCGGCGAAGCTCGATATTCGAGACCGTGGGCTTTTGCAGGCGGGATATTTCGCCGACATCACGTTGTTCGATCCCGCCCGCGTCATCGATCGATCGACCTACACTGAGCCATTCCAATACAATGAAGGGATCAAATACGTCGTCGTGAATGGAACGCTTGTCCTCGACAACGAGAAGCATACGGGCGCTGGCGCAGGTCGGACCTTGCGTCATCAACCGAAAACGAAAGCCGCCGTCACAGAATCTCCCATCACTCCTGGAAGAAAACCAAAGAACGAAGGTGACATTGGGGCAGGGGAGGGGCCGGTCTGGAATCCCAGCGGCAATCTTTATTTTACGGGTGGCAACCGCATCACGCGCCGCGATTCCAATGGAGTCGCAAGCGTTTTTCGTGAACCGTCCGGCGGCGCGAATGGTTTGCTGTTTGATTTCGAAGGCCGCCTCGTTGTGTGCGAATCCTCGCGCCGTCGCGTCACGCGGACTGAGGCGGATGGGACGATCACTGTTTTAGCGGATAACTACGAGGGCAAAAAGTTTAACACTCCAAATGACCTGACCATCGATTCGAAGGGCAGAATCTATTTCACCGACCCACGTTATGGCCGGCGCGATGACATGGAAATGCGCGATGAGCGCGGGGAATTGGTGGAAGGAGTCTATCGCATCGACGCGCCCGGCAAGGTGACGCGCATCATCACACATGAAGCCAACCGTCCTAATGGCATTTTGCTTTCGCCGGAGGACAAATACCTTTACGTGGCTGACAACAATAACAACACCGTTGGCGGCGCGCGCAAACTTTGGCGCTTCGATCTCAAGACGGACGGTTCCATTGACGCAGGCAGCCGGAAATTGATTTTTGACTGGGAAACTGGGCGAGGTCCCGATGGCTTGGAAATGGATCAGGCGGGCCGTCTTTACGTCGCGGGTGGCCTCAATGTTCCAAACCCGCCTTTCGAAACCGCGGGCAAATTCAAGGGCGGCATTTACATTCTCTCGCCGGAAGGCAAGCTGCTCGACTTTGTTCCCATTCCAAAGGATGAGGTGACCAACTGCACATTTGGCGGGAACGATCTCAAGACGCTGTTCATCACGGCGGGCGGGACGCTTTGGAGTATTCCGATCAACACGCCGGGGCGCTTGCCGTTTACCGGCAGGTAGCCTTCCGGCTTTTGAAGTGGTCAATGGAGCTTCGTTGACGAACCAAACCGCATTCGGCACCTTTGGATCATGAGCCATCAGACAACTGTATTGCGCGCTCGGGTTCCAGCGCGCCGCTTGCAGCGCGCCGAAAAGATTCTTCATAAACTCGGCCTTAAGCCGGCGGATGCGGTGAATATCTTGCTCGCCCAGATTGAATTGAAGCGCGGACTGCCCTTCGAGATTGGAACGCTGTCGCAACCTTTGCTTTCCGCCGAAGCACAGGCGGACGCTTGGACGGAGGCCTTTGGTGCCTATTGAACCGAAGCCCGGCGAAGTCTGGTTTGCCGACTTGGGAATCGCCGAAAAGAGTCGTCCAGTCCTGGTCCTGGCTTATCCCAAGGCATCAGATGCTCGCGTTCCGGTGATCGTGGCGCCTCTTACCTCGCAGGTTCGCAACCTTCGGGGTGAGGTTTCTCTTGGCAAACTGCGCTGGCTTCCTAAGACCTCAGCGGTCAACGTGCAAGGCTTGGCGAGCTGTGATCCCAGCAAGTTGGCGCGGCGTCTCGGCACTCTCTCCACTGACCTCTTCGACGCAGTAAAGGACGCGCTCCGCGATCTGTTAAACCTCTAACAACGCGGAGGAATCACTCGATTAGTTGGATCATTGATCTGAGCTGGTTTGCGCTGATAGCGATATATTCACACATGCCCGAACGCCTCCCCATATACGAAATCGAACAAGACATCATCGCGCGGCTGAAAGAAAACCGGCGGCTGGTTCTGTCGGCCCCGACTGGCTCCGGCAAATCAACACAGGTTCCACAGATGCTCTTGAAGCACGGCTTTCTCAAGAGTGGTCAGGCCGTGATCCTGCAGCCGCGCCGGCTCGCGGCACGATTGCTCGGCGCGCGCGTGGCCGAGGAACTCGGCGTGCCGCTTGGACGCGAGGTCGGTTACCAGATTCGTCTCGAAAACGTCACCGGCCCCGAAACGCGCATCAAATATGTCACGGAAGGCGTGCTGCTTCGCCAGATGATTCAGGAACCGAAGTTGAGTGGTGTTTCGACTGTAATCTTCGACGAATTTCACGAGCGTCATCTCTACGGCGACATCACACTGGCGCGCGCCCTTGAGTTGCAGGAAAAGGAACGTCCCGATCTGTTGATTCTGGTCATGTCTGCCACGCTCGACTCAGAGTTGCTGGCGAATTATCTGAAACCCTGCAGCGTTGTAGCTTCGGCGGGCCGCATGTATCCAGTAGAAATCAAATATGCGGCCAAGCCCAGTTACAACGATAACCGGCCGGTTTGGGAGCAAGCGGCCGACGCTTTCGGTCAATACGTTCGCGACGGTGGAGCTGGCGATGTGCTTGTGTTCATGCCGGGGAGTTTCGAAATTTCGCAAACAATTCAGGCAGTTCGTGACCAGCCCGAGTCGAAAGGATTTATCCTCTTGCCCCTGCACGGGGAACTTCAGCCGCGCGACCAGGACGCCGCTGTGGCGCGCTATGGCCAGCCCAAGGTTGTTGTTTCGACAAATGTCGCCGAGACGTCGCTGACCATCGACGGCATACGCTTGGTTATCGACAGTGGATTAGCCCGTATTCCACGTTATGATCCCTATCGCGGGATTAACACGCTTCTGATTGAGAAGATCAGCCGTGCTTCAGCCGATCAACGCACCGGGCGCGCTGGACGCACGGCGCCAGGCCGATGCATTCGCCTTTGGTCGGAAGAAGAACATGGGCATCGCCCAATGCAGGAACTTCCAGAGATCAAGAGGCTTGATCTTTCGGAAGTTGTTCTCACTCTCAAATCGGCAGGGGTAGCGAACTTGCGCAAGTTCCGCTGGCTCGAAGCGCCGGAGGAACAAGCGCTCGATCACGCTGAAGAACTCCTGAGCGACCTAGGGGCACTTGGTAGGACCTCCGAAAATACAACGGCGATCACTGAACTTGGCCGTCGCATGTTGGCGTTCCCGGCGCATCCGCGCTATTCCCGAATGCTTCTTGCGGCCGAACAATACGGTTGCGTTTATCAAGCTTGTCTCATCGCGTCGCTGACTCAAGGACGCGACCTTCTGTTACGCAATGTCGATCGCAATACGACGTCGCTACGCGAAGATTTGTTCGGGGAAAAGGCCTCTTCTGATTTTTGGATTCTCATGCGCGCCTGGACCTACGCCGCCAAAAACAACTTCCGCATGGACGCTTGCCGGAAGCTTGGCATTCATGCGGCCACCGCGCGCCAGGTTGGACCATTGCTCGATCAGTTCCTGCGTCTCGCTGACCGCGAAGGATTGGACATCAAGCCACGCGAAATCCGCGACGAAGCATTGCAAAAGTGCATCCTGACCGGTTTTTCGGACCATGTGGCCCGCCGCCTGGATCAAGGAACGTTGCGTTGCGAGCTTGTTCACGGTCGGCGCGGCGCCTTGGCGCGTGAAAGCGTCGTGCAAGGCAGTCCGCTCTTCGTTGCTGCCGAAGTTCGCGAAGTCGAAGGCAAAGACAAATCGGTTAACACCATGTTGTCGCTCGCGACCGCTATCGAGCCTGGCTGGCTGCAAGAATTGTTTCCCGCGGATATTAAATCAGAACCGCACGTGTTTTACGATCCCGCCACAAAACGCGTCTATGCGGAAGAGCAACTCCGGTTTCGCGATCTCGCGCTCGAACGCCGCCGTATCGAGCCTCCGCCGCCCGGCGCTGCGGCGCCATTGTTGGCTGACGAAATCTTGGCCGGTCGTCTGGTTCTGCATGAATGGGATCACGGCGTCGATCAATGGATTCTGCGCTTGCGTCTGCTCAGCCAATCCTGTCCCGAATTGGGATTGCCTGTGTTGACGGATGACGACCGCCGTTATCTCGTTGAGCAACTCTGTGATGGCGGGTTCAGCTATAAGGAGATCAAGGACCGGCCGGTAAAGCCTGTTGTCAAAAGCTGGCTCAGCGCCGCACAGCAAGACTTAGTCGATAAACATGCACCCGAGCGGCTCGAACTATCCAACGATCGAACGCCGAAGGTCACTTACGCCGCAGACGGCTCGCCTTTCATCGCTTTGCGCATTCAAGAATTATTCGGTGTTACTCAAACGCCGAAGATCGCCATGAACCGCGTGCCGGTGCTGGTGCACATCCTGGCGCCGAACATGCGGCCCGTGCAGATCACGCAAGACCTCGCGAACTTCTGGAAGGAGCAATACCCGAAGGTGAAACAAGAACTCCAGCGCAAGTATCCAAAGCACGAATGGCGATGACTCCTCGGGCCATGGAAGACGCTATTTCGAAGCTTTGTCCAAAGTGCGGCTTATGTTGCAATGGCGTTCTTTTCAGCGACGTTGAGCTCGAGCGGGGCGATGAACCGCAGCGTCTCGCCGAACTGGGCCTAGCCTTCCACCGCAAAGGCAAGAAGAACTGTCTTCCACAGCCCTGTGCTTGTCTTGATGGCACACTCTGTCGAATTTATGCCAATCGCCCGGAACGCTGTCGAACCTTCGAATGCCGCCTTCTGCAGCGCGTGCAAGCCGGTTCAATAAGCTCTCACGCAGCGCTCAAGGCAATTCGACAAGCTCACCAGTGCGCCGATGCAGTTCGCTTGTTGGTCCGAAAGCTCGGACAGCACGATGAGCATCTTCCATTGAGCAAGCGGTACCATCAGATTATGGCAGAACCAATTGACCTGGCCGGCGATGAAGAGATGGCCGACCTGCGAGGCCAATTGATGTTAGCGGTGCATGAACTCGTCCAAACGTTGGAAAAGGACTTCTTGACCTAAGGGCTTTGCGTGCGATTAACCCCAATCGATCTGACGAAGACCACTCCTTTACTTCTTCCGCCCCAGTCCCAGCACTTCACGGCAATATCTGACGCTCCGCTCCAACTCAGCTTTCTGAAACTTTTGTTCGGCCAGCTTCGCATCCTTCCCCTTCGGAACGCCAAAAGGTCGCCGTGGTTTTCCATCTCGAGCGAGCGCAAGAAACTTCATGAACTCGCGCGTTCGGACTCTCGAGTAGGCTTCCCAGAAATCGTCGCGGTAGTAGGGCAGGGGAATGGGACGTCCGGAAATGGTTTCCAGTTGAACGGGGGTATTCGGACAAATCTCGGCGAAGCGCTTGAAGTATTCTTTGAAATCGATTTGTCCATCACCGATTGCTGTCCACTGCAGGATCGCGCCCTCGTTCGTCTCCCAGACTGCCGAATCCCGAATGCCCGTCGTCAGGGCGTACGGGCCGAGTATCTCCAGGTTCTGCAACGGATGTTCCAAGGCCCACGTTGCATTGCCGGAGTCCATGGTCGCACCGACGACCTCGCGTCCGGCAGCTTCAATCAATGTGATAAGTTCCCATGCCTGCATGTCGCCCGCATGATTCTCCACAGCGATCTTAACGCCGGAATCCAAAGCAAAGTTTCGCACCGCCTTTAGCACTTTAACCGTTTCTTCAATGCGCGCTTCGATCCCGCCGCGACTGCTGCGGTCATCTACCTTGCCCAGAACACACCGCGCGACAGGCGAACCGAGCGCCTTGGCCACACGAATGGTGAGCTTCAATAACTCCTCGGCCGTTCCCCAACGATCGCTCCACATGACGGACGACGGACAGATGCTCAACGTGCCGGCATGGATTTCGATTCCGAGCCCGTCCGCCTTGGCCTTGATTTCGTTGAGGTGTTTGTCCGTGTAGTTCTCGTAAACGTCGAGATCGGAGAGAAGGACCGTATCGACTTTCAACGACGCAGCATAATCGAGGAGCTGCGCGGCCTTCCAACCGAAAGCGCGGACGGCGTAATTGTCAAAACCGAGTTTAACTCTTTGCATAATCTGGTCTAGCGCCTGCATTCATTCGTAACGCAGACTACGCACCTAAGTGAGTCGAACTGACCTGCGCTCGCGGATTGATCTCTCTTCGGCTTCGCAGATTTCGACGGCGCTGCAGCCGTCTTCGCCCGTCACGACCGATGGAGCGCGGCCTTCGCGGATGCATTCCACCATGTGGCTTAGTTCGCCTACGAAACCGTCTTTGCCTTTGCATTTAACCGTCCGAGCGGCTCGACCCTCTTGAAACAGACGCAAGGCATCAGCCCCGCGCGCGAAATCATAATCAACGGTCGCCTTCTCAAAATTCACGGTGTAGCTCATCGTAAAGCCAAATCCCCGCGTCATCGCCCAACTCCCTTCCGCATGCACAATCGCGCCCGAAGCAACCTCGTACTGCGCGACGACATGATCGATCGCGCCACTGAATTTCGAAT
The DNA here is from genome assembly GCA_016871515.1 of Verrucomicrobiota bacterium. Classification (GTDB taxonomy): domain Bacteria; phylum Verrucomicrobiota; class Verrucomicrobiia; order Limisphaerales; family SIBE01; genus SIBE01. Next base: position 17,200 of record VHDE01000047.1, read on the forward strand.
AGCCCGCCGCGCAGACGGATCGCGGCCGGCCAAAACAGAATTGCACGAAATCAACATCGTGAATGTGCAGATCGAGGAGTGCGCCTCCTGATCTTTTACCGTTGAAGAAATTCTGTTGTCCCCAACCGGGGGGCTCGGCGACGCGGCGAAATCGCGCGCCCAGAACCTTTCCGAAGCGCTTTTCATCAATCGCTTCCTTGACCCATTTCCACTCGGGCCAAAAGCGCAGGCACATTGCCGGCATAAAGAAGCCTTTGGATTTGCTGGCCATCGAGACCATCTCCCGAGCCAGCTTCGAGGTGCGCGCGAGCGGCTTTTCACAAATGACATGCTTGCCTGCTTTGAGCGCTGCGACCGCCGAGGGATGATGAGACGGCGTGGGAGTGCAAATGTCGATCAAATGAATGTCTCTGTCCGTCAGCAAATCGTTGAACTCACGATAAGCTTTGATTCGGGTCATATCCAGCTTCACCGGGTCGGCGACATCAATATTGCCGGCGACATCAGACAGATTCCCGTCCAGCCGCCGCCCGCTGGGATTGCAGATTGCGGCTAAGCGCACGCCGCGAATTTGCCGATAAGCCTTGATGTGTGTCGCGGCCATGAAACCGAGACCGACAATGCCAACATTAATCATCGGTGAATTGGTTATTGCAACTGAGTATGGCGGTCATGACGCAGTCAGGCAAGTTCCGAAGCGGAAGGCTCAGCGGATTGGAAGGAATATCACCCTGTTTGTCCACTCCTGGAGCGTACGTGCCGACCAAGTGAGGATCAGGCTTTCGATGATCGGGGCAATGGGATCGGATTGCTTCACCATAAACAAGCCGCCCATTGGCTTCCCATTCTCCAACCGTCTGAAGGCTGCGGCTGGCATGGTATTGACGTCGTGTGAGACAACGATCAATCCCTCATTGGCGGCGTAATCGAGAACATCACAGTCGTCTGCGCTTCCCAATCCGACCTCCCTAACACGAAGAAACTCTATGGATGGCTCGCACCGGATGGCACCGAGAACGAGATGCTCATTCAGATCGTGATCCGCAAGGAATCGAACCCGTCTCATCCTCGGCCGAGGCTTACCGCGGGTTACGCAGGGACCGAAGCCGTTCAACAACAGGGTGCCGATGCTTGGACGCTCTTTTCCGCCATTTCTCCCAGAGCACACCCTGTCGACGTAAATACTGCTGAATTTGTTTTCGGTGAGCTAAGTAATAGGTTATCGCGCCGTAAACCTCTTCCAAACTGAGAGTCGGATATTGTTGTTGAATCGTTTCCGGCGAAGCTCCTTGCTCAAATGCAGCCACGAATCGCCAACGCGCATGGCCCCGTGTTCATCAATGCGAACGTAATCCTCGACCATTATTTTCGTCATGAGCTGGCAACATTGGGGCTTAAGCCCCGCTTGCAAGTAAACCTCTATAGGCTATCTACTTTCGAGGCGTCCGATGCAGCCGGTTTTGAAACAAAAGTTTCCACGTGATCCGGAGCGCTTCGCGCACGATCTTCGGCGACATTTTCGAGGTCCCGTGAAATCGGTCGGTGAAAATGATGGGAACCTCAACGATCCGCAAACCTTGGCGCCACACCTTATGCGTCATCTCAATTTGAAAGCTGTAGCCACTCGAGTCCACGCTCTCGATGTCGATCGACTGAAGGGTCCGCCGCCGAAAGCATTTGAAGCCGCCGGTCGGATCGCTGAAGGGCATTCCCGTGATCAACTGCACATATTTGGCGGCGCTCAAACTAAGCATCAGCCTTTTGAGCGGCCAGTTAATAACGCGAATGCCGTTGCAATAACGGGAGCCTAACACGAGGTCAGCATCCTGCGCCGCTTTGAGGAATGCAGGAATATCGTCAGGGTTGTGCGACAGGTCGCCATCCATTTCGAAAATGAATTCGCACCCCTTTTCGAGCGCCCACGCGAAACCTGCGCAGTACGCGCGGCCAAGGCCCTGTTTTGCCGTCCGGTGCAAGACGTGGATTTCCGGATGGTGTGCGGCAAAACTATCCGCAAGCTTCCCTGTGCCATCTGGAGAATTGTCGTCCACAATCAGCAAGTCCACGGGAACAGGAAGCTTCAAGAGACGCTCGACGAGGGCAGGAAGGTTTTCCCGCTCGTTGTAGGTCGGCACTATAATCAGCGCTTTGCTGCTATTGGCGTCCGCGTCCATGCAGAGAATTAAGCAGCAAAAACGCCAAAAACAAGTCGCGAAATGCCGTTAGACCTTCGGCAGGACCCACGGCTTTCGGTACTCGGGGCGTGTTCGCAACCTATTTGCCTCTTTGTCTGGAGAACCGCCCGGCTTCGAAACAAATTCTTCTGTCTTTGGATCCAGAAAAAGTTTTCGCCCTGCGCGCCAGGAAACATTGCCCCCATGGCATAACACTGACGAAATATGTCCGACGGTTTCGAGATCCGCATTCGGTCTTTTCCGGCTCTTCACGCAATCGATGAAATTCTGGATGTGACTCACGCCGCTGTTGTCTCCGGAACCTTCAGCGACGAGGTTATGCTTCGCATCATGCGCATGCCAGCGGCTATTCCCAATCACCATGTAGCCTTCGTCGCCGTAGATCACAACACCCTCCTTAAGTCCGTAGTAATCATGTGGGCACCAGATTCGCATTTCGTACGTGAGCAGCTTCCCTGGGCTGCCTGCGTATTCATAATTCACTTGGAGCGTGTCCGGCCATTCCTGGGCATCGTCGAAATACCATTTGCCTCCGCTCGAGCAAATCGATGCGGGCAAGCCCAGCGGCGATTCTCCGCGTGCCTCGGCCGCGGTACTCAAGGCCCAGCGCGCAATGTCCAATCGATGCACACCGTCATTGCCCAGGTCGCCGGTTCCGTAATCGAAAAACCAACGCCAGTTCCCATGGAATCGAACGGGATTGAACGGCCGCTTCGGCGCTGGTCCAAGCCAAATATCGTAATCGACACCTTGTGGCGGCTCGCCATCTGCCGGTTTGCCAATCGAACTTTGTTTGTCGCTTTCCCAAGCCTTGGCGACAAGACAACGGCCGAGTTTTCCGGTGCGAATGTAATTCATGGCGGAGTGAAAATAATCGCTCGTGCGCGATTGTGTTCCCAGTTGAACGATGCGGTTGTGCTTCCGTGCGGCCGCAATCATCCGCCGGCCTTCCTCGATATTATGGCCGTCCGGTTTTTCGACATAGACATCCTTGCCGGCCATACAACCGAGAATCGTTGGAATCGCATGCCAATGATCCGGCGTTCCCACGACCAGCGCGTCGAGCTTCGGGTTCTCGACCAGTTTTCGGAAATCCGTCTCGGTCACCGGCTCTTTCCCTTGCCTCTCGGTCACCGCTTTGACAGCGGCGGGCAGGCGGCGCGAATCGATATCGCAGATCGCGACCACGTCGGCCTCTTTGAGGCTCGCAAACGTCTGCATCAAAAAGGCCGCGCGTCCGCCCACGCCGATGCATCCGACTTGAACACGCTCGCTGGCAGGAGCCTTAGCGGCTGGTTCACCCATCGATGTTCGGGTCGAGGTGGCCAAAGCAGTCGCGCCTAAAGCCGAAAGTTTCATGAATTCTCTGCGAGGGAAGGTTTTCATAGGTTAACTGGGATTTGCCGATGATTAAACCAGGCACGCACATGAAGCAAGGCTCTTTGAGGCCTGCGTTGCCACTCGTGGGCAACTCGCCAAAGCGCGTGAGCGGGCCAGATACGTCGATTCAAGGCGCGATCTTCAAGCGCTGCGTTGCGCGGTGCAGACGCGGCCGGAGCGGCATCCGGCCCAATTTGGCCGAGGTAAAATGCAGCTGCTGTCTGCGGCCCAAATAGACTCTTGCCGAATGCGAGGTCTGGTTCCACGACCCAATATTCGTTCTCGTTTGGACGATTGGTGCTCATGAGTGCGGAAACCACGACAGACAAAGTGTTTGTCGAAGAATTTTCCAGCTTGCCCGAAGCGAACGCAGCCAGGACCCGGACAAGCTGGTTATCGTCTGTGAGACAACTCCGCAGAAACGGCGCAGCGATCCGCGCATTCTGACGCATGGATACGAACACTTGCATCACGCGCACGCGCTGCGGCGGACGGTCGCGAAAAGTCTCTTCGAGAATGCCAATTACCTCTGGATTAGTTGGTTCGATTGCGATCAAGGCCTCTAGCGCCGCTTCGGCATTCGCGCCCTTCAACAATGGCAGCAAATGAGGAACCGCGCCCTCCGCAGCCCGCCCGATTCCCTTTAGCCCCGTTAAAGCCATATGACTAAGCTGCCCCGGTTCATTGACCCGTTCGATCAAGGCAGGGACGGCGAATTGTCCGTGAGCTCCAGCATATCGTAAGGCGGTGGTTAGATCACTGAAGGCAGTGGGATGACCTTCCCGAAGAAGTCGAAGAACTTCCTTTTGGGTTCGCGGATCTTCCGGAGCGACTCGCAACAGGGAGGTGGCAGCGAACAGTTGGAGATAGCGGTCTGAATCGTTGCGGGCTAATTCCAGCAAAGACGACGTCGCTGGAGCCGCGTGACGTCCGAGCACCAGCAAGCCATAAACCGCACTGTCCCGCAAAGTCTTGGCGGGAACAGGCTTTTGCAATGCCCGCTTCATAAATGGCGGTAGCTGCGGCCAAAGCTTTGCTTTCAGCTTGGCGCTCCATGAATCTTTTGGCTCCAGATTCCGGACCAGATACGGAAGGACATTTGTCCCGAGCTGCAGCACCACACGCTCGTCCCGTTGTTGAATCCAATGGGAGATCGGTTTTCCGCCGTGCCGAGGTTCAACTCTGCGGCTCAGCGAGCTCGCGCCGAAGATGACAGCGAGAATGACAATCCACGCAATCATCTGACGCAGCGGTTTCTTTACCTTGAGAAATTGACGCACCGAGCCGCAATCGTACATATGCAAGATGCACATTCTTCAATCCGCTCGCAAATCTTATGAACCGCTGTGGGATGTGGCAATCGACAAGTACGGAAGGTCACCGATTTGAAAGCCGAACTGGAGGCGGTCAACGTGAAGCATCAAAACCGTAAGACGACGCATGAGGATATCGATTACCTGACTGATCTGTCGCGGTGCGCTCACAAGAAACTTTCGTGGCAAAAACAAATTGCCAGCTTGCAAAAGCGGACGCTGATCGTTCTCGAAAACATGGCCAGGCTGATGAACGATCCAACGAATCCTCCCGACGAACCGACACGCGATCAAATGGTCCAGTCTCTGCAGGCCGTTCAGTCTATCATGGAACGTCTTCAGAACGTTAAGTTGAGTTGATTCCTAGCAGGACAACGCGTCCCGCCTGTCATGACTATGATGTACGCAGAATGCTGACAGGCGAGACGCCTGTCCGGCCGGCGTTTAGACTTAGAAGCGCTGCGAAGAGGATGCGGGTATCACCGATACCAGAATCAGTTTTGTGCGCTCGCAATAAGCGTTGCATTCCTTGGGAAAGATTGCCACATTCCGCAACACTTAGATGCATTGATGATTTCAAGGCATGGTGAATTGTCAGTTGAAAGTGCTTCATTGATGATTTGAAACCCGATGGCCGGGAACAGTCTGGGGAATTCTTCAGTATCTAACACAATAAAGTTATCAATGAATACGAAACTGTACGTAGGGAATCTCTCCTACCAAACGACCGAAAATGATCTTGAAGATCTCTTCTCGCCATTTGGTCCCGTTACCGAGGTGAACCTAATGGTGGACAAAATGAATGGCCGCTCGCGCGGCTTCGCCTTTGTCACCATGGCGACGAAAGAAGGCATGGACGCCGCAATTCAAGGTCTTAATGGCAAAGAATATTCGGGCAGGAATTTGACCGTGAATGAGGCGCGCCCACGCGAAGAGCGTGCTGGCGGCGGTGGCGGGTCGCATGGGCCTCGCCGCGAGTATAGCAAGCGCTATTAATTAATCTGTAACTTCGCCACGTGGGATTCTGAAGAGGAATCCCACTTTTTGTTTTCAAAAGTTAACCTATGATGCCGCCGTGCGGAACAATGAACTATGCAAGAACATATTGAGGTCGAGGGCACGATTGTCACCGTTCTTCCGGGCACGATGTTTCGGGTGGAATTGGATAACAAACACCAAGTGCTCGCCCACATTTCCGGGAAGATGCGAAAACATTTTGTTCGGTTGACCGCTGGGGATCGCGTTCGCTTGGAAATGTCGCCGTACGACCTCGAAAAAGCGCGGATCGTCTTCCGGCTCAAATGACCGGGGAGTGCGGACCGCCAAGCCGCTGAGTCCGCGCCTGATCTCGTTCTTGATTCTCTCGCTTGCGGACCCGCCGGCCCGCGCTTCCAGACTGGGGATTTGCAAGCTATTGGCCGATTTGCTATTCCTCAGACATGAAGCGTTGCGGGAATGGCGCCTTGATCGGTTTGCTCATCATCGGTGCGGTGCTTTCGCCAGCATCGACGCCAGCAACGAAACCCATTTCACTTCATCCGGAAAACCCGCATTACTTTCTGTATCGCGGCAAACCGACCGTCCTCATCACGTCGGGCGAGCATTACGGCGCGTTGCTCAATCTGGATTTCGATTACGTCAAGTATTTCGCGGAACTGGAAAGCAAAGGGTTGAACAACACTCGCACATTCACGGGCGCTTACGTCGAACCGCAAGGCGCATTCAACATTGCCAAAAACACATTGGCCCCAGCTCCGAATCGATTCATTGCGCCATGGGCAAGAAGCAGCACGCCCGGTTATGCCAACGGAGGCAACAAATTCGATTTGACCCAATGGGACCCGGCCTACTTCAAGCGACTCCGTGATCTGGTCGCTCAGGCACGGAAACGAAGCATCATTGTTGAACTGAATCTTTTCTGTCCGTTCTATGACGAAGCGCAGTGGAAACTCAGCCCGCAAAATGCCAGCAACAACGTAAACAATCTCGGTTTCGTCGCGCGCACAAATGTATATACGCTCGACAAACATGGCGGCCTGCTTGGAGTTCACGAAGCAATGGTGCGAAAGATCGTCGCGGAGCTGAAGGACTTCGACAATCTTTACTACGAAATCTGCAACGAACCGTACTTCGGCGGAGTCGCGCTCGAATGGCAGCACCACCTTGTCGATGTCATCGTCGAGGCCGAGAAAGCGCTTAAGAACAAGCACCTCATCTCGATGAACATTGCCAACGGCGCCGCGCGGGTGCTGACGCCACATCCGGCCGTTTCGATCTTTAACTTTCATTACGCCAGTCCGCCCAACGCTGTCGCGGCAAACTACGGCTTCAACAAGGTCATTGGCGACAACGAAACCGGTTTCGGCGGAACCAACGATCTGCCTTACCGAATCGAAGCGTGGGAATTCATCCTGGCTGGCGGCGCTCTTTTCAATCATCTCGATTACTCGTTCACGGCGGATCATGAGGACGGAACGTTTGTCTATCCGGCGACGCAGCCCGGCGGCGGCAATCCCGGGTTCCGCAACCAGATGAAAGTGTTGAAGCAGTTCATTGACAGCTTTGACTTCATCAAAATGAAACCGGACGGTTCCTTCATCAAGAGAGGTGTTCCGGCCGGCACATCGGCCCGAGGATTGTCAGAAGCTGGGAAGGCTTACGCGGTGTACATCGCGCCAACGCCGGCGCGCAAAGATGACTTTTCGGTCCGATGGACGGGCAAAGTCGAGCCAAAACATTCCGAGACGTACACGTTTCACGCGCTTTCTAATGACGGCGTCCGCCTCTGGGTGAATGGCAAACTTATTGTCAATAATTGGACCGAGCACTCGGCTCAGGAAGATGCCGGAACGATCGCGCTCAAGGCCGGGCAAAAGTACGATTTGAAGCTCGAATACTTTCAAGGCAGCGGCAGCGCGGTGATCAAGCTGTTCTGGTCAAGCTCAAGTCAGCCAAAGGAGCTGATTCCACAGTCGCAACTTTTCCTTCAGGACGGCAACCGGCAGGGGTTGCAAGGGCGCTACTTTCTCGGAAAGAATTTTGAACTGCTGCGAATGAACAGAGTTGATAACACCATCAATTTTGATTGGACTAGCCCTTCACCTTTCGCCGACCTTTCAAAACTTGTGACTACGAATCACACCGCAAACCTTACGCTGCATTTGCCGGCGGCAGCCTACAAAGCCGAATGGATTAATCCAAAGACCGGCCAGGTCGATAAACAGGAAAGCTTTAAGCGTTTGGGCGGCGCCGTAACGATGATTTCACCGCCCTTCTCGGAAGATATGGCCCTGAAAATTAAGACCAAGAAAAAATGAACATCGTCCTCCGCATAAGTTCTTTTGCAGGACAGGCGTCCCGCCTGTTCGGAATGGCCTGGTGTACGAGGACAGGCAAGACGCGCTGTCCGGCCAGCTTCAGCTCGCTGGCGCTGATCGTTACGCTTCTCGGCCCGGCGAACGCGCCCGGCGCTCAGAACAATTCCAGCACGAACGACACACTCTGTGTCATGACGTTCAATTTGCGTTATGCGAGCACGAATCGGCCAAACGCCTGGGCGCAGCGGCGTCCCGTCATGCGAAAGTGTCTTGAACAAGTCAGCCCGGACTTAATCGGAACTCAGGAAGGGCTTTATCGTCAGCTGAAGGACATTGCCGTTGATCTGCCCAATTACGATTGGATCGGGCTCGGACGTGACGGGGGAAGCCAAGGTGAGTTTATGGCCGTCTTTTACCGCAGGGAGCGCTTCGATCCACTCGAGTACGATCACTTCTGGCTTTCGGATACTCCCAACGTCATCGCCTCTGCCACTTGGGGCCACTCGAATCGGCGGATGGTGACTTGGGTCAGATTCCTGGACCGTAACACGCAGCGGCAGTTTTATTTTGTCAATACTCACCTCGATCACCAGGTTCAGCCGGCGCGCGAAAAAGCCGCCACGTTAATTCGCGAGCGATTGGCTGGCTTGACGAACGCTCTGCCCATCCTTCTGGTGGGGGATTTCAACGCAGTCGCTGGTGCGAATAAAGCCTACGACATTCTCGTCAACGACACGGCCTTCACCGATACATGGACAGCCGCAGCGACACGGCGGGGTGAGATCGTCCGAACGTTTCATGGATTTAATGGTCCAGTCAAGGGTGACGGCCGCATCGACTGGATTCTGTCGCGCGGTCCGGTGACTGCTGACGCTGCGGAAATTATCACCTTCGCCGAGAATGGCCAATATCCGAGCGACCATTTTCCAGTCGTAGCGTGGTTAAGAATAGGCGCAATCCCTTCGAACGCGAATTGAGTTTTGCGGTATTGGGCTCGCTATCTCCCGTTTGCTTTTTGATAGGTCGTTTCAAATAGGGCTGGATCGATGGGTGACAATCCGGGTGTATAACTCGTTCCTTCTCGCACGCGCCAACGAACATTTAGTTTCGCCAATTCCAAACTGAGGAACTGTTCGAGCGGATGGAGCTGACGCTCCCACTGAAAAGGCGACTCTCCAGGTATGGTTAATTGCTTCAGGCGGAACAGGCACCAAGCTTTGAGCGATCTCGTGCCCGTCGATTCTCCAGTAGGCCGCATCCGTTCCGGCACTCCCTTCCTTCCATCCTACATCCGACGCAAACTCGGGATTTCGCACGAAGAACACGGCAGGCCTTCGAAAATGGTTCTGAATCTCGATCGCGGCCAGCAATGACCCGTTCTCGGCGTTCGTAAAGGCCAGGAATCTCAGCGAAATTGGATTGTTTGGTCCTATCGAAATAAAAAGCCAGCCGCATAGGAACAGTACAAGCCCAGTCAACGCGGCCATCGAAGTCAACCAAAGTTTAATCTTCGATGACGACTGCCCTGGGATAGCCTAGCAACCCCCGGAATCCTGCCGTCGGTGGACTACCTCGTGGAGCGCGGAATCGAGAGCAGAACTTTATCGGACGACGGTTTGACCGCTAACGTGCGTCCATGTGAATCGGCATGAAGTTTGTCATCCTCGATAGTTACAGAAGCGGTTTGGAACGGCTTTCCTCCCATCTCGACGTAAACCTTCTCCACTTGAGCGGGGAAGAAAGCGCCGATATAGCGCGCGATCCGTTCGTTCTTGCGCAACGTCTCTTTGATTTGATCAACAGCCGCTTTGACTTCTTCGGGTTTCTTGTCAGCCACTTTCTTCACTTCATTCCGCAAGGAAACGAAGTAGGCAATTTGATCCTCCAACACTTCGGGGCCGCCCGTCGGACCGTGCCCTGGGCAAATCGTTTTCGCGCCAAGCTTCTGCGCCGCTTGCAGCGTCTTGATCCATTGCTCGGAATTGCCGTCGCCCATGTAATTGTACGGCCCATTCACACAAGCGTCGCCCGTGAACAGAATTCTCTCCTTCGGCAGCCAGGCAAAGCCATCACCATGGGTGTGCGCAACTCCAAAATGATGCAACTCGACGCGATGCTTGCCGTCGTCGAAGATCATTTCGTTGCGGAACAGCAGCGTCGGTGGTTTCAACTTGCTCTTGGCCACATCGGGACGGCCCTTCGCTGCGTCTTCCCACCGGCCGGGCGTGTTCCCGTAGTAACCTGTCTCATACTTCTTCATCTCGTCGATGACGCCCGTGTGGGCAACGGGGGTTGCGCCGTTCTCGACCCAGACCTGATTCCCGTAAGCGTGGTCGCCGTGGTGATGGGTATCAAACGCAAAACGAATCGGCTTGTTCGTGATCGCTTTGATCTTCGGAATGACTTCCTGTGCGCCAGACGGAAAATTCCCATCCACGACGAGAACGTAATCTTCAAAAACGATCCACCCATTATTGCAATGTCCCCGGCGGCCAAGGTCGCCTTCATGAAAATAAACATCAGGAGCGACCGTTTCCACTTTGTTGACTTCGGCCGTGCAAATGAGGCTTGGCCCAAACGCTGTGATGACAGAAATGAAGAGCTGTTGTTGGAGTCGTGAGTTCATTGAGGGATTGTTCTCGAAAAACGAATTTCGTCAATCGCAATGCGGGGTTCGCAGCGGCAGGCATCCTGCCTGCCGTAGAGCCGGGTATCTTGCCCGGCGGGGGTGTGCGCGCCCGCTCTCAAACAATCCCAAAATGTCAAGCGCGGTATCCGGGCGGCAAGATGCCGCCCTCTACGGCAGCTTGGCTGGTGGCCAGCAACAGCATCAACCCCATCCCGACAATGTCCGTGACTATAGTTAGAAAAATTGACGATGCCGTGGCTGTGTCGAATCCGAAGCGCCGCAGCGTCACCGGAATTAGCACGCCGGAAATGCCGCTGGAAACACAAGCGCCAATCATCGCGAGCAGAATAACGATCGCCAGTGTAAATCCGTTGCCCGCGCTTCGAGCGTAAAACCACATCGCCCCAGCCGCAATTAACCACGTGCCCAAACCATTGAGAGCGCCCAGCGTCGCCTCCTTAATGAGCAACTGGCGTCGTGGCAGCTCATCGAATCTGCCGAGGGTCAGCCCTCGCAAGGAAATGGCCAAAGCCTGGCATCCGGTGTTGCCGCTCTGTCCCGCGAGGATTGGCAAGAATGCCGCCAATGCGACGATTTGCGTAATGGTGCCTTCAAATATGCAGACGACAAAACCCGCCAGAAATGCGGTCAGCAAATTAAGCTGCAACCACGGGTGACGTTTCAAAAATGCCCTCCAGATTGGAGTGTTCACCTGTTCTTCGGTCACACCAAGCATGCGGCCGGCCTGGGCTGAAATCTCAACCACTTGGCGCTCGGCCAGCCGCCAGCCCCGCACGACCCCAACGAGTTTGCCTTCGTGGTCCGCAATCGGATAAACGGGATAATGCCTGCGAACTGCTGCTTTGACTGCATCGCTGATGAGCATATCGGGAGCCAACGCGAATGGTTTCCGGATCATAATTTCGTCCAGCGTTTGATCCTTGCGCGCGAGCAACAAATCGCGCATGACGACCAAGCCCCGCAGCTTATTTGCTCCATCCACGATGTACAGATACGTAATGTCGCTGACATCGTCGCCTTTGCTCAGAAATTCTATGGCCGCGCCCACGGTCGTACCGGTCTCAAAAACGCCATGCATGGGTTCCATCAATTCACTGACTTGGCCGGGGACAGGAACGTCGATGCTGGCAGCCGACTGATCGGGCGGACGAAGTGCTTCCGGCAGATATGAAAGGCGATTCTCAAGGCCAAGTCTTGCGGCAAGGCGCGCAGCACCGATTCAATGCGCTGAGGATCTTCCTGCGCGAGGAGTTCGGCGGCATCCACAGAGACGCGCGCCCGCACCGCTCGCAGAAGATCATTAAGCTCGGAACTTTCGGCCTTTGGGTTCATGCGGTTGAGACTGCCTCCGAAATCGTATAAAAGGCAATCCTATGAACTCAATTCGGGTGCGATTAAAACCGCCGGTCAAGGAGCGCAGCGTTTACGCTGCAAGGCAGCTGTTGAATGGTTCAAACGTTGGTTGGTCAACGATGGAAACGATTGAACGTGTATTCCGCCATTTTTCGTTTCCCTCAAACGCAAGAATCGAGCATAAGACACGCATGAAATCCATCGTTCTCGCTATCACGCTGGTTGTGTCGATATCTTCGGCCGTTGCCGCGGAAGCCAAACTCAACCCACTGAGTCCCGAAGAATTGGCACAGGGTTGGATTCTGCTCTTCGACGGTCAGACAACCTTCGGTTGGAAACCGCGGGGCGAAGCGAAATGGAATATCGCCGACGGAGTCATCAGCGCCGTTCGCGACAGCGGGATCGGTTTTCTCGGCACGACAACCGAATTCCCGAATTACCAGCTAAAGGCCGAGTTCTGGATCGATGACATTGCGAACAGCGGCATTTTCCTGCGTTGTCCGACGTCTGGCGCCATTACGGCGACCAATGCGTATGAGGTCAATATTTATGACAAGCATGCGACGTGGCCGACAGGCAGCATCAATGAAGTTGCCCGGACCACGATCAACTCCAAAACAGCGGGCCGATGGAATAGCTACGATGTCACCGCGGATGGCGATCGCCTTGTCTTGCGGCTCAATGACAAAGTTGTGCTCGACACGCGCGACAAAAAGCACGCTCGCGGCACGATTGCTCTCCAATACAACGGGCAAGGCGAAGTAAAATTCCGAAACGTCAAACTCAAGCCGCTCGGCCTCCAAAGCATCTTCAACGGCAAAGATCTCAGCGGCTGGAAAGAGATACCCGACCGCAAATCGGTTTATTCGGTTACGCCCGAAGGGTGGCTAAACGTTAAAAACGGCAACGGAGATTTGCAATCGGTCGGCGCATACGGCGATTTTGTTTTTCAGCTCGACATTCTTTCCAATGGGAAACATCTCAACAGCGGCGTCTTCTTCCGGTCGGAACCAGGCCAGTTTTGGAGCGGGTACGAAAGCCAAATTCGCAATCAATGGGAAGGCGGGGATCGCAGCAAACCCGTCGATTTTGGGACCGGCGGCGTGTATGGCCACCAAAAAACTCGCCGCGTTATTCCAAGTGATGGCGAGTGGTTTACAAAAACCATTGCCGCGCATGGCCCGCATATCGCAGTCTGGGTTAATGGGATTCAAGTCAGCGATTTTACGGACACGCGAACGCCTGACGAAAGCGCTCGACGCGGTTACCGAGCCAAACCCGGAGTATTGAGCCTGCAGGGTCACGATCCCACGACCGACCTCTCGTTCCGCAATATCCGAATCGCCGAAATGCCAGCGGGCGCTCGGTAGCAATAGAAGCCGCGGGCGCCTAGCACGTGACGTGTGTGCGGCGTAACGCATCGATGAAAACTGTTCTTTACCCTGTTCTCGCTGCCGCATTCCTGGTTGTGGCAACACGCACGCGCGCCGAAGTTCGGCCGCCCGAGCGTTTTGCCAGCGTGCGCGAATTTGTCCAGAACGCTATCGCGGAAGAACGCATTCCCTCCGCCGCGATTGCGGTAATCCAAAACAATAGTCTGGTTTGGGCAGAAGGATTCGGATTAGCCGATTTGGAAGAGCGCCGGCCAGCGCTCGCATTGAACCCTTGCCCAAATCAGCTCGGATTATGATCGAGAATGAACCAGCGGTCCGCGCGACGCGGTTGGTCTATCCGGATCCTCCCGGATTGCGGCGTATCCGTTCTCTAAGCCGTTTTTTGGATCAATCGATCATTCTGCCTGGCGGGTATCGCATTGGCTTTGATCCCATTATCGGGCTGATTCCCGCAGCGGGCGAGCTGATCACAGCTGCTCTCTCATGCTATATGATTCTGGAGGCGTATCGGCTGGGCATTCCCAAGCGCGTTATTGCGCAAATGGCGATGAATGTTGCGGCTGAAACGATCGTTGGCACAGTGCCGGTCGTCGGTGACGTGTTCGATGCGGTTTGGAAGGCTAATATGCGAAATCTTCGGTTGGTCGAACTTGCTTACCACCCGAACCTTAAGAGCCGGCCGGCCTGGCGGCTCGTTCTTGGATTGGCCGTGGGATTCTTTGTGGTTTGGATCGCCTCGCTCGCCCTTCTGGTATCTATCTTTCGGTATCTCCTTTCTTGGTTCTGACTCGAACCCTCCGAGCCCTTGGAGGAAAAGTGCTGGTGCCACGGGGTGGCGTGTCCTATAAGCAGAAGCGTCAGCGTAAATCCGAAGCAAAATGACGCGCGCTCTGATTCTGTGCGAATCCTCAATTGGATCGATCAAGATTGCTGCCCTAACCTTGTTGGACAGGATGGTCGTCTCCTTGCACCGGGCTGGATGCGATCCCGTTGTGATTCATTGTTCAGGGCCGTTGCCAGCGTTGAAGCGCTCGAAGGCCCTGGAAATTGTTCCAGAGATCGTCAAACAAATTCCTGTCATTAAGGAGCCAACCCTCGTGGCCTTCTGTGAAAGTCTCGTCCATCCAAACGACATCAAGAGCGTGATCCAAAAGCGTGGCCGCTTGGTCAATGCACGAGGAGAATCCCTCTCGATCTGTTTGGTTTCGAATGTTGCCGGCGACGTCAGGCAATCGTTGAACCTAGCGGAATCTGTTTGCGCCAACGAATTCGCCGAGCCTGTGACAAACGAAGCCAAGGCGCGTTTGGCCGAACGCAGGCTCTGGAATTCGTTAATTAGCCAAAGCGACGGATTCGTGGACAAACATTTCAATCGTCCGGCCGGACGAATCCTGTCGAAAATATTGATCCATACCCCGGTGACTCCCAATCAGATCACGGTGCTCTCGATGTTGATTGGGTTGGTCGCGGCCTGCTTTTTCAGCATCGGCGAATATGCCGCCGCGATCCTGGGCGGCGCGCTGTTTCAAATCTCAGCCATTGTCGATTGTGTGGACGGAGATATCGCGCGGGTGGTCTTCAAAGAATCGAAAACCGGAAAATGGCTCGACCTAACCGCCGATCAAATTGTTCACTTGGCGGTCTTTGCCGGCATTGCCGTCGGAGTGGCGAGGATTGATGGAGGCACGACAGCGTTGTTACTGGGCGCCAGCGCAATTCTCGGAGGGTTATTGTCGTTCACGGTTGTTCTGCGTGGGATGCTCCTCCCGAATAGGGCTCGGAACCCGAAGCTGCAGCAGATCGTTGATGGAGCAACATCGCGCGATTTTTCGGTTCTGGTTTTGTTCCTGGCGCTCTTGGACAAGCTGAGTTGGTTCCTCTGGGTAACGGCGATCTGCGTGCATCTTTTTTGGATCGCGGCGCTTCTCGTTCAGATTCCCAAAAGCCGGCAAACTGAGCCTGGGCTGAACTAATTTAACCTGACGCAGATGTTCGCGGATGAA
Organism: Verrucomicrobiota bacterium; assembly: GCA_016871515.1. Taxonomy (GTDB): domain Bacteria; phylum Verrucomicrobiota; class Verrucomicrobiia; order Limisphaerales; family SIBE01; genus SIBE01. The sequence goes on from VHDE01000047.1 coordinate 32,805, forward strand.
CACGGACATGGAACAACCTCTTCGCCGCCACCGGATCAGCTTCGACGAAACGCCGTGAGGACAGCGCTTCGTATTGCTCTTCTCAGCTTGGGATTAGCCCTATTCGGCTGGTTTCTGCACCGAGCCGGGCCGAAAGAAGTTCTAACCGCTTTCGCGAAACTAGGTTGGTTGGCGCCCGTTGTTCTATTGCCGTATGGCGTGGTTTATGTCGTTGATACGTTGGGCTGGCACTTCGCATTTGGACAGCGGCTAACGCATGGCCTTGGGTTTTGGACTCTCTTCCGCATCAGATGGGCAGGGGAGGCGATTAACAATGTAATCCCGTCGGTCTATGTCGGCGGAGAAGCTGTCAAAGTTTATCTGTTAAGAAAGCGCAGTGTTCCAACGTTAAATGCCGCGGCAAGCGTGGTGATTGGCAGAACGGCGCAAACGCTGAGCCAGGTAATGTTCATTCTTTCGGGAAGCATCGCCTTAGTTTGCCTGGCAAGCGAGGGTCCAAGTCTGGCCATAGGCATCGTGGTAATTATTCTCGGAGGTTGCCTGGCTGTGGCAATTCTGTTTGCAATTCAAAGACACGGCATTTTTTCGATCGCGACGAAAGTAACGCAACGACTGAATCTGCGCATTCGTTCACTCGCAGCCAATCGAGAGAAATGGCAGGGGATTGACCGTCAGATCTGGGAGTTTTACGCGCGCGAGACAAAGCAATTCTTTCTGAGCACGGGCACATATCTCTCCGGATGGCTGTTGGACACCGTTGAAATCTTTGTAGTTGCTCCTCTGATGGGAGTTCCTATTCACTGGAACCAAGCGTTGGCAGTTGAGGCTTTTGTGGGTGTGGCAAAGGTTCTCGGTTTGTTTGTTCCAGGAGCGCTTGGCGTGCAGGAATCGAGCATCGTCTTTTTGTGCCGAACTGTCGGCCTTCCCGAAGGGTTTGGTGTCGCGTATGCCATTCTGCGACGCGGGCGGGAAGCGGTTTATGCGTTCGTGGGATGGCTGCTGGTCTATAGTGACGAAGTCCGGTTGAAAGACTTGGCCAGCGGAAGCGTTTTGGAATCGAAGAATTAATATGATCGCCTTTATCTATGCTGCGGGCAGAGCCATGAGACTCGGTCCGACCTCGGCGGACAAACCGAAGATCCTCATCGAATTCGGCGGCAAGAGTCTCTTGGAATGGCACGTTCAGAGATTGGTGGAGGTTGGCATCAATAAGCTCGTCATCGTGACTGGCCACAAACGGGAAATGATTCGCGAAACCTTCGCCGGCTTGCAGGAACGCCATCGAATTAAAATCAAGGAGGTCATCAATAAGGAGTTTGCGGAAGGCAGCGTCCTGAGCTTCAACGCTTCGTTGCCGAAAATATTAAGCGCACCAACGCCCGTTCTGTTGATGGACGGTGATGTCCTTTACGCCACCGAGATATTGCGGCGGGTTGTGCACTCGCGGCATCGCACGGTGCTGTTGATTGATCGGAATTATTCCACGGCCGACGATGACCCCGTTTTAGTGCCGGTGCGCAAAGGAAAACCAATCGAATTTCAAAAAAAGTGGAAAGGCGCCGCTGATCTTGTCGGCGAGTCGATCGGCTTCTTTAAGATTGATTCGGCAGATATCCCATTGCTCGTGGAAGAAACCCGGAAACGAACGGTCGGCGATCGTCGCCATGAATCGTATGATGAGGTTCTTCGTTCATTGGTGCTGGCCGGCCGTTTTGACTACGAAGATGTAACGGGAATTCCGTGGACGGAAATTGATTTCCCTGAAGACATCGATTTCGCGAGAACCAAGGCGCTCCCGGCAATACTGGGCAGAGCGTGACAGGAGCGCAGCGTTTACGCTGCGGAAACGTTCGAAATCGCCGGACAGCTTCCAAGCCTGGGAAAGGCCCGAACGTGCGGACGCTCTGCAGCGTGAACTGCGGTCCAGTTCATTTCTGGTTGGGTGATTGCATTTGTGCTTAACTCTTCGTCGTGCCGGAACGACAACTCAGGCTCTTTGATCCACCGCGGCCTCTGGTTGACCGCATCGGGCCGGAATTCTTCCGGTTGCTTCCGGCTAAGCCTGGCGTTTATCTCATGATGGATGCCCAGAACCGAATCATTTATGTCGGGCAATCGAAGAATCTCCGGCGCCGGTTAGGCAGTTATCGAACAGCCCACCCAGAGATAGCGCCAAGAAATGTCATTCGGCTGATCCATGCAGTCGAACGGATCGCTTGGGAGGAATGCGGTTCACCGCAACTGGCCAGATTGCGCGAGAATCAGCTTTTGCGCGCTCATCGCCCGAAGTTCAATGCCGTCAATACGTATCCCATGGCGTACTCCTTCGTCGGAGTTCGTTACGCAACCACGCGACTTGAACTCATTATCACCCGCGAAACATCGGTCGACGCCAATTTATATGGAGCTTTCAAGGGGCCCGCGAACGCCGGTTACAGAGCGTTGCTGCGCTTGATCTGGTCGGCACTATACCAGCCGATTTCACCCTGCGATTTGCCGCGTCACTTACTGATCGAGAAACCGCCCAGAACGTTCCAGTTCGAGTTTGCGAATGTCCCGCATCGCTTGGACAGCGGCGTATTATTCGCAAGCCTCGAAGCGCTGCTCTCGGGCAGGTCTCTCCAATTGACGGAGTTTTTGAAACAGCACCTCCCCAGCGGCGACAACATTTCCGAATTTCAACGCAAGCTTTTCGCCGCGGACATTGAACTATTGCAAGACTTCTACCGGCTCGGACCAGAACGGAACCTGCGCGCATGCCAACGGAACGGGATCGAACCCCGCCTTATTCTCCAAGAAGAATTGGACGATCTCCTGGTCGGTTAGTAAGGGGCGCATCTCGGCACTGCTTCCGATGGCAGGGATGGCGCGCTGCGCCGTCCGCCGCCCGCGTTGCAAGCGGGCGGAGCAATGGCTTGCACCAGCCCCGCTGAATACGCAATTGCGTGCCACTGTGCCGCGCTCGAACCAGCTCGCACGGTGGACGGGCAGCGCGCCATCCCTGCCACAAAACCGGGCGGTGCCGAGATGCGCCCGTCAGTAAGCGTTTCGAGCCTTCCTCCTTGCCCCATCGAAGCTCGCACCTATAATGCCGCGATGCTGGATGTCAAAATGATACGCGATAAACCGGATTTGGTCCGGCAACGACTCGCCACGCGTGGGGCAGGGGACGAAACGAAGATTGATGAAGTGCTTTCGCTCGATGAAAAGCGTCGCAGTCTCCTGAGCGAGGTCGAAAGCCTCAAAGCTCAACGGAACCGGGTCAGCAAGGAAATTGGCGCGTTAATGGGACAGAAGAAAGTCGCCGAAGCCGAAGCGAAGAAGACCGAGACGCGCCAAATCGGCGATAAGATCACGGAACTTGACCGCACGGTCCAAGATGTCGAGCGAGCCCGCGATCATGTCATGTTGCGCTTGCCCAACATTCCACACTCGAGCGTCGCAGTAGGAAACAGCGCAGCCGATAACCCCATCGTTCGGCACTGGAGCGAGCAGCCGAGTTTTGCTTTCACCCCAAAGTCGCACATCGAATTATGCGAGAAGCTGGGAATGATCGATTTCGCGCGAGGAACCAAACTCTCGGGAAGCGGATTTTTATTGTATACAAATTGGGGCGCCCGACTCGAACGCGCTCTGATCCATTTCTTGCTCGACCTCCACACGGGCACGCATCGTTATGTCGAAGTTTCCCCTCCGTTCATTGTCAAAAGCGAATGCATGGTCGGCGCCGGACAATTCCCGAAGTCGGTCGATCAAGCATACGCGGTCCAAGAAGGTGAGGACACTTCGACACTCGGCAAGCTTTACTTGGTTCCAACTGCCGAAACCCCGGTCGCAAATATTCATCGCGAGGAAATCCTCAAGGAAAACCAACTGCCGATTTACTATTGTGCCTACAGCCCATGTTTTCGAGCGGAAGCTGGCGCTGCCGGCGTTGGCACGCGCGGCATGATTCGCGTCCATCAATTCGACAAGGTCGAGCTAATTAAGATTGTCCAACCGGAAACCGGTTATGACGAGTTGGAGTCGATGGTCGGCCACGCCGAAACTGTTCTGCAAAGGATGGGCTTGCATTATCGCGTCCTTCAACTTTGCACTGGCGATATGGGTTTCACGAGCGCTAAGACATACGACATCGAGGTCTGGGCGCCCGGACAGGGACAGTATCTGGAAGTCTCAAGCTGCTCGAATTGCGAGGACTTTCAGGCCCGACGGATGAATCTTCGCTACAAGACTGAGGCGGGCGAGAATCGATTCCCTCATATTCTCAACGGAAGTGGAACCGCGCTCGCGCGCCTGTTCGTCGCCTTGATCGAGACTTTTCAGCAGCCGGACGGATCCATCGCGATTCCGACGGCGCTGCAACCTTATTTGAAAGTGGATCGCATTCCTGCTGGGTAAGTCACTGGGACGATGAGAATCCTGATCGCCAGCAGCGAAGTGCATCCTTACTCCAAAACTGGCGGGCTGGCAGATATGGCCGGTGCGCTAGCAAAGTACCTCGCTTTAGCCGGACACCGCGTTGGCGTTGTCACGCCGTTTTATGCCAAAATCCCAGAGAAATTTCCGACGCTTCGGTCGAGCGGTTCGTCGCTGAAATTGATGTTGGGTTCGCAAGAGATTTCAGCAGAGATCCGGACGCTTGAACCCGCGGAAGGCCTCACGATCTATTTTATTCATCAACCGGATTTTTTCTTTCGCGCATCGCTCTATCAGCAAGACGGAATCGATTACGACGATAACGCCGAGCGTTTCGTTTTCTTTTCCAAATGCGCAGCACATCTGGCTCAACATCTTGATTGGAAACCCGAGATCATGCATGCCCATGACTGGCAGGCGGGACTGGCGTCGCTTTTAGTTCATCATCGGCGAACGCGTGAAGGGTGGGGGACTGCGCCCAAAACCTGCTTCACAATTCATAATCAGGCTTATCAAGGAAACTTTCCTGCATTCAAGTTCGGCCTAACAAATCTGCCGTGGGATTATTTCAACCATCGCGGTGTTGAATTTTACGGCGGGATGAATTGCTTGAAGGCAGCGATTGTCTATGCCGATTTGATCACCACCGTCAGCCCTCGTTACGCTCGCGAGATTGCCACGCAAGCCTTTGGACATGGGTTGGACGGCGTTTTGCGCGAACGCCAAAATGTCTTGGTCGGTATTCTTAATGGCGTCGACTACGACGAATGGAAAACCGCGGGCAATCCATTTCTTCCGCATCCGTACAGCGTGGATTCCTTAGACGGAAAAGCCCAAGCAAAGCGCGACTTGCAACGGCAATATGGCCTGCCCGAGTCCGAACAGGCGCCGCTCTTTGGCACAGTCACACGTTTGGTCGATCAAAAAGGAATCGACATTCAGCTCAGCGCCTTGGAAGAAATGCTTGCCGGGGATATGCAATTCGTTCTGCTCGGAAGCGGCGATGCTCAATATGAGCGCGCGTTCCAGAAGCTCGCTGCGCGTCATCCATCCAAGGTCGGCGTTAGAATCGGCTACGACCATGCCTTGTCGCATCGGCTCGAGGCCGGTTGCGATTTCTACTTGATGCCATCGAGGTTCGAACCGTGTGGGCTTAATCAGATGTACAGTCTGCGCTATGGCACAATCCCGATTGTGCGAGCAACTGGCGGGCTCGACGACTCGATCATCGACCTGACCGAAGATGTCGACTTGGCGAACGGCATCAAATTTTACGATTACTCGTCACGGGCCTTGGCTAAAGCCATACGGAAAGGCTTAGCGTTGTATGGCAACCGGGAGCTCTTCGCGCATTTGAGGACGAATGGGATGACCGCTGATTTTTCTTGGGAGCGAACAGCGGAACGTTATGTCGAACAATTTCAGCGCGCTGCACATAAGTAAATATAACATATATTGTGCGAAACAACGCGCGGTGGAATCTGGCTAGCTGGCGGGCATCATTCATCCACTCCCAAATCAGTCTCACTTGCGCACATACGGAACAAAAGTTTGTAAGGTCTGCCAGTGCAAGGCAGATCACCTAGCAGCCTGGTGTAGTGTATCACAAATGACTGGACGTATCATTTGCGATCTTTTTCCCTTTCGGCTG
>VHDE01000048.1 GCA_016871515.1 Verrucomicrobiota bacterium
AAGTCAGTGACCAAGAAAACGAGAAAACCGGAAGGAGGGAGCGCCACCAACTTTGGCGGCCTTTCTCTTCCTCGAAAACTCTTCAGAGGAAAAAATCAAGGTCTCCCGTTGACAAACCACACACCCGAGGAGCTGCAATCCTCCTTCCAAGACGGAAAGGCGAAGTTGCGCTCCGAAAATCAGCTTCGAATTGCTCGGCGGCCGGTACCACATTAGGAGCTTGAGGCGATCTTGAAAAAACCGCGCGACGATCCCTCGGTTCGCGTCCCCGATCAATTGACGAAACTCTGCTTCGGCTGGTTCGAGGCGGGAACCTTGTTTCGAATCCGTCGGGCCATCCTTCTGAGGGATGACCTTGCGCGTTTTCTCGGGCTGTTTGTCCATCGCAGCTTTGTTCTCTGCTTTTGCATCTGCGGGCCAATAGACGCTGACAGTTTCGTGATTGCTCAGGAACATGTCGTTCTCCATCCGAAAGCGGCGAGTTTCATCTCGATTTCGCACAAACAGTGACCGCGCGAGAATATTGCCGTCCAGGGAGACAACGAAACCAACTTCCGCCAGCGGCCACGCCTGAACAATGCGATCATCAAAATGGGTCGCCGCTTCCACAGCGTCGCCGCCGGCCAACAGCGTTTCAACCCGGCGGGCAAAGTCGCGTTCATGCTGGCTTACGTATTCGAGGATATCCTTTACGACGCTGAGGCAGACGCCTTGTTACAGCTGCGTTTGTTGCCGTTCGAAGACGATTTGCTGATCGCTCAACGAGCGAACAGCCAGCCAGGCCAGAATCAGGCTTGGGCCAAAGACAGCCAGCGCGAAAACCAGAGCCACTTTTCTCATTCGAGGTAATCTATTCTCATCATCTTACCTCAAGCCGTCCAGCGTCACGTTTCATGGGAAATCTGTTTCGAGAAAGAGTATAGAAACAGCGCAACGGAGGGTTGTCAGTGCTGCGTAAAACGGTTGTAAAAGTTTCGTGAGAAGCGGCCAGATTGCACCGATGCACCGATCTTCAGCCAAGCGCAGGAGCGCAGCGTTTACGCTGCAGAAACGTCCGCAAAGGCGAACGGTCCCGAAAAGTGTCTGGAACCTGCCGGCAATCCCACGTTCTGCAGCGTAAACGCGTAAACGCTGCGGTGCTGCGCCCCGAATTAGCCAAGCAGGTGTTCGATCACCATTTGGTCGAGAGCTTGGTAATTGCGTTCTGCGATTAAGTCCTCCGCTTTGCTATCATTGAAACTGCGCGCTTTCTCGACCAGCTTGAGAAAAGTGCGGCGACTGTTATCCAAGTGAGCGAGCCAATGTTCCACTTTTGTGGTTCGAAATGGGTGCACGTCGAAGCAGACATACTCGCCGCGGCTCCCGTATTTGTTCCGCTCCAAGACGCGCACTTGATCGAAAGCGCTGCGAAGATTCGTGCTGCCAAAAGGTTTGTCCTGGTCGAACTTGAGGCCGTTCTGATCGTTCAAATGAAGCGACCACAGCTTTCCGAAAGTCATCGCGAAATCGATTTCATCGGCGGGGTCGAGGCCGGCCAGGACGCAGTGCGCCGTCTCAATGAGCGCGCCCACCCGCTTGGGATCGCGCGTCAAGGGTGCGACAGCCAAGGCATGTCCAATCGTTGGGATGTAGGCATGGTCCATCGGTTCGTTCGGTTTCGGCTCGATGGCGAGCCGGACTTTTTTGTCGTGCGCCAGCATCTTGTCGAACGCTTCCACCATTAATTCGAGACTTCGCTTGGCACTTTTGGACTCGCGCAAATATGTGCCTTCACGAGCCAGCCACAGCACGAGCAAATCTGTTCCGAGAATCTTGCCAATGTCGATGGAGCGCAGCGACCGGTCGATGGCGTATTGGCGGCATTTTTTGTCATTGCTCGTGTAAGCGCCGTCGATCGTCATCGGACTAAACCAGAGCCTGGGCGCGACCATCTCCGCGGCAATGCCCTCGCCATCGAGTCTTTTCTTTAATTCCTTAGCTTCCTTGCGGATTTGCTGCTCCGACTTGTTGTCGATATCGGGAACAGCATCGTCATCATGAAACATCATGGCGTCGAAACCGAGTTCCTTAAGTTTGGCCAGCTTCCAATCAAAAGTTTGCGGCGGGCGCGTCGTCGGGCCGTAGGGATCGGAACCTTCACTGATATTCCAGGGGCCAAAGCAGAATCGGTAGGTTTGTTGTTTTGCCATAGTGTCAGGGGCCGGATGCTAGGCAGTTTTTCTGGCTTTGGGAACAAATTAATCCAGCCAGCCATGAAACAAATGAAACAAAGCGCCGGCCGACGTAATGCAGAGTTTCACTCTGCTCTATCGCAGAAGACAATGGCGAATTGCTGTCTTATGGTTTCTCGGACGCGGTCCGAATCTCCACTCCTGCTTCTTTCTTCAGCTTCGCGACGTAGTCTGGCAGTTGTTTCTGAACTTCCTCCTGTAACAAAGTTTCTTTAATTCTTCCTTCGACTTTTGCGAATTCAATTTTCCGGGCCGGCGCCTTATCGATGACCTTCAAAACGTGATAACCAAACCTTGTCGTTACGAGATCACTGACCTGATTTGTGCCCAACGAAAAAGCCGCGCCTTCAAATTCGGGCAGCGCTGTCTCCTGCCCGCGAGCGATGACATATTCGCCGCCTTTATTCTTCGCCGCCGCGTCATCCGAATATTCCTTGGCGAGCCAGACGAAGTCATCCCCGCCCTTGGCGCGAGTCAAAACCTTTTGCGCCAAACGTTGTTTCTCCGTCTTTTTCTCCGGTGGCAATTCTTTGCCCGTGTTCGGGTCCAGCATGGAAATCAAAATGTGACGCACCTTGACCAGTTCCGGTTCCTGGAACCGGTCTTGATTGTTGTCGTAAAACTCTTTGACCTGGGCGTCAGTCACAACGATCTTGGGTTTGAGTTCCCGGTCGATGACAGCTTTGACGGTGGACTGTTCGAGAATCTGCGCGCGAAATTGCTGCGGGGTCATGCCGAGCGAGATCAATTGCCGGTTAAACGAGTCTTCGGAAGGCATTTGTTTGATTTGCTCGGCGATGAAGAGGTCGGCGATTTCCTTGCCTTTTGCTTTATCGGTTTCGGTTGCCATTTTGAGGAAGAGCTGCGTTGCGATCAGCTTTTCCAGAATGTCCGCCTCAATCCTGGGACGAAGTGTTTCTGAAACCTTTTGACCTACCGCCGCGCGGTTGGCCTTGAATGTAATGAACATCTCATCGACCTGACTTTGTTTGACTTCAACACCTTTGCCTTTGGCGATGACTTTGTCGCCAAACAATGCCGTGGTGCTCGGTATGGTGCTGGCGGGCTTGTCTGTTTTGCGCTCGGCTGCGATGACTGCTGTGCCTGAGGCAAGAATCACGGCCAGCCAACGGACTGATTGATGTCTGATTGAGTTCATTATGAATAGGGAAATACTCTATTTCAGCATAATCTGAGGCCAAGAATATTCCGTAATCAAGCGCGAACATCGTAATGCCTTTCGTTATTTGCCGGGCATTTGTCCCGGAGGGACTTTGAATTACCGAAAGGCATTAGAGGTGGAATCCGGCTTTGCCAGTCATGGTGTGGTTGACGGACGGCCGAAAGTGCGACAGCCTCCGTGCCTCGACATGAAGACGTCCCAACTCACTGCCTGTATCGCATTGCTCGTTTGTTCTGATGTCGCGCCGAACCTTTGCGCTCAATCAAGCGACGTCAAGGCCGACGCCCGAAATAGCTTGGCTGACTTGGTTAGACTTTACCGAAGCGATTGGATGAGCGTGTCGCAGTTTTACAATCTTCCGTGGTCCGCAACGCGATCCGATCGCATTGAGCAACTTTACAAACAGTGGCAGGAGCGGCTTGCTAATTCGGACTTTGAAAGTCTCGGCCAGCAAGGCCGCCTCGATTACTTGCTCTTGCGCAACAAACTTGCTGTGGAACTCGCGCGTCTCTCGCTCGAACGCCGCTGGCTGTCGCAAATGGAAGAACTGCTGCCATTCCGCGAGGCATTGCAGCATTTCGAACGCGAACGTTGGCGCATGCGACCGGTCGATGCGCAAGCGAGCGCTGCCAAAATTGCCGCTCTGCCTGACCAAATCAAGAAGCTCCGCCAGCGCCTCGAGAAAGGGAAAGAAAAACCGAAAAACGATAAGACATCTACAACCACCGATGCAGCCAAAGAAACCGATTCTGAAAAGAAGAAAGAATCAATTGAACCGCTCAAGGCCTCACCAACTTTGGCTAGGCGCGCGGCGTCGGCGGTTGGTGACTTGCGCGGCACGCTCAAGACTTGGTTTGCCTTTTACGATGGATATCAGCCTGATTTTTCCTGGTGGGTCAGAAAACCGCACGACGAAGCAGCCAGTGCGCTGGACGATTACGCCAAATTTCTCCGGGAAGAGATCGCCGGTCTCAAAGGCAAAGACGAGGATCCATTGATCGGCGATCCGATCGGCGCAGAAGCCCTCGCCAGCGATCTTGCGGCGGAAATGATTCCTTATTCTGCCGAGGAAGTCATCGCGATTGGAGAAAAAGAATTCGCTTGGTGTGAGGCAAGAATGCGCGAGGCCGCCCAGGAGATGGGCCTGGAATGGAAAGCTGCATTGGCCAAGGTGAAGAGCCAATTCGTTCCGCCGGGCCAGCAGGATGATTTCGTCGCCGAAATGGCGCGCGACGCCATTCAATTCGTGAAGAGCCGCGATCTTCTGACCATTCCAGCACTCTGCGAGGAAACTTGGCGTGTCACGATGATTTCGCCGGAAGGCCAGAAAACATTGCCGTTTGCGGCTTACGGCGGTCAGAACGTGATGGTGGCTTATGCGAAGGAGGAAATGAAGCATGACGACAAGTTAATGGCCATGCGCGGGAACAACCGGCATTTCACTAGAATCGTCACAGCGCACGAACTGATTCCCGGCCATCATCTCCAACTGTTCATGGCCGACCGCCATCAAACTCATCGCACGCTTTTTTCCACGCCTTTTCTGGTCGAGGGCTGGCCGCTCTATTGGGAAATGAAATTGTGGGACCTCGCATACGGGCAATCGGCAGAGGACCGCATCGGCATGTTATTTTGGAGAATGCACCGCAGCGCACGCATTATCGTCAGCCTGAAATTCCACCTCGGGCAGATGACTCCGGCAGAAATGATCGATTTTCTCGTGGACGGCGTCGGACACGAACGTTTTGGCGCCACGAGCGAAGTCAGACGATTCATCGGCGGCAGTTACTCGCCGCTTTATCAGTGCAGTTACATGATCGGCGGATTGCAACTGCGGGCCTTGCATAAAGAAATCGTCGGCGCCGGAAGAATGCCTGAGAAACAGTTCAACGATACTGTGCTCACGTACGGTGCTATTCCGATTGAATTCATTCGCGCTGGAATGTTGAACCTTCCTTTGACGCGCGAGACTCAAGCGAGTTGGAGGTTCGCGCCATGACCTCGGTAGGACAGCGCGTCCCGCCTGTCCAGGTGCACTCCGACGTTTATAGCGTTCTCGAAACAGATTTCCGGATAGGTAGGGAAGCGCTGCCGCGTTTCCGGCGAACCAGCAGGTTTGCCCTACCTATCGGAAATCTGTTTCGAGAAATGCTATAGACAGGCGGGACGCGCTGTCCTACAACCGCAAACGAGACCGGATATGAACAACACCAAACTCCGTTGGGGCATCCTCGGCGCGGCGGAGATCGCGCGCAAGAATTGGCAGGCCATTCGCAACAGTGGCAATGGCTTGGTCACCGCCGTGGCAAGCCGCGATCTGGAACGCAGCAGACGGTTTATCAAGGATTGCCAAAGCGAAGCGCCGTTCGAAGTTCAACCGGAACCGCTCGGCAATTACGAGGCTTTGGTTGGGCACAAGAATGTCGATGCGATTTATATTCCATTGCCCACGGGTTTGCGGAAGACGTGGGTGCTCCGCGCGGCGGCAGCGGGCAAACACATCGTGTGCGAGAAACCGTGCGGCGGAAGCGTCGCAGACGTTGAGGAAATGGTGGAAGCCTGCCGCCGGCACAATGTGCAGTTCATGGACGGGGTTATGTTCGTGCACAGCCGCAGGTTGGACCGGATTCGAGAAGTGCTGACGGACCGCGTGAGCGTAGGCGATATCAAGCGAATCACTTCGGCCTTTAGTTTTCGCGCGCCCGACGAGTTCAACAACATCCGAGCCCACAGCGAACTTGAACCACTGGGTTGCTTGGGCGATCTTGGCTGGTACTGCGTTTGCTTGGCGCTTTGGATAATGAATTGGCAAATGCCTCGACGCGTGTCTGGGCGGCTCCTTGCTCAGCTTGCGCGCCAGGACAGCCCTGCTCCTGTGCCTGCGGAATTCTCAGGTGAACTAGAATTCGAAGGCGGGGTCTCGGCGGGTTTTTATTGTTCGTTTCTAAACGCGCACCAGCAATGGGCCACCATCAGCGGGACAAAAGGCTATCTGAAAATCCCAGACTTCGTGTTGCCCTTCTCCGGAAACGAAATTGCTTTCGACATCGTTTGTTCTGAGTACGTCGTTCGCGGATGCGACTTCAATATGGTGGAGGGGCGTCAGCGAATTGTCGTTCCCGAACACAGCAACAGCGACGCGGCTGCTCAAGAAACCAATCTCTTCCGCAACTTTGCCAGCCAAATTCAAACAGGCTCGTTGAATTCGTCCTGGCCGGAGGTGGCCCTCAAAACACAGCGAATCGTGAATGCTTGCCTCGATTCTGCGATTTCAGGCAATCCGCGCATTGAGCCACGTTGATCATGGACTCAGTTGCTTCGCCGCTTTTGAGGTCCTTTAGTATGGCTGCTGCCAATTCCGGTGAGGGGATTGAGCCAAGCTAACCCGGGAAAACGAAGAAAGTCCGAATCTGCTGTGTGCAACACTGCCCTATATTCGATTGCCATGGCGGCTAATTGAGCATCGGTCACCAAGTTCCCAGTCGTCCCTATATGCTCAAGCAACTGAAGAACCTCACGGACATGACTAGGGCCCGGATCCAAGAGCTGAACAGCCGGGCAATCAATCCATGAACGGACATGTCCTACCGCCTCAGCTATAGTCATCGGTTGATCGAATACCCGAGGATTCGTGCCAATGCGAACAAAACCGAAAATTGCGCAATGAGCCAATCCAACCTGTTCAGTCCCTGAAACAGAATCGCTCCACCACCTTGCCGCCGCGCGATGGAATGGCGAGCCGGCATCGTATGAGTAGAGCAAGAGATTAATGTCCGGAATGATCATGGCCGCGGAGGCAGCTCACTCCGAAATTCTGCAACTTCTAATTTGTCCGCTAGTTTGTTGAACCTGGTCGGGTCGATTCCAGCCTTCAGTCCTAAAACGCGCGCCTTGATCTGAAATGGCTTGGATCGCGATCTTTTGGCTGATGAAGCCAATCCTCTTCGAATAGCGTCGTTTAGCGTTTCCTTAAACCCCTTCCGTGTTCGGTGCATCGCATCGCGCAACATCCGTTCGACATCCTTTTCCAACGTAACGGTCGTTCTCATCGCAAGCATCATGATGCCAGCTCAAATTGCTGTCAAGATGCTCAGCCTAATAACCCCTAATAACCCAATAACCACGTTACAACCGGCAATTCCTGCGGTGGCCACTCCGTAATCCGTTTACTAGCGGATGCAATTGCGTCCGCGGCGATTAATGGCTAGCGCCGCCCAAAAAGCTTCCGCAACGTGCTGACGCCGTAGCTGCGAACAATGCCTTGCGGGGACTGCACCTTCACTGATTCGTTCGCGACCTGGACGACGACGCCGGTATATCGGGCGACTTCGACAAATTCACCGTAAGCGCACGCAGGAAAATCGAGGCGGCTGGCAAAGTCAGTGATTGGCTTCGGCGATCGGTCAAAATTCGGTTCGGCAATCAGTTCGCGAATGTCTCGATCGGGCATTGGCATTGGCTCCTGCGCGTCGTCCTTCTTTTCCAGCGGCGCAGGCGGTTCGACTGCGCGGGGCATGCTGATTGGTTCTGGGTGCTGTGGCGGTCCGTAAAGTTTTCGCAGCACGTGAATGTTGAAGCTTCGCGTCGTTTCTTCCGGGGACTTCACTCGAATCGACTTGCTTGTAATCTCGATAACGATTCCGGTATATCCGCCAATATCAACAAACTCACCCTGCAGGCTTCCGGGGAAATCGGGGCGGGCCACAAACTCGGTGATCGGCGTGAGCTGACGGTCAAAATTCGGTTCGGCACTCACAACTTCAGAAGCGCTTGTTTTCTCTTGATGATCTTCTGGGACAGTTGGTGTTTCCATTTGATGCTTAATTTCGCCCGCTTCAACCGGCTAAGCCAATAGTTTTCTCGAAATTTTTTTCAAACTTAAAATGTTCCCAACGCACACTCCGCAGGCGGCAGGTTCGCCCCTACCTTAAAACTGCTTTGTTCAATCTAAAGGCGGAATGTACCAACCTCGTAAGTCTCGATTTTAGCAAACGAGTGCGTCCGGCATCCTCGCAAGATTTGAAAATGCAAAGTCCGGTTGTTCAGCCACCCTCGGCGCGAGTCCCGTGGCGGCCAGGCGGCTCTCGCGCTGTATCCATGCCGTGCGAAAGCCGAGCCGCTTTGCTGGGGCGTGATCATCATAAAGGCTCTGCGCGACGTGCAGGATTTGCGTCACCGGAACATTTAATCGGCGAATTCCGCGGACAGCAGCCATCTGGATTTGAATACCGAAATTTACTGAAATCCGTAATGCGATGGAACCATACGAACCGTCGCTTTACCGTTCGGGGCCAGTGTCTCGGAACCGCTTCATCAGCGCTAAGATTTCCTCACGGACGGCAAAGAGTTCCTCGCGAAACGGATTCAATTTATCGGGCGGCAAGCTGTTTCGGCTCTTGACGCGATCTGACGCTTCGAGGCTTTTGTGCAGAAGGTCAAGCGCCCGTTTCAGGCGAGCGACAATGAATCCGGCTTCCGGTTCATGATCGGCCAGTCCGCCAAGCGCCCCGGCACATTTGGCTCCGCACGATTGGAAAAAGAAAATCATCTGATCGAGATCCGTGTCTTCCTGGTCGCTGAGGAGGTTGTGTTCGTCGCACCACTTCCATAAGGCTGATCCGGATTCGATAATTCTCACGACGAGCGGATGGGAAATGCTGCCGTCCGCTTGGCGAACCCAGTCCACTCCTTCGGTGAGCGGGTTCGGTTCTGGAGGATTATCAATCGCTTCATGGCAGATGCGGTTAATTTCATCCACGTCCCAGGGCGGCTCCGTTTCATTTTCGGTCGCGCCGTCGTTGCTCGCGTTGTCCCAGCCCATCTCCTTGGCGATAATCTCTTCGCGATCGGGATGATCGCGATACTTCTCGAACAACTCCATCGCCTTGTCGGTCAGGGCATCACTTTCGCGAAAGGCTTTTTCCCATTCGAACTCATCCATCGGACGATCTTCAGGAGCTTTGAAGCGCGACGCTTCCACTGCCTCGGTGAGTTTGCCCATAAACCCCTCGAACCCTGCGGCTGCGTCCTTCGCCCGTTGCTCGTCTTCTTCCGGCGTGAGCTGCCAGGCTGGCGTTGATAGCTCAAGCCGGTAATCGGCGCTTTCAATGACGACACGCCCATTTGCCTCGCTGAACCATTCTAAATAAAGACTGTTGGCCATGTGTTCGGGAGGTTTTTCCTGGCGGCGAATCATCGCCAGCGCTTCATCGACTGGAATTTCAAAGACGCGCACCTTTCGCGACGCGGTCAAGTCGCCGATGCTGCCAATCTGCCGGGCGTGCAAGGCATCGAGGTGCGGATGCGCCACGCTCGGGCGCGAGTTCTCAAATTTCAACAAACATCCGGCCAGATCCGGGCGTGCGTTGCCTTGCAATTCCAGCACGACCGGTTCAGCCCGTCCATGCACCCAGATTTGTCCCCGAACAACTCCTTTGGTGCGATTATCAATCTCACCGCGCACCACCGAATCATGAATGCGAAAAGCCATGGCTGAACAATGCCTCAACCGCGGCTCGCGCGGAAGCCAGGAGTTTTTAAAACGAAAGGAGGGCGAACGACAGGAAATCATCTCGACATCCTGCGCTGCATGCATACTTGATGTCGCTGGATTGAAACTTGAAAGCGGCGCTCAAACCACTTAATACGCGAAACACGTGAATCATGTGAGTTAAACTGCAGCGACAAATAGGCTAGGCTGGGACGTTTCTATGGCGCCGTGCCGCAAGGCGCGACAATCGTTCAACCCGCAAGCTGTTCGCCGCTGGGCCGGCCCAGGACAACCAGGTCGGTTACGTGGATCAGAGGGATGTGGTGGAAGCTGTCCTGTTCAACAATAAGCACCATCGTCCGGGACTCATTGAAAAGGAGAGAGTCGTGCTGTTTGACCGGCACAACACGGCCGTTGTCCAGGTGCAACTCGAATGGCACAAACGGTCGCTGATCCAGGGCATCTCTTGATGCCGCTGGATTGAATCATGTCCCTCAGACTTTACCTTCGGACGGCGGATTATCAAGGCGTCTTAGCTGCGCAGCCCTCGTTCGCGGAATGCCGGCCGGTCGATCAGTGAAAAGGACTTTGTTCAACGGGAACGTTCATTTGCTGACAGCGCGCAGAAAATCGAAGTCGCAGCCTTCATCGGCCTGGAGGATGTGATTGAGATACATTTTGCCGTAGCCGCGCTGGTAATGAGGAAGTGGCGGGCGCCATGCCGTTAAACGGCGCTTCAAGTCAGCTTCGGGCAGGAGGAGTTCCAATCGGCGATTGGGCACATCGAGTTCGATTTGATCGCCGTTCTCGACAATCGCCAGTGGTCCGCCCACAGCCGCTTCGGGTGCGATGTGCAGGGCGACCGTGCCGAAGCTCGTCCCGCTCATCCGAGCATCGCTCACGCGGACGATGTCCTTGACGCCCGCCTTCAGCAGTTTTTCCGGAATGGGCACATCGCCCCATTCGGGCATGCCCGGTCCGCCTTTCGGTCCTGCCCCTTTAAGCACGAGCACGCTGTTGGCGTCCACATTGAGATTCGGGTCATTGACGCGTTTGAGCAAATCATCGTAGCCATCGAAAACGACGGCTCGCCCGCGGTGACAGAGGAGATGGGGCGACGCGGCCGATTGCTTAATGACAGCGCCTCTCGGCGCAAGATTACCCCAAAGGATCGCTGTGCCACAGTCCTTCATTAGCGGATTGTTCAATGAATGAATGACTTCCGGATTGTAGCAATCGGCGTGCGCGACATTCTCGGCGATGGTCTGGCCATTCACGGTAACTGCATCGGCCAATTGTTTGAGGTGAATGCTGCAATGGTTCAGCTCGCTCCAGGAATTGCAAATGCCGATGACGGGCCGCTCTTGAAAGACGTGAGTGCTGAAGCCTTGTGCGCGAAGACTGCTGCGATGCGCCAGGCCCCAGCGATCGGTGCGATCCAGCCAGTCGCGGCTGCGGAGTTTATGAGAAGTCATGGGAGCACAGAGTAGCTTTGGCTGCGGCCCGCCCGCTAATTTATCGCGGCGCGGTGGATGATCAATATGGCTTGGGTTACTCGCGCCCTGCGCCGCAGTCGCGGTATCTTCGCGATGCCCTTGACGCCATGCTGGCTCATCAACCGCCGCAGGTTCCCGCCACTACCGCGCCGGGCTGTGTGCTCGAAGCCCCGCGCAACGCGGCTGCGGCCCGAATCACTTACCACGCCCGCGTTTCGCGCATCCTGCAGCAGCATTGTGCGGAATGCCATCGACCCGGCGGCGTTGCGCCATTTTCATTGCTGACTTATTCCGACGTGATCAGTCACGCGGGCATGATTCGCAAGCAAGCAAACAAAGGCGTCATGCCGCCGTGGTTCGCCGCTCCGGTGCACCCTGGTCCAACCCCGTGGGCAAACGACCGGACGTTGCCCGCGCAGGACAAAACGGATTTGATCACTTGGCTAAACGGCGAACGCTTGGAAGGCAATCCCGCCGACGCGCCGCTCGCTCGCCAATTTCCCAAGGAATGGGAAATTGGAGAACCTGATCTCATTGCGCCGCTGACGCAAATGGGGATGGGGCTGTGACCCGTGAAGAATTCCGAATTTTCTGGCAACGCCGGCAGAGTGGAACCGGGGCTGCTCGATGAGCGCAGCAGCACAGCCCTGCAAGAAGGCCGGTTACGACGCGCCGACTTGCTCTGAATCCGTGCGCTCAACCCCGCTGACGCTTTCCTGGGCAAGGTTCGTCTCATCAGGCGACTCGGGCTGAGTTGGTGCTTGCAAGGGCAGTTCTGATTGAGGTTCGGGCCGCAAAGCAACGATTGCTTTGCGAATCAGCTGCCCTTGAAATGTGAACCCGGTAGCCAATGTTTCTTTGATTTGAGCATCGGGTGGCAGCGCCGCCTGGGCGTCAGTCAGTTGATGCGTTCTCGATTCGAATGCATCTCCTGGAGCGGCTGTGAAAGCGGCCAATCCCACGCGGCGCGCTACATCACGGCAAGCAAGTTGAAATTGATGCAATTGCGAGATCAGCCCTAACTGTCCGGATCGCGAAGCGGCTTGGTTGAGGGCATAAATATGATCCAGGATGCGGACCACCACCTGTAACCACTCCCCTTCTCCACGACGCAGCTTCTCGACTTCCAAGCGAAGGTGAGCTTTCTCGGTTTGATTCGCTTTTTCAAAGAAAGCCAGAAATTCTTGAGTCTCGGCTTTCATGCGATCGGCGATCTCTTTGGCGGCGCCGACGGTGCGCGCCGAGTGATCCTGCACGGTTTGCCATTGGCCCGTTGCCATCGAAATTTGCTTGTTGATCAAATCAAGGTTCTTCATTTGCTCAACCGTGTTGGCGAGTTGGTCCGCTTCCGACAGTTTCACGGCGGCCTGGTACTCGCGAAGGAAAGGAATGATGCTTAACCACGCGCCGACGACGATCGCGCCGAGCACGATGGCAAGTTGCCAAAGACCAAGAGGCCAGCCGCTCTGATAAACCATGAGACCAGCGAAACCCAATAGAATGGCGTCGCCCAGAAAAAAGGGCCACTTGGCCAACTTCGGCACAACACGATCACTCATTACAGGTTGAAGGTGTAAGCGAATTGCTCGCGAGTGGCTACGGAAAAATTGTCGGAAACCGATGAGATCAAGGTCATGAAAACGATTCCTGCCAGGTCGCGCTTAATTTGACGCCGGTGGCGGTGACAGCGTCGAGACGCGCCTGATCCGGCGCGAGGCAACTGAGGCAACTTTGCTGGCTTGATTTGGCAGAACGCTTCGGTAGCATGCAGCCCGCTGGCGTTCTGATTCCAGTCCGGTTTATCTCGAGTCCAAAGATGCGGCGTTTACCAACGACAATTTGGCTGTGGCGATGAAGAAGGAATCGGACGTGGCGAGTTTGCCGGCGAGCCCTCAAGAGCTTCAAAAGCAAATTCTGCAGAGTGTCACACATTGTGTGGAAGCCGGCCTTCAATAAGAACACCGAGAGTCGAACGGAGCAACCAGTGATCGAGGCTGATCGTTTCGCCGGGCCACTGTGGGAACGCGATGGACCCGCGAAGGCGCGTTCAGCTCGCTGGCCAGGCATGGGGCCTTTGCTGGAATGGCTGGTGGCTCTCTTGTTGTTGCCGTTAGTCGCCTTCCATTTTGTCCGTTCGATGGCGCGCAAGCAGAACAACAGTTCGAACGCGTTCAGGCTCGCGGTGTTTCTCGCGCTTGATTTGCTGATGGCGGCGCTCCTGTTTGGCATGCAAATCCCGGATTGGATGTGGGCGGCTCTCACGGTGGGAGCGCTGGCCTACAATATCTGCGTCATGACTTTTGCGCTCAAACTCGAATCCTGATTGAACTTGAAAATGACCGTTTCGACCGTGAATACTCACCCCCAAGCGCGCCTCCCCATGAACCTGCTTGTGAACTGTGGCTGGCGAAGGCAAAAAGCAGCCCCTCTCCCCATCGGATGGGGCGAGGGAAAGTCTTTTCGTAATCGAATTGATTCAAACTTACCTAAGGCATACGCGCCCGCCTCTTTTCCCTCGGCCCATCCGATGGGGAGAGGGTTAGGGAGCGGGGCTTTATGCGCCAGGTTCATGGTCCGAATGAGTGAAAGGTGTTCGTTGAATCCTTAACCAGCGTTGTCGGATGGAAACTATGCGCGATTACTTCAGTTCTTTGCTCTGCTCGGTGGCGCAAGGTCTAAAACTAAAACAGTCCGATATTGAACATATCCAATGGACCTGAAGGATGACCTGCGCAAAATTGAAGGGCGTCTGCTCAAGTTAGACGATGAGTTCCGCCGGGAACGCGGCGCGGTTCAGCAAGTCGTCCGCCGGCAACTCGCACACGCTTGCACGGAGATGGAGCAGGCTCAAGGCCGCATCGAGTTGCTCTTTGAAAACATGGAAAAAGAAACAGCCGCGCTGCAAAAGATCGCGGAGTTGGAGGAAGCCTTCCGCCGCGGCGTGAGTGTGGCCCAAGCGGACGAACTGGCGGTGCAATTGGAAGAAGCCTTTATCGAAGCGACCGGCCGGCTCTGGACGAAACCCGGTTTCAAGCAGGTGCCGGCTCATCCAGCGGTGAACATCAGTTGGGACGACGCCGCGGCTTATTGCGTCTGGCTGACGAGCAAAGAGAGAAAGGAACGCGTTCTGGGAGATACGCACAAGTATCGGTTGCCGACGGACGCAGAGTGGAGCATCGCGGTGGGGCTGAAAAATGAGCCGGGCCAAACGCCAGCCCAGCGAAATTCAAAGGTTCAGGGGGTCTATCCGTGGGGCAGCCCATGGCCCCCTCCCAAGGTGAATTCGAAACGCGCGAGGAGTGGTAATGCCTTTCCTCCCCGATACAAATGTCTGGGTCCGGCACCTGAAACAATCGGGGAGTGAAATTGAAAGGCGCTTACGATCCCTGAGGCCAAGTGACGTCTTGCTCTGCTCTGTAGTCAAAGCCGAACTCTGGCATGGAGCACAGAAATACGGGCGCCCGGACCGCCGTCTCGCAGTCTTGGCCAAGCTCTTCGAGCCGTTCGCTTCTGTTCCCTTTGATGACGATGCAGCCCGGCACTACGCGAACATCCGCCACGATCTCGAAACACGAGGTGATGTCATTGGTCCAAACGACCTGATCATCGCGGCGCGTTCTCACCCTGTTTCCGTGCTGTTCCTGGACGACGTCGATGGCCTGCTGCCGCGGCGCGGCGGAAATTCGGTCGTGGACAATCGTCTCGTCGTGCAGTTTCTGGCGGAAGTCGGCGGGTTCGCCGATTCGCCCAATATTCTTCTGCTGCTCGGGGCGACGAACAAGCCATGGGATATTGATGAAGCAGTCTTTCGCACCGGACGCTTTGATGAAAAGATTTTTGTCGGTTTGCCAGACGCCGCCGCCCGCGAATCTATGATCCGGTCCAACCTCGCGAATGCGCCTGTAGCGCCGGACCTTGACCTGACTGCGCTCGCGGCCCGGCTGGATGGCTGCACGGGCTCGGACATTGGCGCCATCATTCACTCCGCCAAACGCGCCGGGTTTCGGCGAAGCCTGGATGGGGGTTCAAGCCGTTTGGCAATCGCAGACATTGAGAGCGCGTTTAAGACAATCCCCCCGTCAGCCACGGCCGAGATGATGCAGGAATACGAAAAATTCGCTGGCGCGAGATTCCGCCAGCATTAATTCTCGACCTGCACGCGTATCTCCCGGCCGGGATGGGAAAGAAATCGCCGCAACTCGATGAATGCGCAGGCTTCGTCAATCAGTCGCTCGCAGGTAGAGCAGTTCGGTCACCGTCACCGCACTGGCGTCATCACGGTTCTGTTTACGGACATTAGCGGTTCCATGGAGGCTAAACAGCGTCTCGGCGACCGTGCGGCTGCAGCCGTGTTCGAAGAACATCATCAACTGGTCCGCCAGGTGTTGAGCCAGTTTCCCGACGGCGAGGAAATCGAAACGGCTGGCGATTCATTCCTGCTCGTTTTCGCGAGGCTTTCGGCCGCCGTGCGATTCGCTTTGCAACTGCAAACGAGCCTTGGTTTGTGGCAGCGAGAGTCCGCCCTGAAAACCGAGGAGAGCATAGGCATTCATTTGGGCGAGATTGTGATAGCGGAACGGAGCGGTGACGCCCTGGCCACGGACATATTTGGGTTTCAGATTGACGTTTGCGCGCGCGTGATGTCACTGGCTCAGGCTGGCCAGATTCTGATGACGCGGCCAGTGTTCGATGACGCCCGGCAGCTTTTACACGGCGGGCACGGAGATGGCTCGGGCCGATTGGAATGGGTCCGACATGGCGCTTATCATTTGAAGGGAGTGGACATTCCGATTGAGATCTGCGAAGTGCGGGAAGTTGGCCCTGGTCCCCGACGCCTCAACCCGAACCGCGATCAGCCACGTCCGCCAATCAACGCCGGCGCAAAACCGCCGTTCGATTCGGTGCCCGCGGCCAGACAAAGGCCCAGCTGCTCGCGACCAATCGTCGAGGCTTTCAAACCCGAATGCGGCTCGAGCCTCTGGAGGCGTTTCCGTTCCAAGTCCCGGATCAAAGCGCCGGCGTGGGAAGCCGCAACCGATTTGCTGCAGGCTCGCTTTGGAGAAAACGCCCGATGCGAGTTAAGCCGGCTAACGCCTGGTGATTCAGGAAAGGCGATTGAAGGCACGCCATGGGACGTGTTTTATCGTGTTTCCACAGCCCGCTTCGAACTGGACTTGTCTTTTGCGGCGATCAAGCGGGAGAACGGAACAGCTTGGGACCTTGTCCTCGCGGTGTCCGCGCACATTACGGATGCGAAATTGTTTCTTGAGTCCGGCGCATGGAATCTCGCATCGCCTGGCGTCCCGTTGCTCAAGCCGATGCTGGAGTCCTGGATAGCAAACGCGCTCGCGAGCGGGGTGCGCGACGCAGCGGCCAGCCATGCCATTCAATATCTTCGCGATGAAAATGGTTTGAGCCCGAAGGGGTGGCTTCAGCAATTGAACGACGAGTGGCTCGCTGGCCATGGGATTCGGTTCGAGAATTGTGCCTTTCCAAGATGGGAAAGCATGGAAGCGGCGCGGGTCCAGGCGGAACGCAATCGGCAAACGAACCTCGAACGTCTGCAAAAACAGAGAGAACAGCAGCAGGAAGCAATGCTTCGAGAGCAGAGGCTTGCGGCCGAGTTTGAGACGGCGAGATTGCAAGGCGAGGCTGACTTCCAAAAGAAGCGCCTCCAAATTGAAGCCGAGCTCGAACAAAGAAAGGCGCTCCTCGAGCATGACCGCCGTTTAGCTCAAGAAGCGCGCGAACATCAGCCTCAACGGCTCGAACAGGAGCGGCGCCCAAAGTTGCTGGAAGCCGAAGCCAATTATCGCGCACAAGAAACAGCCCTGCGCGCGAGGCTTGCGGAAGCGGAAGCGGAAACGCAACGCCTCGAGCAAGCGGCGGAGGAAACAGCGCTGAACCACCTGCTCAAGATGGCAGAGCTGCAAGAGAAGTTAACCGCCGCCAAGCAAGCGCGAACTGAAAACGAACGCAAGCGTCTCTGGGACTTGCGGCAGCAAGAGGAAAGCGAGAAGGCGGCCTTTATTGAATCTCAGCAAAAGATCGCTCATCAAACGCGAGTCTCCGAGATCGAGCGAGCGCAACAGCTCGAAGCCATGCAGCGGCAGCATCAATTGCGAATGGCTCAAATGGAAGAAGCGGTGCGAACCGCTCAATGTTCCACGCAAAGTTCCGAAGCGGAATACCAGCTTGCTTTCGCAAAACTACAGGCCGAACAGCAAACACTGCGCGAGATAAAAGCCTGGCAAGCGGAAAGCGAACGTCAAAACGCCGCGTTGCGCGCACGCCTCGTGGAAGCGGAACAAAAGCTGGCCGAGGTCGGGGAGCGGCTCGGAAGCTTTATTGGGCTTCTCAACAACCCCGATCCAAGAAAGGCCACGCAAGCCGCCGCCTGGCTGGCTCATCAGGGCTTAACTACAAAACATCTGGCTGCGCTTGGTTGCAGCGGCGCGCCGCAAAAACTCCTGGAGCGGCTCAAAGAACGCGCGGGGGCCAGCGGCGTTCTGCTGAAAAAAATTGCTTTGCGGACGCGGTCGATCAATGAGGCGTTGCGCGATGTCAGCGATCCTTCCGAAATCGAACGGGCGGCCAAAAGCGTCTTCACCCGAGACATCGGAACCCGGCGCATCGACACGCTGCGCATCAACGACCCACTCGAGTTCGAATTTGTGGCCCGGTGCGACGGCTGCGTGACATTGCTGAATATTGGGACCAGCGGCGGAATCTTTATCCATGCGCCGAATGTGTTTGTTGGGCTCCTGGGCGCGCGAGTGGTTTCAGGCCGGCGCTACACAGTGCCAGGCGCGGAGTTTCTGCCACGCGAAAAGATTCAAGGCTACTGGGAGGGTGGTCCCCCGGGCTGGGAACATTTGGCGGTAATTGTGTCAGCTCACCCGCTGGTGCCCGATCTTTGGCTCAAGCGCTCGACCACGGACGAGCCGTTTGTCAGGTTGAGCAATTCAGAGGCGGCAAGCTTCTGCGATTGCCTGAGCGCGTCGAGCACCGGCTCCTGGATCTCTGGTGTTTTATCTTTCTTCGTGGCCTGAATAGAAATCTTCCCTTCGTCGTAAGGAATCGGCGGCTATGGGCGATGGACCGAAACCCAATCCTGTCAGGACCCACCCGTTAACCGCCCGGCCCGGCTTGTCCGAGGCTGCGGTGGGAGTGTTGAGCAAGCATTGGATCAACACCGCGGAGGAAGTGTTAGCCCTCGCTGCTTCGGCCCAGGGTCGAGAGGGCTTGAAGAAAATCCTGAGCATCGATGACGCACAACTCCGGGCGATGATCGAGTTGCTCAAAGGCGAAATCGGTCCAAGCGCAGCCGCTGCTTCGCCGCCGAGCACTCCGGGCGGCGAGTTGGGACTCGCGCTGACACCGGAACAGAGACGAAAGATCGGAATTCAATCTAAAGTTGAATGAAGACAGAGGGGACAACGAGCCTGGGCTGCTTGGAAGCCTTGCCTCAGGATGAGCGAGCTTTGCTCGATTCGATGTGGGTCGAGAGTGTCGAAGAATTGATCGCGGCGCTGGCGGCTGCCCACTCGCGAAAACCGCCCTCTGAACCTGTTCCCTCGGGCATGCTCGAATCGGCTCGACAACGAGCTTTGACGCTTGTTGGCGCCCGGAACGAATGTGCTCTGTCATCCAGCCGCCCCGCCCCAATTCATGGAAGACACCGAGTCGAATCGGAGCCGGTTTGAAGCGTGCGATTACACGTGGCATCGGTCCACACGCCAGCAGATCTGGTTTCCATCCGCAGAGCGTCTTTCACCGGAGCGTCTCTCTGGTTTGCGACAGGGCGAAACCTGTCGAACGGCCTTCCTGAGCGCTGTAGATGAGAATCTGTGAACCGCAACCGGCTCGCCCTTCCCTGCCCTGCATCCGGCGCACTGGATCAAGTTCTGGCGCTGGTTTTGGACCTCGAGAATTCGGCGTGCGGCGCTGGTGGCAGATTTAACCGAGGAATTTGCGCAGGAGCTCCAGAACCAATGCTGGATTCCTGCCGGCATCTGCTGGACGGACGAGTGGCGCATCGCATTGCAACGCCTTAACGGAATCCGTGTTTACACGGTGAACGATTGGACAGAGCAAATCCACGTGGTCGTCACCTCCGCTCTGCCTTTGCGGCTTGAACGCGAGGCGGAGCCTTCGCTCGAAATGCGGCCTAAAGAAATTCTGACTGCGGTTGCGGCCATCCGAGGCGTTTACGAGCGCTGGTGCTTGCAGTCCAAGGTCAATGTTGCGCGCTTCACGTTTTTCACAGTTGGCTCGATGTTTTCCCAGGCTGAACTCGAGGCTGCCACCACGTGGTGGTGCGAGACGTATTTGTCACGTTGCAGAGACAGGGCGATTACTCCGTGCTGAAGACTAGCGCAAGCCAATTTGCGGTTCGTCGCGCGAACTAGGTCAAGCTTTGACAAAATCGCGCATTGGGACCATGAACCTCGCAGGACAGCGCGTCCCGCCTGTCTTGGTGGCGCCTCAACGTTTGGACAGGCGAGACGCACTGTCCTACAACCAGGTTCATGGGGAGAATCGTGGGACGTGGAACACGTGGAACACAACGAAATTGCTGATACATGAATTCAGAACGATTTTTGAGCTTTATTTAAATTATGAGGCATTAACGGGAGCAGCCCCCCCCCTGCGGGCGAAGTTCCTCCGGAACAGCGGCCAAATGCTTTGGCGAAACTCGCTCAAGACATCGCAGCTGCTTTAGGTCCAGCTCGTTTCAAGGAATACCAAATGCGCAGATCGGCTGATTATCAGGTGTTGCAGAGATTCTTGGCTAAACAGGGCATCGATACCGCAATAGCCGTTCAGATTTACGACCTCCAACAGGGGATTGGAAGACTTCTGACTGGTTTATTTGAACGCCCAGACCTCGATCAACAGAAAGTCTCGGTAGCTGTAAATCAGCTCGAGAGCGGATTCCAATTGGCGCCAAGCCGACGACTATCCAGTGCCTTTACGATAGTTGAGTTGCTCACCGTGGTATCGATCATCGGTTTGCTGGCCACATTACTTTTGCCCGCACTCAACCATGCCAAATCGTCGGCACGCAGCGCGAAATGTCAAAATAACCTAAGGCAACTCGGTATTGGCTTGCACCTTTATGTTGCGGACCATCGATACTACCCTGGCCTGCCGCTTCCCTACGTTCTGTCGCGTAAGGATTACTCGCCGGATACTCCGACCATTCCCAAAAGAGTTTCATTCCCCGACGTTTTTTTATGCACGGAAGGCCGAGGGCAAATATCGTTTCAGATCGTCGATGAAACTGGCAATGATGTTCTCAACACTAATATCGTTATGACGCCGCCTTTCGGATACAATATGGCGGGCACCGATCACATAAAGGACCCGACTAAACTGCCGACGCTTGGACTTGGCGTCATGTGTCTCGCCGAGCGCGTGCGAGCGCCAAGTGACATGATCGCTTTGGGCTGCAAACAGTACCAGGGCGGACGGTCTATCAGTCCCTATATGGACGCCGTTGGAAAGGTGAGCGCCCGACATAGAGGCCGTGCCAACATTCTCTTTTGCGATGGACATCTCGAAGCCGCCTCCCAAGCGAAATGGATCGTTCCCACAGAACGCGCTCGGCGCCGTTGGAATAATGATAACGAACCTCACGCAGAGACTTGGAGATAATCGACACATGATTGATTGGAAGTCTCCCATGTCTTCGTTAAGCACGGTAATTTTTTTTGTCTCACAGCGTGCTGGTGATTAATTGGGCGCAAGATGCGTACTGGGATGCCAGCCACAGCACTACTCCCAATGGTGCAATACTCGCCGTCGAAAAGGATCTGTACTTGGCTAACTGAGTGATGTTGGCAGGAACAAATATCACAAGCATTATCAAGTGGGATGGTAAGCAATGGGCTAAAGTGGCGGATGGGCCAGATGATGGCTTTGTGATAGCGATGGCGAAATCAGCAAGGTTCTTGTATGTGGGGGGCAGGTTTTCAAGGATTGGCGGCATTCCCGCAAATAATATTGCCCAATGGGATGGACAGCGATGGTTAGGACTCGGCGAAGGAATCTCAAGCGAAGGCGGCGAGTCCGGTCAGGTCAATGCTCTAGCTGCTCGGGCAGGCGACCTCTTTGCCGGCGGGCTTTTTACGCGGGCTGGAACCGCAGCCGCGAACGGCATCGCGTGCTGGGACGGAAGGACTTGGGCGTCATTGGGGAATGGAGTAAGCAAGATTGGTTTAAAGCCAAGCGACGGTGGCATAGGCGTTTGGTCGCTGCTCGACCATGGAACCAATCTTTACGTCGGAGGCCACTTTGCTCAGCCTGGAAAACATATCGTAAAGTGGAACGGCCAGTCTTGGGAGCAATTAGGCGCCGGTCCATATGATGGAGTCGGCACTGGTTTATTGCAGTTATTTGGTTGGGTTACAGATTTCGCGTCGATAGGTGCCAACATCTATAATGGCGGACTTTTTTCGCATGCCGGCGGCATTCGGACTACAAACCTCGCGCGATGGGACGGATCCGCGTGGCATTCGATGGATAGCCGGCTGGGCGGGTTTGATGCGATTCGAACAGTAACCGCTGTTGGGACGGCCCTTTATGTGGGTGGCGAGTTTACAAGAATTGGAAACGTCGAAGCCAATCGCGTCGCCAGGTGGGACGGGCGCTCACGCTTTCCTGGGCTGCCGCAGATACAAACCTGGTGCTGGAAGCAGCGGAGAATCTCGATGGTGCACGGTGGCTCGGTGTAGTCAATTCCATGACGATCGAACAGAATCGGCGGACCGCCACAGTGCAGATTTCTGGTGATAAGCAGTTCTATCGACTGAGAGGAAAAGATTAAGGAGACAAAGTCCCACACGACTACTTTGGCGCGTCGAGCGATTATGCTAAGGCTTCGGGGTTACAAGAAGCAGCGAGGGTTATCCCGTTCCAGCTCGTTGACACTCATTCATTCGCCACCTAACCTCTATGCATGCAAAATCTCCACGCTTCATTGCTGGAACTCATTCGCCGCACGTCAGCCGAGATCCCGGATGATGTTCAAAAGGCCATCCTGGATTCGCTCGAGAGGGAGAAGAAAGGGACGATTGCCGAGTCGGCCCTAAAGATTATCGAACGGAATATTGATCTGGCGAAACAGAAGTCCCAGCCTATCTGCCAAGACACCGGCAGCATTATTTTTTACGTCGATTGTCCGGTCGGCTTCGACCAGATCACATTTGAGGAAACAGCTCGTGGCGCGGTTCGCGAAGCGACCAAGAAAGGTTTTCTGCGGCAAAACTCGGTTGACTCGCTCACGGGTCTAAATGACGGCACCAACGTTGGTCCCGGTTCGCCAACGGTTCATTTCCATCAACATCGTTCAGCCGAACTCAATGTTCGGCTGATTCTCAAGGGCGGCGGGTGCGAAAATGTCGGCGCTCAATACTCGTTGCCGAATGAAAAACTGAAGGCCGACCGCGATTTGAAAGGGTGCCGGAAAGTGATTCTCGATGCGGTTTTGCAGGCGCAGGGGAAAGGTTGCGGTCCCGGGATTCTCGGCGTCTGTATTGGCGGCGACCGCGCCACAGGTTACGAGTTTTCCAAGCAGCAATTCCTGCGGATGTTGGAAGATCGAAATCCGAACTTGGAGTTGGACCAATTGGAGCAGGATATTCTACAGACGGCCAACGAACTGGGAATCGGGCCGATGGGCTTTGGTGGCAAAACGACCTTGCTGGGCGTGAAGATTTGTGCCGCCAATCGTTTGCCGGCTTCGTTTTTCGTCAGTGTCAGTTACATGTGTTGGGCTTACCGCCGCCAAGGCGTGTCGCTCAAGCCGGACGGCGTCATTGCCAGGTGGCTATATTGATCGGCGCATGATTCTTTTCCATGAACCGTCCGGTAGGACAGCGCGTCTCGCCTGTCCGAACGTTGAGATGCACCATGACAGGCGGGACGCACTGTCCTGCCAATCAGGATTAGTTCTATGACTTCGATCACCATTCCGATCAGCGAGGAAACAATCCGGTCACTCAAGGTGGGCGACGCCGTTTCGATCACTGGAACTCTGTTCACAGGGCGTGACGCCGTGCACAAATTCCTTCATGACGGCGGCAAGCTTCCGCCCGGCGTCAGCTTCCAAGACGGGATCATTTATCATTGTGGTCCGGTCGTGATTAAGGATGAGCAAGGCCGGTGGAAGGTGACGGCCGCGGGTCCGACCACGTCGATCCGCGAGGAACCTTATCAAGGTGCGATTATCGGGGAGTTTGGATTGCGCGGAGTGATTGGCAAGGGCGGCATGGGAGACAAGACACTGGCGGCTTGCCAGGAACACGGCTGCGTCTATTTTCATGCCGTAGGGGGCGCTGCTCAAGTGCTGGCCGAGAGCATCAAGGCGGTTCGGAATGTCTATTTTCTGAGGGAGTTTGGTTCTCCGGAGGCGATCTGGGAATTGGAAATCGAAAATTTCCCGGCCGTGGTTACGATGGATGCGCACGGCAATTCGTTGCACAAAGAAATCTTCGCTGCTAGTCAGGCGGCGCTTGCCAAGCATCTGTGATCCGAAGCGTTGCTCATCTCGCGCCTTAGCGGATCAGCTCAAAGGATTCTGCAAGGACAGGCGGGACGCCTATCCTACTGGGTTCTCTGGCAAGACTTCCGAGGCGAGCCTGATCAATTTCCGGCCTGATACTCGCAGCTTGAGTTTGCTGCGCACCGTGTGCCGATAGAAGGAAAATAGAATTCGCGGACCGGTTGAGTGAACGGTTGCCCTCGGACTCAGCCAATCCGTTCGAACCCTGCGCCTTGTCTCAGGATATAAGTTGCTCACAAAGGACGTATTACGGGGGCAGGCCGGGTCTCGATTGCCTGCTTGCATGGCTGGCTGCCGCCACTGAAATCACTTTTGACAATGGTAAGCCTTCTGCTCTAATCGTAAATGGGCCATATAGCCTTACTATGTCAGGGCTTTAATGCTCTATCGCTAATGGAACAGCGCTGCAACAACATTTCCGGTTTCACACTTACGGAATAGGACGCGTCTTTTCTGTTTCATAAGTCGAGCACGTTCGGCAATTTGGCGTGAATGAGCGCATGGAGTCGTTCGCGTCCGCCATGAGCGGATTTGAACCGGCTGTGACAGGCTCGGTGAAGATGAACGGCCACTTCAATTTTCATTACGACGAAAACCTCGGAAAGCTTCAGACGGGGCGAGGCTTCATTGTTACTTCGTGGAACGAACTCTGAGTCGATTGGTAGGACAGGCGTCGCGGCTGTCACTGGAGTTTGGACATTTCCAACCGACTTAATCCCGCAGTTGATCTCGCACATAGTCCAGTTCGGGCATGCCAACTAATCCCCGAACCAAGAGAGCCACCCGATCTACCAGTGCCAGACTGCGTTGCGCCGGTTCCAGCAGTATCTCTCCCGTTCTTTGACTCAATGGCATATAGGTATTTACTTTCATCACTGACGATTCAGCCAATTCGATGAATTTCCGGTGGTCACCTGCTGCGCAACCGGGCGCCTTCGGCGATGTTCAAGACCACACTCTAGGAACCGCGCAGCAGTTGATCCACGACGGCGTGGCGGTTGTCCCAGTCGGCCAAAAGCTGCGCCAGCTGCGCCACGCTGGCCACCGCTCGATCATAAACCTTGAGCTTCTCCAATGAGAACATCTTTAATTCCTTCAATTCGGGGCCATACACTCCAATGGATTAAGTGTGAGATCAAGTGCAGGACAGGACTAAGTCCAGCCCGCAAAATGTCCAAACTCGCGGGGACAGGCGAGACGCCTGTCTTACCCGGGCTTACGCACCGATCTCTTGCGGTCCCTTGCCGCCATTCACCAAGAAGAGCACGGCCATTCGGACGGCCAGACCATTCGTGACCTGCTCTAGAATTACAGAGCGCCCGCCATCGGCGACGTCGCTGTCGATCTCCACTCCGCGATTGATCGGACCGGGATGCATGATTAACACGTCGGGCTTCGTCTGAGCCAAGCGCGGCTTGTTCAAGCCAAAGAGTCCCGTGTACTCGCCGATGCTGGGAAACATCGTTTTGCGCTGCCGTTCATGCTGGATGCGGAGAAGGTTAATGATGTCGGCATCGGCAATCGCTTCGTTGACGTCATGCGTCACGCGGCAGCCGATCTGTTCAAACGCTCGAGGCACGAGCGTCGAAGGACCGCACAGCGTTACCTTTGCCCCCAATTTCGAAAGCGCCCAAATATTGGATCGAGCGACGCGGCTGTAAAGGATGTCGCCTAAGATCGTGACCTTCAGCCCGGCAATCGTTCCTTTCTTTTCCCGAATCGTGAACGTGTCGAGCAACGCTTGCGTGGGATGTTCGTGGGCGCCATCGCCGGCATTGATGACGCTGGCCGCCAAAAAGCGCGAGAGGAAATGCGGCGCCCCGGTTGCGCTATGCCGGATTATGATGATGTCTGCATTCAAGGCCTCGAGATTGCGGGCCGTGTCCTTGAGGGTCTCGCCTTTCTTCAGTGACGATGCTTCGGCCGTGAAATTGATCACATCGGCGGTCAACCGTTGCGCAGCCAACTCGAAACTGATGCGCGTCCGCGTGGACGGTTCAATGAAAAGATTGACCACCGTCTTGCCGCGCAACGCCGGAACCTTTTTGATCGCCCGTTCGCCAACAGCTTTAAAGGCGCGCGCCGTGTCGAGAACCGTCACGATTTCATCCGCGCTCAGCGATTGAATGTCCAAAAGATGTTTTCGGTTCCAGGTCATGTCCGTTCCAGATAAACCGCGTCTTCCCGGCCCTCTTCTTTCAAGCTGACATTGATGCGTTCCTGCAGCGACGTTGGAACGTTCTTGCCGACGAAATCGGCCTTGATCGGCAACTCACGATGGCCGCGGTCAATCAACACGGCCAGCTGGATTGCGCGCGGCCGTCCGAAATCATTCAACGCGTCCATCGCCGCGCGTGTAGTCCGGCCGCTGAAAAGAACGTCGTCAACCAACACGACCGTTTTGCCTTTGACGTCGAATGGGATGCTGGTTGGTGAAATGGCGGGGCTGATCCGTTGATCGAGGTCGTCACGGTGCATGCTGACATCGATGCAACCGACGGCGATGGCGCGCCCCCACAGCTCCGACAGAGAAGCAGCCAAACGATGCGCCAGATGCACGCCGCCTCGTTGAATGCCGACCATAACGACGTCCGAAGCGCTGGCATTGCGTTCGACAATCTCGTGGGCAATTCTGCCGACGGCTCGCTGAATGGCCGCCGCATCCAAGAGAACTGTGGGGCTTGGCATAGAAAGACAAATCAGGCTACCGGAAAAACTCCTTGGAACGAAACGAGACTATTTTCATAGATTCCTTTGCAACCTCACGGGATTGCTCTTAAAGGAACAAAGCTTAGGTCTGCTGCGCTTGCCCCGGTTGCCGGCTCTTTCGCCATTTGGACCGGTGTTTCACAATCCAATCGGTCAGAGCCTGTTCAAACCCGATGTCATAACCCACTTTCTCTGACTCGATCCACTTGTGCTTCAAAATTTCTTCACGCTCGGCTTGGAACTCACGATAGAGAGAGGAATTCTTAACTAAATCGTTGCCGTGATTGTTGCTTTTGTGGTTCTGATGGCTCGACATATGTCGCAAACGGTTGACGCTTTTGAATGGCGAAAATGTAACATTCGCGCAAACCATGACAACCAAATTCCAGCAACTTCCAAACCAAGATTCAGCCAAGCTTTTGCCGCAGCGCTTCTCCAATTCTGATGAAGCTTTGCGCTGGGGGCTCTGTCGGATCGGAAACAACCACCGGAACGCCTTGGTCTCCGCTGACGCGAATCGCCGTAAAGATGGGAACCTCGCCAAGAAAAGGAATCTTCTGTCGAAGAGCTTCGGCTTGGCCGCCGCCATGTCCAAAGATCTCGACACGCTCGCCACTCGGCGTCGTGTAATAGGACATGTTCTCGATAATGCCGAGGATCGGAACGTTGACCTTCTCGAACATCGCTATCCCTTTGCGGACGACACCGAGCGAGGCTTCCTGCGGTGTCGTGACGATCACCCCGCCATCCAGCGGCACGGTTTGACAAAGCGAGAGTTGCGCGTCTCCGGTCCCGGGGGGCAGATCGACGAGCAAATAATCCAACTCGCCCCATTCGACCGAATTTACGAATTGCTGGATGGTTTTCATGATCATGGGCCCGCGCCAAATGACGGGCGAATCGCCATCGAGCAAAAAACCCATGCTCATTAATTTCACACCGTAGTTCGAAGGCGGAACCAGCTTTTCACGGTCGCTGATCGTTGGCCGTTCGCGAATGCCCATCATCAATGGAATGCTCGGTCCGTAAATGTCGCAATCGAGCAAGCCGACCCGCGCGCCCAAATGAGTCAGCGCGCAAGCGAGGTTCACCGAAGTCGTCGATTTTCCCACACCGCCTTTGCCGCTCGCGACAGCGACGACGCGTTGAATGCCCGGGACTTTGCTCTGCTGCGACCACGGGCTCGGCGTTCCCGTTGCTCCGGGCGCAGACGTGGGGAGCTTCACCTCAACATAGACATTTTGGACGCCCGGAAGACTTCGGATGGCTTGTTCGCACTGGGCTTTGATCTGGGCGGCCAACTCCTGTGTTCCGGAAGTTAATTGCAAGTGAGCACTCACGGCCTGATTGTTCACCGACACCTGCTTGACGAGCCCAAAGGAGACGACGTCACGTGAATAGCCCGGATATTTCACAGACTGCAATGCTTGCTTGACGGTTTCTTGAGTTAGCATGGTTACATCGTGTTGTCAGCGAAAGCTACAATAGCACTGCGCGCCAAGCAATGCTGGCGACATGGTCGCTTGACGATGAATCAGGTGTTCAAAAGCGCGCGCAAAGCGTTTGGACTGCGTCCGGCTTGCCGGCGCTTTGGGAGGGACGCGAATCGAAAGCGGGAGCAAGCTCCGCGCACTCCAAACGCTTTGCGCGATTTGAAATCGTCGAAAATTGCCGCGCCCAGTGGTCGGCACGCGTGATTCCAATTCAGACAGGCGGGACGCCTGTCCTACCAGGAACGATAGCAGAACCAACTGTTCCGCGTTTGAACTCGTCCCACAGCGGCGACATCTCGCGAAGCTGCGTGACGGCTGCGGAAAACTTTTCGATGGCGTAATTCATTTCTTCGATCGTGTTGTCCTTCCCCAACGATAGAATGATGCTCGCTAAAGCCAAAGAATGGTCCAGTCCCATAGCGGCCAGAACATGAGACGCTTTCAGCGACTTACTCACGCAGCTCGTTCCGCTCGCTACAGCGATTCCGTTCATATCCAGTCGCAGCAAGAGCCCTTCGCCTTCGATAAATTCTGTGCTCACGTTGAGGTTAGTTGTAATCCGCTTCGATCCCAGACCGGGACCGTTCAGTTGAATGTGTGGGACGGTCGATTGTAATCCTTCCCAAAGGCGCTTCTGAAGCGCGCTTGTATGGAGCATGCTTTCAGACATTTCTCGCGCTGCGCTTTCTGCGGCCACGCCAGCGCCAACAATTGCAGGCACGTTTTCTGTTCCAGCTCTCCGGCCTCCTTCTTGGACTCCCCCATGAATTAAGTTCACCAAGCGCGCCCTCCTCTGCCGATATAAAACCCCAACTCCCTTAGGCCCACAAAACCGCGCCGGCGAAAGTGAAAGCAAATTCACCCCGGCTGCTCGGACATCTATCGGCATCCAGCCGGCGCTTGCCACTGCATCAACGAACACAGGAATTCCGCGGTCTTCAGCGGCCTGTGTGATCTCTCGGATGGGCTGAATTGTCCCGACATCGTGATTGACGTGCTGCGTGCAGACCAAGACTGTCTGGTCCGTGATCGCCGCGCGAATCGCATCGGGATCGATTCGTCCTTCATGATCTGGCTTAACGCGAGTGCAACTGAACCCTTGCCTTTCGAGAAATTCGATCGAGTTGAGAACCGCCGGATGCTCGATCTCGGCTGCCACGATATGATTTCCCCGCCGCTCATTCGCGTAGGCGGTCCCCTTAACGGCCAAGTTCGCTGCCTCCGTTCCTGTGGAAGTGAAAATGATTTCGTCGAGCGATTCCGCGTTGATTAACGCGGCGATTTGGCTCCGTGCTTTCGCGAGCGCATCGCGCGCGCGAAGTCCGTATTGATGCAAAGAAGAAGGATTGCCGTGCGCCTCTGAAAAGAAAGGCCGCATTGCGTCGAACACCTCAGGCAGAACCGGCGTCGAAGCCTGATGATCGAGAAAGACCTGGCGCATCATTCCGACTATGCTCCAGCAGGCCCAGTGCGCTGCGCCAATCGGGCTGGCGTATTCGTCGTCGCGACAGCGTCTTGGACTGCGGCAGTCCTCTGCCGCTTTGGAACGGTGCGGACCCAAAGCGCCAGAGGACTGGCGCAGTCCAAAGCCTGGCGGACTTTGGACGTTCCGGTTCGTGAAAAAAGCCGCCTGACCATCGACCATTTATGGGGAGCCTCCACGCTTTCTGGGCGCGCATTGGGACCATCAACCGGAGCGCTCATCGAGAGACTTCTCCGAACAAAATTTCGCGCATTGCGCTTCTGGAGCCAGCTTCATGGCCCTTTAAGGATGGATATTCGTCCGGCGTTTTGAAGCGCGGTTGAACGCCCTGTTTGCCCGCCAGCGAAGCCTTATTGCCTGGATAGCCCTTGTGCAATTCGAGCGCTGCCGTCAGCGCTTCGCGGAAACCTTCCATCGAAATGTCTTGCGTTCCATCCTTTCGGCTCGAGCGCGAACCAAAGCGGCCATAAATCGACTTGTCCGCGTTCATAAAGAACGCGGCAAAAGTGAGATCATAGTCGAATTGGAACACAGTCAAATCCATGGCGTTTCCTTGGACCATCCGGACACAGACAAACTGGTCGATTAACTTCTGAACTTGGGGATCGCGACGAACAACCTGCTCGTCAAAAGCTTTGCAATCCACTCACGGAACGCAGCGAAAAACCACTAACATGGGTTTCCGCGTTTTGGTCGCCTCCGCAATTCCTTTGTCGAGGTCATTGTAAATCCAATAGCCATTTGCTTGATGTTCGGTGCGGTCGTTCAAAACTTTGGCGCGACGATCTTCGGCTGCCTCGGCCAGCCCACTTATCAAAATGAGCAGTCCAGCCAGCGCCGCCAGATGTGGACCTCTCATTCGAAGAATTCCTAACGTATCGAATCTATTAATCATAGGAGCGTAGTGTAAGTGATGCGGACGTTCTCATTGATCACAGTTCCAAGAATCCGATTCAAGAATGTTTTTCTGAAGATGAGTAGCGGCAGTGCCTCCGGCCTGCCGCTACTCATCGAAGCAGCTTCCGCAGCGCGAGAAGATTAGCTCGGTCATCGAGAAACGCGTTGGCTGGCGCTTTGAAACCAGCAATAACTTCGCTGCGTACTTCTTCCTCACCACCCGCTTTCTTCTCCAGCGCATAGCGGCCCAGAGGATTGAGTATGTATTTCACTTTGGCGGAGCGCTGGGAGAGACGCGGTCTGAACACGGATGCTTGAATGGCAATGTTCCGCCTGGCCATTCCCCTTTGGCCTCATGCTTCAATTCAGCATACTTGCGATTGAGTTCAATCACAGCATCCTCACTTTTCTCGACGTGCAGCTCCAACCAGTATTTCTCGACTCCGGGCTTGGCCACGCGAATTCCGGCCGCCAATCGTCCGCGGTGGTCTCCACCGACGCAATCGGCGGCAACGAGCGCTGCGATCAACCGGTCGGCCAGGCTGCCTTTGGTTTCTTCCTACGCTTTGGCCATCGCGACAACCACCTCGCGACCCGTCAGCGTGTTTCCTTGGCAGGCGTAAAACCGGCCGCTCATCGCGCCCCAATAAATTCCGGACGGATCGGCGTTAGCCGGGTTGCGATTCGTGGCGCGTCCCCGCATATCGATGATCGCTAGCTGGCGTTTATCACGGCGCTCGTCATCACCCAGCAACTCGGCGAGAACTTCCTCCGGGAGTTTGCCTCCAGCCAGAAGGTCCAGAGCGCGTTCGCCCCACTGCGGATTATGCCAATGCTGAGTGCAAAACGCGCCAACTCCTGCGCGGACGTACGGCACCACCCGTCCCACGCCGGGGTATCTGCTCGCGACAGCCGCTCCGCACGCACCCGTTTCAGGATCGACCGCGACAATCGAGAATGTGCCAGTGAGTCCGAATTCCGGCTGCAACGTCTCTTTCGCAGCGTTCTGTTCGCGGACTCGGCGGTCCGCGCTCCTATGATCGGGGTTGCTGACGCGTTCACGCGTTCAGACACGATATTGCCAAAACGTCGGCCGATGTCTTTAATCAGCGCGTTCATCGTGTCGCGAACATTGAAGGCAAACTCTCGAATATTCAATTCAACTCCTGGCAGTTCCCAACGTTCTGCAGCCTAAACGCTGCGGTCCTGAGGTAAATGGGTCGCATGGTCCCAACTGCTTAAATCTAAAAACAATTATGGAACTCAAAGAAAAGGTTTGTCTCATCACAGGCGGCACAAAAGGAATCGGAGCCGCAACGGCCATCGAGGTGGCCAAACGCGGCGCTAATGTCGCTATCCTTGGCCGCCACGATGACGAAGAAGCCGTCAAGACGCGAAAGTCGATTGAAAAGCTTGGCCGCCGTTGCGAACTGATTCTGGCCGATTGCGCGAAAGCCGAGGCGATGAACGCTTGCGTCGGACAAACCGTGGAACGTCTCGGACCGGTCGATGTTCTGGTTCACGCGGCGGGTGGTCCGGTCAACGGCGGGTTGTTCCAGATCACCGAAAAAGACTGGCACTCGGCGTTCGATGTCCACGTGCATCCCATTTTCTTTCTTTGCCGCGCGGTGATTCCAGCAATGCAAAAGAAAAAGGAGGGAGCGATCATCCTTGTTTCATCCACAGCGGGTATTCGCGGGATTATTACGAACATCGCTTATCAGGTCGCGAAGGGTGCGATACCGCAATTCGCCCGCGCCTTGGCCCGGGAATTTGCCAATGACAACATCCGGATCAACTGTGTCGCGCCAGGCGTTGTGCGGACCGCTTTTCACGCAACGATGACTGAACAACAACGAAAGCTAAATCTGGAGCAACGCATCCCGCTCCATCGAGAAGGCACGCCCGAACAAGTTGCCACTCTCATTACTGAACTCATCACCAATGATTACATTACGGGCGAAACGTTCACGATTGATGGCGGGTTAACCATGCGCATTGCCTGATTGGTGCCCTCACGAAAACGCAGTCGTTGCTCTGGCGAAAACCGTGGGGTCATCGAGCTATAGCGCAACGACGCAGTGGATGGCAATTTTGCGCACCCGCGCAAAATTCAGTTTGCTGAGCGGCCTAAACCGAATTGTGAACACGCGTTCACAATTGACAAATCGCCCTAATCTGCTTGCCAGCATCCTTGTGCCCGGCATAATGGGCCGGTCATGACGTGCGGCGCACAGCGACGCGATTCTGCTTACAGAGCCCAAACGAACAGATGACTGATTCCCGAATGACCGATGCTTAAAACCTTCGGGATTTCGACTGAGGAGACCACCATGAAAGACGAGAAGATCGATCAATTGTCCATCAACACCATCCGGACGTTGTCCATGGATGCGGTGCAGCAGGCTAACTCGGGCCATCCCGGCACGCCCATGGCCCTCGCGCCTGTCGTCTATTGTCTTTGGCAGGAATTCTTGCGCTTCGATCCGGACGACCCGATTTGGCCAAATCGCGACCGCTTCGTGTTGTCAGTCGGGCACGCGTCGATGTTGCTTTACTCGATTCTGCATTTGTGCGGCGTGAAATCGGTCAATGCCAAGTACGAGAGCTTAGGCGAACCGTCGGTGAGCCTGGATGACATCAAGAATTTTCGCCAACTCGACAGCAAATGTCCGGGACATCCGGAGTATCGCTGGACATCCGGCATCGAAACAACCACTGGGCCATTGGGGCAAGGCGTGGCCAACAGCGTTGGCATGGCCATCGCCGCGCAATGGCAAGCCAAGTACTTCAACCGGCCAAATTACGAAATGTTCAATTACGACGTCTATGCGCTCTGCGGCGATGGTGACATGATGGAAGGTGTGTCGAGCGAAGCGGCGTCGCTGGCCGGACATTTGAAGCTTTCGAACCTTTGTTGGATTTACGACAACAACAAGATCACCATCGAAGGCCACACAGAATGGGCGTTCTCGGAGGATGTCGGCACGCGTTTCCTGGGTTACGGATGGAATGTCTTGCGCGTCGGCGACGCCAACGATATCGAGATGCTGCGCCGCGCTTTCAAAGTCTTCAAAAATACTTCGGACCGCCCGACGCTGATTATCGTGGACAGCCACATCGCCTGGGGCGCGCCAAACAAGCAGGACACGCACGCCGCTCACGGCGAACCGTTGGGTGAAGAGGAAATCAAGCTCACCAAACGCAATTATGGCTGGCCAGAGGACGCCAAGTTTCTCGTGCCGGACGCGGTGCGGCAGCATTTCCACAACGGCATGGCCAAGCGCGGCGCGACGTTGCGCGAGAATTGGATGGCCAAGTTCAAAGATTACGAGAAGCAATTTCCGCAACTGGCCGATCATCTGTACAAAATGCAGCATCGCCAATTGCCGGACGGTTGGGACAAGGATTTGCCTGTGTTTCCTGCGGACCCAAAGGGCCTGGCCAGCCGCGATTCCTCGGGCAAAGTGCTCAATGTTCTCGCAAAGAATGTTCCCTGGCTCATCGGCGGCGCGGCTGATTTGGCGCCTTCGACCAAAACGCGCCTCACGTTCGACGGCGCGGGCGATTTTACGGCCGAGAATTATGTTGGACGCAATTTCCACTTTGGCGTTCGCGAGCATGCCATGGCTTCCATCATTAATGGTTTGGCCCTTTCGAAAGTTCGCGCGTTCGGTTCGGGTTTTTTGATCTTCAGCGATTACGCGCGGCCCGCGATTCGTCTAGCTGCAATCATGGAGGTTCCCGTAATTCATATCTTCACACACGACTCGATTGGCGTGGGCGAGGATGGTCCGACGCATCAGCCGATCGAACACCTGCCTTCGTTGCGCGCGATCCCCGGCTTGGTTACATTGCGGCCTTGCGACGCGAACGAGGTTACAGAAGTGTGGCGAGTGATTGCGCAATTGCGGCATGTGCCAGTGGCATTGATCCTGACGCGGCAAGCCTTGCCAACGCTGGACCGGACCAAGTATGCGTCGGCCGCGGGCGTTCAAAAAGGCGCTTACGTGCTGGCCGATGCGACTGGCGGCAACCCAGACGTCCTCTTGCTTGGGACGGGCAGCGAAGTCTCGCTTTGCGTGCAGGCCTACGAACAGCTGAAAACGGAGGGGATCAAAGCGCGCGTCGTCAGCATGCCCTCGTGGGAATTGTTCGAGCAACAAAGCCAGGAATATCGGGACAGCGTGATTCCGCCCGATGTGTCGGCCAGAGTTTCGATCGAGCAAGCGTCCACCTTTGCTTGGGAACGATATGTTGGACGGCGCGGACAAAGCATCGGGATGAAAACCTTCGGCGCTTCCGCGCCCTTGAAAGAGCTGCAGAAGAAATTTGGTTTTACCGCGGAGAATGTGGCCGCGGCAGCGAAGAACGTGCTGAAGAATCCGGCCGTGTAGCGCGTGAGTTCCTAGCTGCCCCGTTTATTCCGAGGATGCGCCCGTCTTTGGGTTAACTTCCGTCTTCCTTTTTGAGCTTCGCTTTCTAAGGTTAAGGTTATCGTAAACCCTAGACTGCGATGAATGCTGAACAACTCTCCGGAATTGCGAACCAACTGAGAATTCACTCCGTCGCGGCGACAACCGCCGCCGGCAGCGGTCATCCGACTTCATGTTGCTCGGCGGCGGACCTTGTGGCGGCATTGTTCTTCGGGCATATGCGGTACCATCCGAAGAACCCGCGTCATGCCAACAACGAATTGCCGCGTTCAGGCAAGCCGGAGGAGCTGATGGCACGATATGGGATCGACGCCGCGGCAATTACCAACAAGGTCAAGTCCTTGGCAGCGTGAAGTTAGATGGGCTGCCGAATTCGA
The DNA here is from genome assembly GCA_016871515.1 of Verrucomicrobiota bacterium. Classification (GTDB taxonomy): domain Bacteria; phylum Verrucomicrobiota; class Verrucomicrobiia; order Limisphaerales; family SIBE01; genus SIBE01. The sequence goes on from VHDE01000048.1 coordinate 35,364, forward strand.
CGATTCAATTCGGCACCCAACCCTTGCCTGGAATAAATTCGCGGCTTCCCGATTTCGTTTTGCAGCCAGTCGTGACCAAAGTTACGGCGAGCAACGCCAGCAATAGAATCTTTAGCATGTGGAAAAGTTAATCGAGATTGTCACGCGGGCAAGCTTGTAGCAGAATAAAACCGGTGTGGACACATGGCTGAGACGTTTAAGTCACTGAAAGGTCAGTTGCTGTTGGATAATGGGCAGTTGAACGGCTCCTTTTTCCACAAGGCCGTAGTTCTGATTTGCCAGCACGACGCCGAGGGCGCTTTCGGTCTCGTCTTGAACCGATCCAGCAATAACAAGGTCGGTGAAATGTTGGTGGCGGATCTGCCGGAACAACTCAAAGAACAAACGCTCTTTCTCGGGGGACCCGTCCAAAATACAGCGCTCAGCTACTTGCATTCTGATGCGCTTGTGTTGGAAGGCAACGTTATCCCCAACCTCAGTCTAGGTCATTCGCTGGATTCTTTGGTCGAACTCCGCGAATCATTTTCTTCCACGAAACAAATTCGGGTCTTTGCAGGATACTCTGGCTGGGGCGCCGGCCAACTCGAAGATGAAATGCGCCGGAAAGCCTGGGTAACGCATCCGGCTTCCCTCGAACTCGTCTTTCAACCTGAACCGTCAAAACTGTGGCAACAAATTCTCCGGCAGAAAGGCTGGCAGCACAAATTGCTGGCGGAGACGCCGGATGATTTGTCGTCGAACTGACCGCATTAAATTTAGTTACATGGTTGCATGGTCCGAAAACGTCGGGGTTGCTGTTGATCGCTTTATCTGAGCGCTTAATTAACTCCAGTCTTTGATTGGCAACCACCAGCGACCAATGTGGACATGTAACGTTGTAACGATCCAACAATGTAACGTCCCGGTTAGCGTTGAATCCCCTTTCGCTTCCCGTGCTCTCGTCGACGTTTCCCATAATTCACTGTCTCTGTCGCTGCGTTCGAGATTGAGGCGGTCCCGCGTTTCAGCTCGCGAATCTGATCGCGCAACAAGGCCGCCTTTTCGAACTCCAAATTGTTGGCCGCTTCCAACATCTCCTGTTCCAGTTCGCGAATCGTTTCGCTCACGTCGAAATTTCCGCCCGCATCGTGAATCACGGCTTCAGCTGCGGTTGTTCTTTGCGAAGAGAGGCTTTCTTCGACAGCGCGGCTGACGCTGCGCGGTGTTATGTTGTGTTGCTTGTTATAGGCGAGTTGTTTTTCCCGGCGGTACTGCGACGTCGCCAGAAACTTCTGAATGCTCTGCGTCATCACGTCCGCATAAAGAATCACTTCACCGTTCAAATGCCGGGCGGCGCGTCCCGCGGTTTGAATTAGACTAGTGGTCGAACGCAGATAACCTTCCTTGTCCGCATCGAGAATTGCCACCAGCGAAACCTCCGGCAGATCGAGTCCTTCGCGCAACAGGTTAATCCCGACGAGCACGTCAAATTCGCCTTTGCGCAGAGCCCGCAGGATTTCGACGCGTTCGATCGCATCGATTTCACTGTGGAGGTAGCGAACGTTGATCCCAATGTCGCGCAAGTAATCGGTGAGTTCCTCCGCTGTGCGTTTGGTCAAGGTCGTGACGAGCACGCGTTCCATGGCATCGACGCGCTGTCGAGCCTCATTAATGAGATCGTCGATCTGGCCCTTGAGCGGTTTCACGGAAACTTTTGGGTCCACCAAGCCGGTCGGACGCACGATCTGTTCGACGATCCGTCCCTTGGACCATTCGATTTCCGAGCCCGCTGGGGTCGCGCTGACGTAAATCGTTTGATTTTGCGTCTGCTGAAATTCTTCGAAATTGAGCGGACGATTGTCCAAAGCGCTCGGCAGGCGAAATCCGTGTTCGACCAAAACAGTTTTGCGTGAGCGATCCCCGGCATACATGCCTCCGATCTGTGGAATCGTAGCATGCGATTCGTCGACGACTAAAAGATAATCCGACGGAAAAAAATCGAAGAGCGTGCATGGCTTGGAACCTGGCGGGCGCCCGCTAATATGACGCGAGTAATTCTCGATGCCGGAACAAAATCCCATTTCTAGCATCATCTCCAAATCGTACTCCGTCCGCATTTTGATCCGCTGCGCTTCGAGGAGTTTGCCCTGGGCCTCGAACCATGCGATGCGATCCGTGAGTTCCTCGCGGATGCTTAAGATCGCGCGTTTCATTTTGTCGGCGGGCGTTACGAATTGTTTGCCCGGATAAACGGTCACGGCGGACAACGATTCAATCTTTTGGCCCGTTAGCGGTTCGAAGCGAGTAATCCGTTCGATTTCATCGCCAAAGAATTCGACTCGCAAGGCATCCTCCGTGTAAGCCGGACAGAGCTCGACCGTATCACCGCGCACTCGAAAGTGACCGCGGCTAAACTCGATGTCATTGCGGGAATACTGCAAATCCACCAAGCGGCTGAGGAATTGATCGCGGCTCAGCTCCTGTCCGGTGCGCACGGGAACGACCATGGCATCGTAATCTTCCTTGCTGCCGATTCCGTAAATGCAGGAAACGCTGGCTACGACGATGACGTCGCGCCGCGCGAAGAGCGAACTCATCGTCGAAAGCCGAAGCCGCTCGATTTCTTCGTTAATGCTCGAATCCTTTTCGATAAATGTGTCAGTGCGCGGGATATAAGCTTCGGGCTGATAATAATCGAAGTAACTGACGAAATATTCGACGGCGTTGTTAGGAAAGAAGCCTTTGAATTCCGCATACAACTGGGCGGCGAGCGTTTTGTTGTGGGAGATGACCAGGGTCGGCTTGTCGATTTTCGCGATGACATTGGCAATGGTGAACGTTTTGCCAGAGCCGGTCACGCCCAAGAGCGTTTGATGCTTTGCGCCCGAAAACAATCCTTCGCTTAGCTTGGCGATAGCCTGCGGCTGATCGCCCGCGGGTGAATAACTCGAAACCAACTCGAACATAGCGGGCGAACTTACGAGTGAGATAAGAGAGTGTCAACGACAGCAGTCTGATCTCAGCACTCCATAAACTTACAGGTAGATGACATGAAGAAGCTGGCAAGAGCGCTCACTGGAGCGCAACTTACCAGTCTATGAAAAAACCTGGGTTATCAACAAAGCCCAAGAGACCCAAAGCCGTCAAAATAAAAAGAACAAAAAGACGCCAGCCAAATCCTACGGGACAGTCAAGCTGGCCCAGGACGTGCATGCCCCTTGGGTGGTCTTCAGTATTCAGGAAGAGGGCCAGCCACCCCAAGCGCCCCGCCGGATGGAGACCCAGAAGTGCCAAGTGTGGGTGGAGAAGTTTATCCCCGATTGCGAGAAGGTTTACAGCTGCCATGAAGCGGGGCCGACA
>VHDE01000049.1 GCA_016871515.1 Verrucomicrobiota bacterium
AGCGCTCCATCCATGGGTGTGACCAATCAGATTGGCGTCTCGGCTGGTCTTCCTTACGTCGGTGAGGGCACCTGGCGGAGCGCCACCGGAGATCCGGTCGCCGGGCGCGACAAAGAGAAAGCCATCGTGGAATTCACCGATTTCATGCGGGGCAGATCGACCAACTTCGTGATGCAAGCGCCCTTCTCTCCGACGCGCACGATTTACCACAAGAAAGCGTGGCAAGTAAACGATCCGCTCGTGCATTACACCGTCGAAGACTTGACGGACCCGGTCTGGACCGATCCGAACAGCCTGAATGTCCGCCCCGTTTCGGCCGCGTTTGATCTGGACAACGATTCCGGTTTGGGCCGCTTGAACGAACGTTACGATCCGTGGGGTGGCAATCCGCAAAGGAGCGCGAGCGCCACGAGCTATCGATTGAGTCTCAAAGACCCGGGCGTGCGCAGTTCGGATGATTGGGACTTTCCAACGAATAAGTTTCCGAACCTCGGTTACCTTGGCCGGGTCCATCGCGGAACGCCTTGGCAAACGATTTACCTGAAATCGCAAGTGGAAGAGCCTGGCCGATGGCTCGCTTGGGCCGGGAATTTCGGGACGCATCCGACCAACGACTGGAAGATCGTCGATTTATTTACCGTTGCCCCCAATGCCAATGCCGCCCGAGGCTTGTTATCGGTCAACCAAACCAACCTCGCCGCCTGGTCGGCTGTTTTGAGCGGTGTGTCCGTTCTTTCCAATTCCGTGGCCAATCCCTCACCGGGAGGAATGAAATTCGATGAAGTCTTCATTCCGCCTAATTCCACGCAGTTGGTCAGCATCGTCCGAGGGATCAATCTGGCGCGAGCGCAGCATCCACGCCGAACTTTCCAGACGATGGGCGAGGTTCTTGCCGCGCCGGAATTAACCGTCGCGTCACCATTCCTGAATCTTTCCACGCAACGCCGAATCGAACGCGGGATCAATGATGTCGCCGTCGAGCGCATTCCTCAGCAAATCCTGTCGCTGCTCAAGACTGACGAACCGCGCATCGTCGTTTATGCGTTTGGCCAATCGCTCAAGCCAGCCGAACGTTCGCTGGTCACCTCGGGTAACTACTATAACATTTGCACCAATTACCAAGTCACGGGCGAGCTCGTCACCAAGGCTGTCCTCCGGATCGAAGATGCCCCGCATAAACCGCGCGCGGCACTTGAAAGTTTCAACATTTTACCGCCGGAATGATTGACATTCCGAGTTTACTAACGAATCTGAAGGGCATGAAGCTGAGTCGGGTGAAGATAAAATGTGATTCTGCCCCTCTCCCTAGCTCTCTCCCCATCCCCTGGGGCGAGGGAATGTGCTTTTGTGGACCGGCTAGTGAATTGCAGACTGGTCGGCGACCCTTGCACGCCGTAGCCTTTTCCCCCTCCATGAACCTGAAGGTAGGGCTGCGGTGCTCCGCAGCCTGCGAACAGCAATCGCGGCGGCGCGGCAACGCCGCCCTGCCAAGTTCAGGTTCATGGGTGCAATGTGCGAAAACGATGTTTCCGAGAAGTCTCTCCATGAACCGTCGTAGGACAGGGCGTCTCGCCTGTCCAGCCAAGTTCATGGGCGCAATGGGCGAAAATGTGTTTCGGAGAAATCTCTCCGCATCGGATAGGGGGAGGGCTAGGGAGAGGGGCAGAATAAACCCAAATGCACGCGCTAATGTGACGCTTTATCCACTTCCCCAGCAGGCGCTGGGCGGAATAGGCTCAGGGAACCGAGTGGATAGTTAGCTATGCGTTTCACAAGTCGAACCTGGTTTTTGATCAGTCTCCTCTCGCTGGTGGCAGCGCTTTTCTTCTGGCTCCTGGGGAATCGTCTTCAGGCTGAAAAGAAAAAACCTTCGTCATCATCCCAGCCTCAGGCAAACACACTCTCCCCCCCTGCCCCAACCCGCACGTTTCCTTTGCTGACACGGTTACCAGGCAATGCGGAACCGAGAGCGTTGCAAGTGAAGAAGGTTAAGAGAGACGAACCCGCCAACGCGCTCGCAACTGCAACTGTCCCTGATCCCGCCTTCCCGCACAGGCTTCGTAATACCGTCAAGCCAATCAATCAACTGGCGCGAGAGGACACAGCCATTCTTTTGAAGAACGCGTTTGTGGACACGACACGTCCGCTAACCCTGGCACTTCCCGAACATCTGCGCTCGCCATCGCCGCCCACCAGTTACGTCGTTCAATCGCGCGGTCCGCTCACGGGTGATTTTCGCGCGCGCCTGCGTGAATTTGACGCAGCCATCATCTCGTACGTTCCGAACAACGCGTATTTGGTCCGTGTCACCCCGGACAACGCAAGACGCCTGGCCGCGTTGCCGGAGACACAGGCTGTTCTGCCTTACGAACCTTACTATAAACTCGACAATCAATTGCTAGCCATTGCGGTCAAGCGCGAGCCTTTGCCGGTTGACGGCTGGCTGCGTCTCACATTTTTTCCGGGCGAACGCGACGCCGCTTTGCCGTCATTGACCCCTTTGATTCAAGAGATCATCAGTGAGCAGCCTTCACCGTTCGGCCCCCAATTGTTAGTCCGCGCCCAGCCCGACAGCTTGCCCGCCTTAGCTCAATTGCCTCAAGTGCAAGGGATCGAAACTTATCGCCAGCGCGTTCTTTTGACCGACCGCGCACGCGTAATTGTGGGTGTTTCGTCAAATAGCCTCACCAACGCAAATTATCTCGGCCTTACGGGCAGCAACGTTCTCGTCAATATCAACGATTCAGGTGTCGATGAAACTCATCCCGATCTCGTGGGCCGCGTCGTGAAAGTTGGTTTTACGAACAACACCGATCTGACCGGCCACGGCACACACGTTGCCGGGATCATTGCGGGAAGCGGCGCATCGTCCTTCAGCTTGGCGGCGCCACCAGGCTCCGTGGCAGGGGCCAGTTTCCGAGGCATGGCGCCGCAGGCCAGACTTTTCTTCCTGCCGATTGCGTTTTATCCGGACGTGAATGAAGCCATTTCGGATATCTTTTTGCAAACGACCGCGGCACGGACGAATTATGTCCGACGGAGGACCGGCCCGATCATTTCCAACAATGCCTGGGGAAATCTCGGCGCCAATGAGTACGATTATTCGTCGGCGCGCTTTGACGCCGCGGTGCGCGACGCACTGCCCGACACGACCAACGCGCAACCGGTGCTTTACGTCTTCGCCAGCGGCAACTCGGGTGAAGGCAACGACGAGGGGTTGGCCGGAAATCCAAATACGATCTCATCGCCCGGCAACGCCAAGAACGTCATTACCGTCGGCGCCATGGAACAGTTTCGTTTCATCACGAATTACTTCGCGGTCACGAATGCCGACCTGACCGTAACGACGAATGCGCCTTTCCTCGGCTTGACCGACAGCGAGGAACATGTCGCCGCGTTCTCGAGCCGCGGCAACGTGGGGATCGGCACGGAAGGGCAATTCGGGCGGTTCAAACCCGATCTCGTAGCGCCAGGAACCTTTCTCATTTCGAGTCGATCCAGGGATTGGGACTCCAGCCGACTGGATACGAACGAACTCAAATCACAGATTCTCAAAGACCTCAATGCGGCTTTGGCCCCTTCCTATCGCTACGAATCGGGCAGCAGCATGGCCGCGCCGGTCGTGTCGGGCGTCCTCGCGCTCATGCAGGAATTCTTCGAACAGAGGTTGCCGGCTAACTTGCGACGCACAAATAGCCCGGCGTTGATGAAAGCATTGTTGATTAACGGCGCGCGATCGCTTGGCAGTCGTTACAATCTTCAAGTCGATAACTCGCTGAACCTTCAAGGATGGGGCGTTGTCAACCTGACCAACTCGCTGCCGGCGATGATGGCAACTCAACCCGAAAGGGCCTGGCCCATCCGCCTCTTCGATCAAACTGCGGCCAACGCTGTCGTGACAGGCCAAACGCGATCGTGGGACCTGACTCTATCCACCAACTCACAGACCCTTCCCTTGCGCGTGACGCTGGCCTGGACCGATCCTCCCGGCAATCCGAACGTGGGCATCAAGTTGGTCAACAATCTGAACCTCGTCGTATCAAACACCATCACGCACGAAGTGTACTACGGAAACAATATCCCAGTGAGCAGCGATTTTACCGATCCGAGCGACACGAACACGCCTCCCCAGACCGATTTCGTTAATAATGTCGAGAACGTCTTTATCCGCGACCCACGCGGCTCGAACTTTGTCGTCAGTGTCACCGGGCAGCGTGTCAATGTCAGCGCCGTTGCTGATTTCCAACAAACGACTGGTGAAACGAACGATGTCGCGCAGGATTTCGCTCTCGTCGTGGCCATCGGCGATTTGACATTGACCAACGAATTAACGATCACTCCCATCATTCCGACGAACAAGCCTCCGCTCGAGCGCCGGCCCCTTCTCAGCATGACCAATGGTTTGCCCTTGTTGAAGCAGCGGGCTAGCGCGCAACCATCGTCTTATAACTCACGGCACGGCGTTACCAATCAGTGGAATTTCTACGTTTTCACAAACATTTTCATTCCGAACGAATTCTCGTCGCTGACGAACGGAACCAACGTGGCTTTCATCACCTTTATGCCACCCAACCTCGCGCGCGCGCGAAATATCGAAGCCGACATCGATCTCTACGTCTCTAAGAACCCCAAATTCCTCGACCTCGAACCCGCGGTGATGGACGCAGCGTTCAAGTCAGTCACGCGTGAAGGCACCGAGTCCATTGTTTTTACGAACGCAGCCATCGGGGACATTTTCTATATCGGCGTCAGGTCCGAGGATCAGCAAGCTGCCGAGTATGGTCTGGTTGGTCTTTCCAGCGACACGCCGTTCGACCGGGACGACAATGGGGACCGCATTTTGCAAGGATTTCCCATCCGCGCGATTATTCCGGACGGCTCGGCGGATAATCCAGGCTCGGTCCAGATCTTTGCCATCGGGATCGCGCCTAACACGATTCAGAAGGTTATCGTCACCAATCTCATCTCGCACAGCAACATGGGTGATCTGATCGGCATTCTGAGCCATGGACGCGATTCGGTGGTCCTGAACAACCACACTCTGGAGGGGAACATTACCGGAACAAATCTATACATCTACGACGACAGCTTTTTCCCGGTTCCATTTAGCCAGCGCACGGACGGACCGGGAAGTTTGAGCGCGTTTGAGGGATCGCTGAGCAGCGGAGTTTGGATGCTGAACATGGTGGATAATTCGATTTCGCAAACAGGCCGGGTCGAGAGCTTAACGATTCGCGTTGAACCTGTGCTTGGCGGCGATCTGCTCGGCGCTGGTGCGGCTGGTTTGAGCGGCAACGTTGGGCCCGGCGAGACTTATTGCTTTTTTGCCGATGTTCCTCCGGAAGCAACTAATCTCTTCGTCGAAGTCACGCAGATGAGCGGACCGCTCAATTTATTGATCCAGCGCGAAACCACGCCCAGCACCAATAGCTTCGACAAAATGATACCGCTTACGCCCCCTGGTGGTGTCGGCAACCTCGGCTTCGGGGACGAGCCGCCTTTGAAATCGGGCCGTTACTTCATCTGCGTCCATAATCCCAGCTTGTCCTCCATCGTCAGCTTCCATATCGTAGCTCGAGTCGATTTGAGCTTGGAGTTCGATTCGGGGCGCATCCTATCCCGGACCAACGCTCTTCCTCTTTTGGATGAAGGGACGGTCTCCTCAAAAGTCACGATGCCTGTGGACAAGGAGATTTCCGAAGTCCACGTCGGCGTTCGTATCAATCATCCGCGGCCCGCAGACCTTGTCCTGCACTTGATCAGTCCGCAAGGCACACGTGTTGTTCTGGGCGAAAGCCGAGGCGGCCTCAATGCGTCCGGTTACGGCGCCGGATACGAGACGAACGTTACCTACACGGTCTTTACCGAAGCGACGAATCGTTTCCCGAATCTGCTCCCGATCAAGCTCACAACTCCACCGTACACAAATTTGCTTGGCGGAAGTGGCGCGGCGCCGCTTTTTTCTGATGGCTTCGAAAACTCACCGCCGGGCCAGTATGGCTCCAATCAGGTTGTTTCCGGCTGGACGGTCGTGAGCGGACGGGTGCAACTGCACGGTCCGGGCAATACTCTGGGCGTCCGCGCCAGGTCGGGAACCAATTTTCTCGAACTCGATACAAGTCGAAGTCCCGCTTCGGTGCGAACGAATTTCTCGACGACGCCCGGGACCGATTACCTGCTGAACTTCGCGTATCACCGTAATCCTGTGACCGCCTCCGGAGCAGCTCACGCCCTGCAGATTTATTACGGCCCGCCGATTGACAACCCTTCCGCGAGCAAATTCATCGCCGTGCGGAACTTTGGCTGGTCTTCCACCGATATTGTTTTTCGCGCGACGAGCCCTCTCACCGCGATCCAATTGAGCGCGCTGACTTCCGCTGGCCCGCTCGTGGATAGCGTCCAGGTCACCGAAGTCATCGTTACGACAAACAGCTTCGTTCTTCCCGAAGAAGCCATTGATCTGCTCAAGGGCGAACGCGCCATCGGCGAATGGACGCTCGAAGTTACCGATAACCGCCGCGGCCCAACAGATGGACTTTCGGCAGCGCTCCTAGGCTGGCAGCTCCAACTCAAGTACGTCGAACCTCGGCCGAAGTCAGTGATTCTCCACGGCGGCCGAACCTACTCCGGAACTCTGACCAACAGCCAAACCAATTATTTTGTCATCGATGTTTGCGAATCGACCACCATCGCCGTCAGCACGTTGACCGGTCCTATGGGCAAGCTGAGGCTCTTGGGCGATCGGAGCGGTTTGCCAACAGGGCTGTTTCTGCGCGACGACTTTGCGGCGCTTACCAACTCGGAACCTGTCGAAGCGGAAATCACCGCAAGCGCGATCGGATCGACCAATCGCGCATCGACAAATTCTCTCGCCACAAACGGACTGGCTCGGCTGTATCTCGACGTTAACCCCGGCCATCCCACGCCGCTCCAACCAGGGAAACGTCATTTCGTCGCGGTGCACAACATCAACATCGACGAGACCAATAGCTACACGCTCGAAGTAGAATTCGATCAGGACGATTGCCACGTCTTGCGGCCCATCATTCGCCTGACCAACGCTGTGCCCCACACGAACACCATCGCAGTCTCCGAACAGTTGCTGGATAACTACGTCTTTAAAGTCTCCTCGAATGCGCTCGGCGTTAATTTCGAACTCTTTCCTCTGGATGGCGATTTGAGCTTGGTCGTCCGTCACGATCCCCCGCCCCCCGACCTGTTTACATTCGATTACATCAGCGATAACCTCGGGCTGACGAACGAGATTATCTTTGTCAAAACAAACTCGCGTCCGATTTCTCTTGTGCCTGGTGACTGGCACCTCAGTGTTTTCAACAAAACAAACGCTCCGGTCTCGTATCGCATCATCGCGACCGAACTGAATACGAACGGTCTAAACATTATTCGCCTGACCAATGATGTCCCCGTCGATTACCAAATCGGACGCGGTTCAGCGCTGACGAATATTTTCTGGTTCCCTGTCACCAATCAGAATCCGTCTCTCGTCGTTGATGTCAATAACTTGACCGGTGGAGCGGAGCTATTGTCCGGACACAATCGTTTCCCGCCTGGCGAGGGAATTACGATCGAAGCTGGTTCAGCCACGCAACCGATTAGACGGACGGTCATTCAACCGCCCGTGGGCGATTATTACTTCGCTGTCCGGAGCATTGACACCAACGATCTCCAATTCACCATTCGCGCCCGGGTCGGCGGCGAAGTTACGGACACCAACCTCGTTTTCATCAATCCGAGAGTCCAAATTGGCCTGACCAACATTTGTTTCCTCTGGAATTCTCTGACCGGACGCGAATATCAACTTCAAGCCAAAACGAATATCGATGATCGAAGCTGGCTCGCCGTCTCGCCGCGCCTCACGGGCGCTGGCCCGACGAATAGCTTTTGCCTCGACTGGCCCACCCGATTGAGGTTTTTCCAGATCGTGCAATTCCCGAGTGAACGGCCGGCGCCCGTTACTCCGACCCAATTCGTCAATCCGAGGCTGCAAATCACCGGCGCCAACCTCTGCTTGAATTGGGCTTCGTTGGTCGGAACGAATTATTACGTGGAAGCCAAGACGAATATTCAGGACACGGGCTGGCGGCGTCTCTCGTCACTCATCACAGCGACGAGCACGAATAGTCAATATTGCATCGATCTGCCCACGCCCTATCGATTCTTCCAAATCGCAGTCGTCGGTGGTTCGCCAAATCAACCGCCTCCGCCTCCGCCTCCGCCTCCGCCAACCACAACGACACAATTCATCGATCCGCGGTTGAACGTCTCTCGCACCAATGTGTGTCTCGTTTGGGCTTCCCTCGTGGGCACGAACTACTTCGTGGAAGCCAAAACCAATATCCAGGATCAAACCTGGCGCCGCATTTCTTCGCTCATCACGGCGACAAGCACCAATAGTCAATATTGCCTCGATCTGCCCACACCCTATCGATTCTTCCAGATCGCGGTGGTCGGTGGCGCCACAAATCAACCACCGCCACCGCCGCCAACGACGGTCAGCCAATTCATCAATCCGAGACTGAACGTTTCGCGCACGAACCTCTGTTTGGCTTGGCCTTCCTTCGCGGGCACGAACTACTTCGTGGAAGCCAAGGCGAATATTCAAGAGCAAGCATGGCGGCGCATTTCGCCGCAAATTACGGCGACTGGCACAAACACACAATTCTGTCTCGACCTCCCAACGCCCTATCGGTTCTACCAAATCGCCGTGGCCGGTGGGGCGACCCAACCTCCGCCGACAACGGCCACAAACGAACCTGTCGTCAAGACCACCAGCACCAACATTTGTGTCACCTGGAATTCGCAGATTGGAACCACCTACCGGCTCGAGGGACGATCCGACGGTTCGACGAACCTTGTTTATGACAATTTGGTGGGCAATCTCGTCACGCGATCGTACTTCCCAGGAAACGGTCTGGAATTCGGGGACGACGTCATTTTGGCGGGCGCCAATCGCCTCATTAAGACTTTCCAATTCGACTATTTCTTGAGCCCGAACGCCAGCGCGAACGAAAGGGCTGAACTCTTTTTCCGCGCTAACGACGGCGCCAACAACACGCCGGGAACGATCCTTTATCGAAGCGGCGAATTTCGGCTCTATACCGGTTTCAACATTATTGAAGCCTCAGATCTTAATGTCGCGGTTCCGCAGGTCTTTACCTGGAGCCTTGTGATCACAGGCATCGCCACTAACGAACAAGTGGGATTGTTGCTCAATGGCCCGCCGAAGGTTGGGAACAGCCTTATTAGCCTATGGACTAAAGGCACAAACAATGTCTGGAGCCGGCCTCTCGTTGATAACGGCGATTCACACGGCAGTTTTTCCGCTTCAATTACAGCCGTCGCAGAAACTGGCGCCAACTGGACGACCGTTGCTTCGGTAAGAGCAACGGATGCCTCCACCACCCGATGCATTGATTTTCCGACTTCGCTCCGCTTCTTCCGCGTCACGCCCGAGTCCGGCGGTTCCACCACGAACCAGACTTTGGCCCTCCGGTCTCCCGTGGTCTCGTCAGGCGGCCGCCTGCAATTCAGATGGGACGCTGTCGTCGGCCAGGTTTATGAGCTGCAACAATCGCCGAACCTAGTTCCACCGCCGGCGGTTGTTTGGACGACAGTGACAAACCTCACGGCGACGACCAATTCGGTGACCATAACCGATCCTACTCCCGCCACAAACTCGATGCGTTTCTATCGCCTGATTCGCCGCTAGCTCATTCGCATGCCTTCCTTGGTTTTGGCGTTAAATCCTTCGATCGACGCCGAATGGCGCGTGGCCGACGTTCAATGGCAAGAGAAGAACATTGTGCAAACTGAACGCCGTTGGGCAGGTGGAAAAGGTGTCAATGTCGCCCGATGGCTCAAGCACTTGGGCGACCGTCCGCAGTTACTGATCCCTTTAGGAGGAAGTACGGGGAATGAGTTGGCCAAGCAGTTGCGCGACGAGCGAATCAAGTCCCACATCGTTCACTTGCGTGAAGCCACACGAGTCAACGTCATCGTTACCACCAAGCAAGGCCGGCAATTACGTTTCAATCCCGTCGGTCCCAAACTTTCCACGGACGAATGGCGCGGCATCTTTGAGGGGGTGCGGACCCAACTCGCTTCGGCAAATTGCCTGATTGTTTCCGGCAGCCTCCCTCGCGCGGCGCCGGTCGCGACCTACGCTCGATTAATTCGGGCCGCTCATGCAACTGACCGAAGAACCTTTCTTGACTGCGACGGAGCGGCCTTTGGCGCGGCGATTCGCGCGAAACCATTTCTCGTGAAACCGAACGAGCACGAACTCGCTCAATGGTACGGCCGCGCGTTGAATTCCGAGCGCGCCCTTCTTCAAGCGGCGCGCGCACTGTCCAAGCAAATTCACAGTTGGGTGCTGGTTTCGCGTGCGAGCAAAGGGGCCTGCCTAATCAACGAACTGGAAGGAGCTGCTTTTGCGGCGCGACCGCCCTCCGTCGAAGCGGCCAACACGGTTGGCGCGGGCGACGCGATGCTTGCCGCAGCCGCTTGGCAATTCATCCAAGGCGCCCCGCCCCGCGACTGGCTTCGCTGGGCTGTCGCAACCGGAACCGCCGCAACGTTAAACCAAGCCGGAGAATTGGCAAAAATCGGCGCGATCCGAGATATGGCCTGGAGAATAGCGGTCCGCGAGATTTAGAGAAACCGCCCAGGACCGAGGATCGCGATCTCGCCTTTAGCGCCTCCATATTTCCATGCGGGTAGGGCAAACCTGCTGGTTAGCCGGAAGCGCGGCACTTCTCCGCTTTCCGGAAATCTGTTTCGAGAGACGCTATAAATTCTTCGCGACCTTTGCGGACTTCTGTTCCGGCTGTTCCAGCGCGAAACCGATGCGGGTCTTTTCATCTTCGTCACTGTCGATTACGTTAACCAGCTGAACAAAAGCAAACGCGATATGGCGAAGGAATTCATCAAGATCGGCGGAGCGCGGCAGCACAATCTGAAGAACCTGACGCTGAGCATTCCGCGCGACAAACTGGTCGTCGTGACCGGGCTCAGCGGTTCGGGCAAATCGTCGCTCGCCTTCGACACGATTTACGCCGAGGGGCAGCGCAAGTACGTCGAGTCGCTCTCCGCTTACGCCCGCCAATTCCTCGATCAGATGCAAAAGCCGGACGTTGATGTTATTGAGGGGCTTTCGCCCGCCATTGCCATCGAACAGCGCAGTTCGGGCAGCAATCCACGTTCGATCATCGCGACAACGACCGAGATCTATGATTATCTTCGGTTGCTTTTTGCCAATATTGGCCAGCCGCATTGCCCCGTCAGCGGCGAGCCGATTACCCACCAAACAACCAGCGAAATCGTTGACAAGATATTGGCCCTGCCAGCCAAGACCAAAATCATGGTGCTCGCTCCCGTCGTTCGCGAACAGAAGGGCGAGTTTCGCGATGTTATCGAGCGCCTGGCTCGCGAAGGATTCGTCCGGGCTCGGGTCGACGGACAACTCATGGAACTGGCGAGCAACGTCCGCATCAAGCTCGATCCAAAGCAGAAACATACCATCGACGTCGTGGTCGACCGGCTGGTGATCGACGAAAAAGTTCGTGTGCGCCTCAGCGATTCGGTCGAGACCGCCTTGAAATCTGGAGAAGGCACGTTGCTCCTCTTGCAGCAAGCACCCAATTCGGAAGCATCCGGAGTGTGGACCGAGACCTTGCACTCGAACCGCATGTACAGTCTCGCCACGGGTTTGAGTTTCGACACCTTAACGCCCAAACATTTTTCGTTCAATTCTCCTTTCGGCGCCTGCCCGGTTTGTCATGGTCTCGGCCAGAAAATGGTTTTCGACGAAAGTTTGGTCGCGCCGAACTCCGAAAGATCTCTCGAAGAAGGCGCCATTCTTCCATGGCGTCGCGGCGGCAAGCGGATGATTTCCTATTACAAGAGCCTCCTGCGCGGCGTGGCCAAACATTACGAACAGAGCTTGGAGGCGCCATACAAAAAGCTTCCCGAGGATTTCCGGCGAATTCTGCTGCGCGGGTCCGGCGCCACGGAAATCGAATTGCAGTTTTGGCGCGCTGGCAAGATGAGCAAAGTCAGCCGTCCGTTCGAAGGCGTGATTCCGAACCTTGAACGCCTTTACCAAGAAAGCGAAAGCGAGTTCACCAAAAACCGGCTCAAGGGCTTCATGAGCCCGCAAGATTGCGATGCCTGCGGAGGCCGCCGCCTCAAACCTGAAATTCTCGCCGTCACCTTGGGCGATCACGAAGCCCGAGCTGCGTTTAAAATCTCCGAGGCGTCACGCATCACGCGTCACGCATCACGCACTTCCGAACTTCCCGGACTCTCCATCATGGACGTCTGCGCCTTATCGGTCGAAAAAGCGGACGCCTTCTTTGGCGAATTCAAGCTCAACGAATTCAAACAGAAGATCGCCGCCGAAGTCATTCGCGAGATTCGAGCGCGACTCGGCTTTTTGAAGAACGTCGGTCTTGGGTACCTCACCTTGAACCGCGAAAGCGGCACACTCAGTGGCGGCGAGGCCCAGCGAATACGCCTGGCCACACAGATTGGCGCTGGCTTGGTCGGTGTTTTATACATCCTTGACGAGCCGAGCATTGGCCTGCATCAGCGCGATAACGAGCGGCTTCTCAAAACGTTGGAAGGCTTGCGTGATTTAGGCAACTCTGTGCTGGTTGTCGAGCATGACGAGGACACAATTCGGCGCGCTGATTACATCATCGATCTCGGACCTGGCGCTGGCATTCAAGGCGGCGAATTGGTCGCGGCGGGGACGTTGTCCGAGATTTCCCGGAATCGACGTTCCTTGACTGCGAAATATTTGTCGGGCGAGCTCTCGATTCCGATTCCGAAGAAGCGGATTAGGCCATCAATTGAGAAAGGCTGGCTGGAAGTGCTGTGCGCCCAGGAAAACAATTTGCGCAATATCGACGTCCGGATTCCCCTCGGAACGCTTTGCTGTGTTACCGGTGTGAGCGGTTCGGGCAAAAGCACACTGGTCGATGACATCCTGCGCCGCGCTTTATTCCGTCAATGGCATGGCTCCAAAGAGCGTCCAGGCGCTCACCGTGCTATCAACGGAATCGAAAACCTTGAGAAAGCGATTGTCATCGATCAAACGCCGATTGGACGGACGCCGCGGAGCAATCCAGCGACATACACCGGTATGTTCAACCATATCCGTGACCTGTTCGCTCGTCTGCCGTCCGCGAAGATCCGAGGCTACAGCGCCGGGCGGTTCAGTTTCAACGTCAAGGGCGGGCGTTGCGAAAAATGTCAGGGAGATGGGTTGATCAAGATTGAAATGCACTTCTTGCCTCCGGTTTATGTCACCTGCGAGGCCTGCAATGGCCGGCGCTACAATCGCGAGACCTTGGAGATCACCTACAAAGGCGTGAACATCGCCGATGTGTTGGCGATGACCGTAGACGAGGCGGTGAACTTCTTCCGCGCCGTGCCGCAGATTTACGAGCCGTGCCTGACTTTGGCCGAAGTTGGGCTTGGTTACCTGGGCTTGGGCCAATCAGCCACAACACTCAGCGGTGGCGAGGCGCAACGCGTGAAATTGGCTGCCGAACTGAGCCGCAAATCAACTGGGCGCACGCTCTACATTCTCGACGAACCGACCACCGGACTGCATTTTCATGACGTCGCGAAGTTGCTGGAAGTGCTGTTCAAACTTCGTGCGCCCGGCAACACTCTGCTCGTCATCGAACATAATCTTGACGTGATCAAAACGGCTGATTGGATTATCGATCTTGGACCGGAAGGCGGCGCGGCAGGTGGACGAATTGTTGCGGTGGGAACACCGGAACAGGTCGCACAAAGTTCCGAAAGTTACACGGGACAATATTTGGCCCGAATTCTCGCGCCAGCCGCATCTGGTCTCTCCTAAACCCCAATATGCGCTTTGAAAGGATACATAATGGCCGAGCGTGGACGTTACGTAACACTTGATAAGGACCAATTCCACTCTAATGCCTTTGGGCATTTCCAAAGGCGTTTGTCCCGGAGGGACAAGCATTCGCCACACAACCTTAAATTGCAGAAAGGCGTTGGAATGGAATCGGTCCCTATTGCTTTGAGCCTGCGCCTGTCGATTTCTGTTTGGCTGCTCTGCCTCTTCATTTGCTGCGGTGCGCGCGCTGCCGATCCCCCAGAGGCCGATGCGGCCTTTAACGCCGCCGTCAAGGCCTTTCAAGACAAGTACTATGAGATCGCCGAGAAACAGTTTGGAGAGTATGTCACGAAGTATCCTCAATCTCCACGCGTGCCTGACGTTGTCCTGCTGCAAGCCCAATGCCGCTTCGAGCTTAAGAATCACAACGCTGTTATTGACCTGCTCACGAAACTCAAAGCCAATGCAGGAAAATTGGCCGACCAATACCAATATTGGATCGCCGAAGCGCAATTCCATCGGCCTGACCTGGCCGCCGCCTCCCAGTCCTACGGCGAGTTGCTCGCAGCCCATCCGGATTCTCCTCTGCGCCTTCAAGCCAGCTACGGACAAGCCTTTTCGCAGTACAAGCTTGGCAATTTTTCACGCACCGTCGAGCTGCTGAAGGATCCGGCCAGCGCGTTCCAAAGAGCTTCGCAAAACAACACGAATGAAGCTTTCGTCATTCGCGGCTATTTGCTGCTCGGCGAGGCGTTGTTCGAGCAAAAGAGCTATCGGACCGTGCAGGAAACATTGAGTGTCCTAACCAATCGCAATCTTACTGCCGAGGTCGATTGGCAAAGGCAATCGTTAATCGCGCACAGCGCCTTCGCTGACCAACGCGCAGCGGAAGCTTTGACAATTACTACCAACCTCATCGCTTTGGCGGTCGCCGCAGACAAACCTGTTCTGCATGCAAGTTCTCTCATCCTTCAAGCGGAAATCCTTCAGCGCATCGAGCCCGAACAAGCCATTCAGGCTTACGAAAAAATCACT
Source organism: Verrucomicrobiota bacterium (assembly GCA_016871515.1). Taxonomy (GTDB): domain Bacteria; phylum Verrucomicrobiota; class Verrucomicrobiia; order Limisphaerales; family SIBE01; genus SIBE01. The sequence continues at coordinate 14,933 of VHDE01000049.1, forward strand.
CAAATCAAAGGCGCCGCGCCCAGCCAGAGCCGCCAGGCTTTGCTTCGGGCCGTCGATCTCGAGATCGCGCGTGATCGCCTCACCAATGCCGTCACGCGATTAGAAAATTTGCTGTCTCAAAATCCACAGGACGCCATCGTCGATCTCATCCGATTGACCTTGGGGGAATTGAGATTGAAACAATTCTACGCTCTGATGGATAAATCGTCGCCGCCCTCTGGGCCTGCGACGGCTGCCGCGGCAACCAACCTCCTTCACCAGGCGAAAACCAATTTGACTTTCATCATCAACGTTCGGACCAATAGCGAACTCCTCGGAAAAGCATATTTGAATCAAGGCTGGTCTCTCTGGGAGGAAGGGCGATTGACAGCAACGCCAGCTAGAATCGGCGAGAGCCGCGCTGCTTTCGAAGCTGCCGTCGCCCGCCTGACTGTTCCGGAAGATCGGGCCGTTGCGCGCTTCAAGCTGGCGGATTGCCAACTCGAACAAAACGATCCTACGAACGCAATCCTCAATTACGAATTGCTGATCGAAAACCATTCTGACTTGCGCCAAGCCAAGACAAACCTGTTCAATCTTGCGCTCGACAACCTCCTTCGCGCCAGTGTTAGGATCAATGATCTTGCCCGTGCCCGGGCTGCGCTGCAGCGTAATCTCGACTGGTTTCCCACCAATCTGCTCAGCCATCAAGGCATGTTGACGTACGGCCAGGCGCTTCTCGATGATAGCCCAGGGGAAGCCCGATCAGCGTTGTCTGATTTTCTCAGGCGCTTCACAAATTCACCAATCGTCCCGGACGTCCAATTGGCCATTGCGAAAAGTCACGCCTACGAAACCAATTGGGTCTCGGCCATCCAGGAATATGACCGCTGGATCGGGCGTTACACTAATCATATCTCATTTCCCCACGCAGCATTTGATCAGGCGTGGGTTTATTACCGAAGCGGGGATGAAACGAACGCGTTGAAGTTATTTACCAATTATGTGGCCCGCTTTCCCACGAACAATTTGGCCCCGTTGGCCCAATATTGGGTGGCCGACTATTTTTATCGTCAGCAAGCGTGGGATACCGCTGAGATAAATTACAAGCTTCTGATTCAGAATACGAATCTGGTTAACTCTGACCTCGGTCATCAATCCCGCCTCATGGCCGGAAAGTCTGCCTTCTTTCGGTTGGCCTACGACAACGCTCGAGATTACCTGGCGCCATTCGTCTCCACTTTCGGCGACGTAACAAACCCACCGCCCGCAGTCCTGGAAGCGTTTATGGTTTTGGGTGATGTCGAACTAAGCACGCTGGTGACGGGCGAGACCAACAGATGGAACAAGTACGGCAACGCAATCACCGTCTTCAGTCGAGTCGCCACGAAGTGCGGCGTGGGCACGCGGTGGGAGCCGCTGGCCCGCGGGAAAATGGCCGCCTGTCATGTTCAACTTGCAGAGTTTGATCCGTCCCGATTGGATGCCGCCGCTACAAATTACTACCAAGCCATGATTTCACGGTTTGCGGATGTGACGACGCGAAGCGAAGCTCAGGTGGGCTTTGGCCATGTTCTAGAACTCCAAGCAAAACTCAAACCGGAACCGGCCCGCCGAGCATTGCTCGAACAAGCACTGGAGCATTATCTCAAGGCATTCTACGCCGAGAACGAGAAACGCCCGGACCCGTACTGGGTCAAAACGGCCGGCTTAAAAGCGGCTGACCTCGCCGTTCATTTGAATCTCTATGACCAAGCGAAGCGAACCTACACGCGATTGCTCAATCAATTGCCCTCGTTGAGTCAAACAATCGAGGCAAAACTTCAAGCCCTCGAAAAGGCCGAGCCTCGTTAGCCCAGCATTTTCTCATGAACCAGACGAATTCTCCTAAAAGCCTCGGCATGTCAGTGAAAGCCTCTCCAGGCGATTTTGATCTCGAAAGCTACATGCACGACCGCACTAAAGCCGTCAATCAGGCTTTGGACCATTTTTTGCCGCGGGCCAACACGAATCCGCCCACCCTTCACGAGGCCATGCGCTATTCGCTGTTCGCGGGAGGAAAGCGTTTGCGTCCGGCCCTTTGTTTGGCGGCTGCGGAAGCTTGTGCAGGAAGCGTAGACGACGCGATGCCCTTGGCTTGCGCCGTTGAATGTATTCACACTTACTCGCTGATCCACGATGACCTGCCGGCGATGGATGACGACGATTATCGCCGAGGCAAACTGACGAACCACAAGGTTTTTGGCGAGGGCATCGCCATTCTGGCCGGTGATGCGCTCCTGACCCAGGCGTTTGAAATCGCCGCTCAGAGCAAAGGATGGACGCGTTATTCCCATCAAAAGATCTTCCGCGAACTCAGCCACGCCGCCGGTTCGCTCCAATTGATCGCGGGGCAAGTCGCTGATCTCGAAGGCGAGGGTAAAAAGATTCCGGCGAGTGAACTGAAGTATATTCACGAGCGGAAGACTTCTGCGTTACTTTGCTGCGCCGTTCGCTTGGGCGGCATGAGCGCGAATTGCGCGGCGGCACGGTTAAGAGCGCTGACGGATTTCGGATATAACGTCGGCCTCGCGTTCCAGGTAATCGATGACATCCTTGATGTGACGCAAACCAGCGAACATCTCGGAAAGACGGCGGGCAAGGACCAAGCGGCGCGCAAGGCAACTTATCCATCCATCGTCGGGATGAAACGCTCGCGCCAAATCGCCAAAGAGCTGACCGGTCGAGCCTTCGCAGCGTTGCGTCCTTTCAAAGGCAAAGCCCTGGCGCTCGAAGCGCTAGCGCACCACCTGCTCGAACGAAGCAGATAGTAAGAACGCTCTCGACTGGCTGGTAAGGACCGATTCCACTCCAATGTCTTTCGGCTTTGATTCAGAAGGCGGCGCCCCGCCAGGAAGCAGGATCAAGGTGGATGGCTGAGCCTGCGGTGGTAGCGGGGCGGCCTGTCGCTGCAAACCCGACGCCAGAACTTCTTTGATCGAGTCCAAACCTTCGTAAAACGCCGAAAGCTGCTGCACAACCAGCCCCACCGGATCGCGTTCGTCACCTCCACGCAGGAGCAAGTTCTTCTTGAAGGTTTTCTTGATCTCCTCCCAACGACGCGCTTCGTCCGCAGTCGATGAATGCGTGAGTTCTTTGAACTTCAGCAAGTTCCCTTCGGTGTCTTTAGTGAGTGTTTGCGCTTCGTTCCTGTAATGCTGCTGGATGGTCGCCTCGATTTCAGCGTCGTTCATGACGGACGAAATCTTTTCAGCAATCCGATTCATGTTGCGATAGGACCCTTGCAGCTTGAACGGCGGCTCGGTACGATACGCATCCGCTTGCGCGGCCGAACGAATGTATTCCTCATTGACACGCAAGATCACATCGCGCACGCGAATCAGCTTCTTCATCAGACTCACAAACTCGGCAATCTCCTCGGGCGAATAGTTGCCTTCGAATTCAATTCCTTCTCTTGTTCCTGTCTCGGCAAGCTTGATGATCGCGTAAACGTCCTTCTGACTGCGGCTGGCCAGCCGATTCAAAACTGGATTCGAGGTGACGGCATTCTCGAGGTAACTGCTCTTAAAGGCATCCGCTTTCCCCTCGATGATGTCGCCAAGGTTATAGGTGTCAGCGCGGTTCGAAAGCATGTCGGGAATTTTGAACTTCTCACCACTCTCGGTATAAGGATTGCCCGCCATCACCACCGCAACCTTGCGTCCGCGCAGATCGTAAGTCCGCGGACGGCCTTTGAAAATGCCCTCGATCTTGCGCTGGGCGTCGCACAACGAAATAAATTTTTGGAGGAGCTCGGGATTGAGATGCTGGATGTCATCGAGATAAATCATCACGTTGTCCCCCATCTCGAAGGCAAGGTTTAGTTTTTCCAGTTCTTCGCGCGCGCCGGAGTTTGGCGCTTCCGCGGGATCGAGCGCAGTAACGCGGCGCCCGATGGCCGGTCCGTTCACCTTCATGAAGACGAGGCCCAGGCGATTGGCAACATATTCCATCAACGTTGTCTTGCCATAGCCCGGCGGAGAAACTAACAGCAGCAAGCCCATCAAATCGGTTCGTTTCCCTTCGCCCGCCACTCCAATCTGCTTGGCCAGATTATCACCGATCAATGGCCGATAAACCGAGTCGATCAGCTTGTTGCGCACGAAAGACGTCAGAACGCGCGCCTTGAACTCATTTAATCGCATTTGCTCACGCGCCTTCTCGACCAATTGCTTTTTCAGGGCTTGGCAATGTTCGAATAACGGCACGACCTCGCGCACGAACGTTCGCTGCTTTCGCATGAACCGGACGTAGTGAAGCGAGCATCGTCCTTCCTTGATCAACGAGTGGCCTCCAAGCAGCCCTTCCAAATCTCGAGCGATGCCGGCGTTGATCAGGCCGCCCGTCAGGTGTGAGCCGCGCCAAAGGAGCCAAGTCGCCTCATCCAAATAATCGCGATCAACGCCGGCAGGGCGCGTGCAGACGTATCCTCGCATCCAATCGCGCAGCAACTCGAAGGTGCTCGCAAAGTCGCTCTCCACAGCTCGGCGGGCGGACTGAAAGGCCTCGCTAAACCGCTTGCCTTGAAGATGCAGCTCGAAACCGCGAAACAGTTCGGCAGCCTCTGGGCTAACGGCAAATTCGCTTTGCTGCTTCACCTGAAAATAAAGATATTCGGCAGCTTCGCCCGCCCATTGCTCATCAAGTAGCTTAGTCCGAACAATAAACGCACGGATTAAGTCCTCCAATGCTCGGACGTACGAAGCAGGAGGTCCGTTTGCGGCAAAGAGTTGCTCCATCGTGCCGAGCCCACGCAATTTCCCCTCAACCAATTGCTTGGTCTCATTATCCGGCAGTTGCTGCCAGGAGACGCCGACATAAGGCGTTTGCCCAATCTGAATGACGTGATGCTTCTGCGGTTCGGCATCGGCCTTAAAAAGAGCCCTCTCACCGTTGTCAAACAGTGAAGATCCGTTGGAAGGCAGCGGCGTTTCGACCGTTTGAGCGATTAGATTGTACGAAAGGAGAATGTAATCGCCGCTTTCCTGCTGGTAAAAGACGTAAAGAAAGTCTTCGCCATTCGGCGAAGGAATGCGTTTGTAAAATGTTAATCCAGTCAGAGCCGTCTCAAATTGCTTGAACTGACCACTTTGAAGGTAGTAGCCATTCGAAAAGATAATCCCATGATCATCAGGCAGCAGAACGCAGGCATCTTCGATGGCGTCTATGCGCCTAACTTGCTTTTGCTTTTCGTTGAAAACCAAGTAACGCACCTTTTTCTCCTGATACGGCCGAATCTTCAGCACAATTAAATTGCCCACGGCCGCGTAAAAGATCTCCGCATCGTCCAGCGTTTGAACGCCGGGCTATTGTCATGTTGTCCCTTTGGGACAAGCATTGGTCGTTCGAGCACATGCTGAAGCACGAGCGGAAGCTTTAATTCGGTACAGTCCGGTCAGCGGAAGTCGGTTTTTCTCAGCCTAAGCTACTTTGGCTTTGCCATCCTTGCCGGTGAGCGATGTGACTGGCCGATCCGCGACCCCGAGCCGTTGCGCTTGGCTGAGCAATCCCGTCAAAAGCCCTTTCGTTTTGCTATCATCGCCTAGCGTGATCATTTGGCCGAGCGCCGCTGCGACGCTGAGATTCTTCACGTCTTCGCTCGTCAAACCGAACCGATCAACAAACCCGCGCATTTGCGCGTGAAAGTAATCGGGATCCCCATTGAAGAAGGTCTCCTTGACGTCGCTCAGCGTCTCGCTGTTTTGTATCCACCGATCGAAGGCCTTGCCATTCGCAATCGCGTTCGTGATCTTCTCGAAGAACTGCGTCTCGCCGCCGCCGATGTCGATCTTCGCATTTTTGAGCGCCTCGGCCACGACCGACGCCTGGCTTTGCGCGATATCTTTTTGAATGTGGATCTGCGCCAGCTCGACGTCCTTGTCCTTGTTGAGCCGGAGTTTGAATTCCTCGTGTTCGCGGCCCACGCCATCGAACAGCTTCATCGCTTCTGCTTTTTCGGTAATGCCTTTGGCTTCGGCGGCAAACTTCTGTTGCATGACGGTCGCCTCGGCGCTCCCCTGTTTCTGCGTTGCCACAGCCTTCGCCTCCAGGACTTGCGCCTCAGCCAAACCTTCCGCGGCTGTTTCCGCCGTGTGCGCTTCCGCAAGAACACGTTTGGCAACCGCTTGTTTCTTTGCCGCCGCCTCGGCTGCCTCGGCTTCGATCAAAACCTCTTGAGCCTTGCGTTCAGCCGCTTCCTTCGCGGCATCGGCTGCACGCACCGCGGTGAACCGATCCTGTTCCGTCTTCAACTCGGCCGCTTTCTTGGCCGCTTCGGCAGCCTTGATGCCTTTGACAAGAGCTTGCTCGGCTTCCTGCTCGGCAGCGGTGATCGCGACTTTCTTCTGCCGGTCAGCAGTGGCGAAGGATGCCTTCCTTGAGCTTTTCCCGTGAATTGTAGAGATCGACAAAATTGAACTGGCGTCCCACGGTCTTGAGCGCCTCGGAAAACTTGGCATCGAACAATTCGACGATGGCGCTTAGGGCCAGATTCGGAACCAGGAAAATCAATGCGCGCATGATGGAATTGTCGTTCGAGTAATGATTGCTGATCATCGATGTAATCCATGTGCAGAGTACAAGAACACTCATGATGATCATCGCCGGAACCTCGCCGACGTTGAGGAACTTCAGCGCAGACACCAGCCAGCTGTGTCCATCCCCATGGGCGTATGTATGAGCGTCTCCGCCGTGAGCGTGGGCATCAACATGGCCCTCCACGTGCAAATCACCACCGTGAGCATCCAGACTCACATCATGGTCGCCTTCGCCGAAATGCAACAACCCAAGGCCCACACAGACCCAATACAAAACAACTCCTGCCAGCAGAATCGTAAATGGCAGATTCACCAGGCGAACCGATTCGCCGATTACTGCAAACATGGCACACCTCCAGCGATGTCACCCGCCCCTTGGCAAGGTTGCTTTGGCTTCGAGGGACGGTGGTCGATTTCATAACGCGCTCAGTAGAACACAACCTGGGATTGGACACACTCATAGAATGCCGGAGCCTTTGTAAAGTTGGCGATTCTCGCCAAAACCGCCAGCGGTGCATCCCGAAGTTGTCGGCACATCGTAGCGGCAGGCATCCTGGCTGCCGCAGAGCCGAGGCATCCTGCCCGGCGGATCACGCGCACGCACTAGAACGCAGCCTCCTCGTTTTCAAGCGTTGCTCCGGGCGGCAAGATGCACGCCCTCTACGGCAGGCAGGATGCCCGCCGCTACCGACAACTTCGGGATGCACTGAACGGCCAGGCTTACGACCGCCCGCCGGATCACGGCCAAATTAAACGCCGCCGTGAGCCGCCGTGGGAAAGGGGGATTTGAAGCTTGACGACACTTGAGGTGGAAATTATGTTGCAAGCCAGAAAAGATTCTATTGCTGGGTTGCCAGCGCACTGAAGTCGGAGATGTTTCTGCCGACTTTTTTGTTCCCCAGAGGGGGAAGCAGAAAGATATGAACGCCGAATTTTTAGCCGTCATCGAGTTTTGGGAACGTGAGAAGGGGATCAGCAAAGAGATCCTGATCACGGCCGTCGAGGACGCTTTGCTTTCGGCAGCCAAGAAAGCGGTCGGACCGGCCCGCGAATTGCGCTGCGTAATCGATCCTAAGAACGGCGATATCAAGGCATTCGCCAAGCTGATAGTTTCCGAAAAAGTTGTCTCCAAACACGATCAGATTTCATTGTTCGACGCGCGACGGATTAGATCGGATGCGCAGCTTGGAGAAGAGGTTGAAGTTGAGGTAACGCCCGCAAACTTCGGTCGGATTGCTTCGCAAAATGCCAAACAAGCGTTAATGCAGCATATCCGCCGGGCGGAGAAGGAACTCATCTACGCAGAGTTCAAGGACCGAGCGGGTGATATTGTCAGCGGGACCGTGCGCCGTTTCGAGCGGTCGGACGTGACCGTGGATTTGGGCAAGTATGAGGCGTTGTTGCCTAATCGAGAACGCGTCCCAACGGAAGAGTATCAAGTTGGCGAGCGCATTCGCTGCTATGTCAAGGCCGTGGAAAACAGCATCCACGGACCCGAGATTATTCTGTCGCGGGCAGATCCGCAGCTCGTGATTAAGCTTTTTCAGTTGGAAGTTTCCGAGATCAGTGATGGGACCATTGAGATTAAGGGGATTGCTCGCGAGCCTGGATTCCGGACGAAGCTCGCCGTGTATTCGCGCGATGACAAGGTCGATCCGGTTGGGGCATGCGTCGGGCTAAGAGGACAGAGGGTTAAGAACATTGTCCGCGAGTTGAACAACGAGAAAGTGGACATCATCAAATGGGACCCCAATATCAAGAACTACATCACGAATGCCTTAGCGCCCGCCAAGCTGAAGACATTTGAGATCGATGAGGCGAACCGCCGGGTCAAAATATTGGTCAGCGAAGATCAGTTATCGTTGGCTATTGGCAAACGCGGTCAGAACGCCCGGTTAACGTCCAAATTGACCGGTTGGCACGTTGACATTGAAGCTGAGCCGGTTGTAACCATGGGCTTCGAGCAGAAGGTTGCTCAAGCAGTAGATGCGGTCGCAGCTATCCCTGGGATTTCTCGTGAACAGGCCGATGTGCTCGTTCATCATGGATTGAAGAGCTTAGAGGATTTGTTGCAGGCTGAAGTAAGTGATTTGGCCGAGATCCCGGAATTGGCAGACTACGCCGAAGCAATCATTAATGCCGTCAAAGCCGAGGCGTTACGTCGCAGTTCCAGAACTGGGGAGAGTTCGGCGGCAGCTTAGGTCGGTGTTATGAATTTCGAAAGCCCAACGTCGCCATGTTAAACGCATGAAGGCTTTGCGGAAAAGACAGTTAGATTATGCCCGTTCGTATTTACGATATTGCGAAGAAACTTGGGATCGAAAGCAAGGAAGTCCTTGCCAAAGCCAAGGCGTTGGGCATAACCGCCGCTAAAGTTGCCTCAAGTTCGCTCGACAAAATCACCGCTGAGTACCTGTTAGAACAGTTCGGTGGAGCGCCGATTCCCAAAGCCGAACCTGCAGCTGTCCCTGCCCCTGCGGAACCAATCCTGATCGTCGCGCCGCCAGCGCCGCCAATAGTCGAGCCCCCTGCACCCGTGGTTGCAACTCCTCCTCTGGAAATCGTTCCTCTCCCGCCTCCTCCAGTGGAAACCGTCGCACCAGCCGCGGTGATTGCTGAACCGGAAGTGGAAGCGAAACCACCGTCAGAGGAAGCCGCTCCGCCGCCCGTCGAAATCCAGGCTGCTCCGGTTACTCCTCCTCCGCCACCAGTGCCTAGGGTCGGCGACAAGGTTGGATTCATTAAGTTGCCAACAAAGCCTGCTCCCAAACTTCCTGACAAGGCGGCGCAGGCCAAACCTCAGGTGCGCGCGCCGCTCCGTCCAGAACCGCCTCGTGGCCGGACAGACCTCCGACCGGATAATCGGCTCAACCGCGGAGTTGCACCGTCGCCACCTGTTCGCCAGAACGGCCCTGCTGCCGCCCGGCCCGCAACGGCAACGCCTCAACGCCTGGAACCTGCCAAGCCATCCGCGCCCACCGAGCCCAAGTTTGTTCCACCAGCTACGGGCGAACTAATAACTCTCAAACCGCCGATTGTCGTTCGCGATTTGGCCGAACATCTTAAGAAGAAGCCGTTTCAGCTGATTGCCGATTTGATGCAGTTGAATGTGTTCGCAAATGTCAACCAAGCCATCGACGAGGCCGTCGCTCAAAAGCTTTGCGCCAAGTACGGGTATCGCTTTGAAGTTGAAAAACGCGAACGTGGCGCCGGCGTCATTCATGCCCCTGTCAAAAAGGTCGAACTTGATGTCGATGATAAGATCGAAGACCTGACACCGCGTGCTCCAGTCGTGACGATCATGGGTCATGTGGATCATGGGAAAACCACGTTGCTGGATGTGATACGCAAATCAAACGTGGCTGCGGGAGAAGCAGGCGGCATTACCCAACATATTGGAGCCTACACGATTTCCATTCCGCATCCCGAACGCCCGAAGGACCTGCAGCAGATCACGTTTCTGGATACACCCGGTCATGCAGCGTTCAGTTCGATGCGGGCTCGCGGCGCCAACGTTACGGATATCGTGATCTTGGTGGTAGCGGCAAACGACGGCGTGATGCCGCAAACTCTTGAAGCACTAAGCCACGCCCAAGCCGCCAAGGTGCCCATCATCGTAGCCGTTAATAAATGCGATCACCCAGCCGCCAATACCCTCAAAGTTCGCCAGCAATTGCAGGATAAAGGCCTAGTGTCCGATGAATGGGGTGGCGACACCATTTTCCAGGATGTTTCGGCATTGACGAAACAAGGTGTGGATAAATTGCTTGAAATGATCGTGTTCCAAGCCGAGTTGCTGGAGCTCAAGGCAAATCCCAACCGGCGGGCCAAAGGAAATGTGATCGAGTCTGGTTTGGAACCCGGCGGGCCGACCGCCACCGTGCTGGTCCGGAAAGGTACGCTTCACGTTGGCGATATAGTCATTTGCAGCCAGTACTGGGGCAGAGTCCGCGCGCTGATTAACGAAGAAGGAAAGCGGCTTAAGGAAGCTGGGCCTTCGGTCGCAGTGAAGCTGCTCGGTTTGAACGGAGTTCCGGAAGCCGGTCTTGAATTTAGCGCGGTCGAGAATGAAAAAAGCGCTCGCCATCTCGCCGAACAACGCGCCGAAGTTGCCAAGACTCAGGATAAAGAACGCCGGCCCAAAATCACACTCGAGAATCTTTTTGACACGTTGGCATCGGGGAGCACCAAGGTTCTCAAGGTGCTCGTCAAGGCGGATACACAAGGTTCTGTCGAAGCGATTGTCGAGGCTTTGAAAAAAATTGAATCGACGAAGGTCTCTCTCGAAATTGTTCACAGCGCCGTTGGCACGATCACTAAAGAGGATGTGATGCTGGCCTCTGCTTCCAGCGGCATTATCCTTGGTTTCCACACTCGAATTGACAATGGCGTCGCCGAAGTCGCCAAGCGGGAGGGAGTACAGATCAAGCTCTACGCCATCATCTATGAGTTGATCGACCAGGTGAAGGAAGCAATGGCGGGCCTGCTCGATCCGCTGACCAAGGAGGTCGTGATCGGCTCGGCGGACGTGCGCAAAATCTTTACTCTTTCGAAGGGTGGCAACGTCGCTGGCTGTGTGGTCACCAATGGCCGGTTAGTGAAGGGTAAGATGCGTGTGTTGCGCCGCAAGGGTCTAATCTACGAAGGGGTCTCGCTCACCCTTCGCCGGTTCCAGGACGAGGTGAACGAAGTGCGCGCCGGCATGGAATGTGGGATTCGGTTGGATGGCTTCGACGATTTTCAGCCTGGCGATACTGTCGAATGCTACACTTTGGAGAAGGTTCCTCAAAAACTCTAACCTCTTACTGTTAATGCGCCATGCCATCCCTTCGCCTCCAACGTGTCCGCGAACTTTTGAAACGCCAGATTGGCGAAGTTATCCGACGGGAACTTCCGATCGACCAAGCCGGCATCATCACTGTCAATGACGTCGAAGTGTCGCCCGACTTGCATTCTGCGACTGTTTTTGTCGGAGTCGTCGGGACCGAGGAACAAAGGAAACGAGGTTTGACTCTCCTCCAAAACGAACGAAAGAAAATTCAAGGAATGGTTGGCCGCGCCATAGTGTTGAAGTACACCCCTCAGTTGCGGTTTGTCATGGACGAATCGGTCTCACGCGGAAATCGCGTTCTCGAGATTCTCGATGAAATCGAACGGTCGTCCTCGACTCATGAAGGCTCATCCGAAGATCATTGACCGTATTCTGGAGGGCATTCGCGAAAGCGAAACTTTTTGCGTCGTTGGGCACATCCGGCCCGACGGCGACTGTATTGGCTCGCAGCTTGGACTGACGCTCGCCTTGCAGAGTGAAGGGAAAAAAGTTCAGTGCTGGAACCAGGATCCGGTCCCGCAAAAACTCGCCTTCCTTGATCCTAAAAAGCTCTTTCAACCGCCTTCTCCGGGCCATCAGTTTGATTGCGTTATCGCGACCGATTCGGCCAGCCTCGAACGATTGGGGACTGTCGGCGAGTGCATCAAGGAACGAAAGCTTTTCATCAATATCGACCATCATCAGAGCAACACGCGCTATGGCGACATCAATTGGATCGCCGCCCGAGAGCCCTCCACCGGCGAATTGATTTTCCGCCTGCTCAAGGCAGCGAACTGGCCGATTACTTCCGCTATTTCGGATTGCCTCTTCACTGCCGTTTCCACCGACACCGGCTCCTTTCAGTATCCCACAACCCGTCCGGCGACTTATCATGTCGCTGGAGAGCTGGTCAAACGAGGCGCGAACTTGGCCAAAATTTGCGACGAAGTCTATCAGTCCTTTTCTCTCTCGCGAGTTCGCCTGCTCAAATTGCTCTATAACAAATTTCGGCTGACGCATCAAAACCAGATTGGGTACTTGTGGTTGAAGAAGGCCGATTTCGCCCGCACCGGCGCAGATACGAGCGATTCGGAAGGTTTGATCGATCATATTCGAGCGATTGAACCCGTCGTCGTCGCCTGCGTCTTTGAAGAGCTTGAGCCAGAATTCACACGCATCAGCCTGCGGTCGAAAAATGATCGTATCAACGTGAACGAAATCGCCAGCCAGTTCGGCGGTGGCGGCCACAAAGCGGCGGCGGGAGCGCGAATTCCCGGACGCCCTCTCTCGGTCCAGCGACGTGTGATAGCCGCGATTAAGAAGGCTCTCAACTCCTCGCACAAATGAGCCATGCAAACCTTTGACCCGTTCGACGGAGCTTTATTGATCGACAAACCGGTCGGCCCAACTTCTCACGACGTCGTCGAAGCCATTCGCCGCCAGTTCCATGTGAAGAAGGTCGGCCACTCCGGAACACTTGACCCTAATGCAACTGGGCTGCTCGTGCTGCTGCTGGGCCGCGCCACGAAACTTTCAGAGAAATTGATGTCCTCTGACAAGGTCTATGAGGGCTCGATGAAATTCGGTGAAGTCACCGATAGTTACGACGCTCAAGGCGAATTGGTCAGTTCGCTGCCGGTGCCGCCGGCCACGCTTGAACAACTGAACGAAATCGCCGCGACATTTGTTGGCGACCACATGCAAGTGCCGCCCATGGTATCCGCCGTCAAGAAAGATGGCGTTCCTCTTTACAAACTCGCTCGCAAAGGCATCGAAGTGGAACGTAAGCCGCGCCTAGTCCACATCTACAGTTTTCGTTTCAGCGCTTATACTGAGCCAATAGGACAATTTCGGGTTGCGTGCACCAAAGGCACCTACGTCCGGACACTCGCTCAGGACTTTGGCCAAAAGCTCGGTTGCGGCGCGCACTTGGCGACGTTGCGACGCTTGGTGTCCGGCAGCTTCGATGTTGCCAATGCGATTCCATTCGAAGATGTCCTAGTTTGGGCCCCACGAGATTTGGAGCAACGAGTGATTCCTTTTCTGAAACTTGTGGAAACGTGAAACGTAACGCGTGATGCGTGATATGTGAATCGGTAATTGGGCGCGTTGCCTGTGTGGCGCACAATCAGATGTGACAAAGCGATCAATCATTAGACTTCGGGATCACGTTTCACCCATCACGCCCCACGTTTCACGCATTAGATGAGAATCATTCGCCAAGCCTCTGAACTTGCGGCCGCGCCGCGAAAAGTCTGCGTCGCCATCGGTGTTTTTGATGGTGTCCATCTGGGTCATCAACAAGTCATCCGCCAGACTATAACGGACGCCCGGCAGCATAGCGCGATGGGGGTCGCAATTACATTTGATCGGCATCCAAGCGCGGTGGTGTCACCCGAACGCGCTCCGGCATTAATCTATTCGCTTCCTCAGAAATTGCGTGTCATCGATTCTCTGGGCGCGGACGCGATCCTGTTGATCGAGTTTAATCAGGCATTCAGTGAACAGTCAGCGGAAACATTTATTCGCGGCCTGGTCAAAGACTTTGGACACATCCATAGCGTCTGCGTCGGCAGCAACTTCACATTTGGCCACAAACGCGCTGGAAATGTGGCCCTGCTCAAGTCACTTGGACAGGAACTGAGGTTCGCTGTGCATGGCTTGGCCGCCGTATCGCTGGATGGAAAAACGGTCAGCAGCACCCGCATCCGCGAGGCGATTCGCCACGGAAATCTCGACGCCGCGAGCCAAATGCTGGGGCGCGCTTACTCGGTGTCAGGCAATGTGATCCCGGGAGATCAATTGGGACGGCAATTAGGATTTCCAACGGCCAACTTGGACATCACCCAATTGACACTGCCGCCGAACGGCGTTTACGCGGTGCTGGCGTTGGTCAAAGGCTCCACTCACCAGGCAGTTTTGAACATTGGACACCGTCCCACACTGGAGCGGAGCGAGCCGGAACTCCGGGCGGAAGTGCACCTGCTGGATTTTTCCCACGACTTGTACGGTCAGGAAGTAGAGTTGACCTTCGTTGAAATGCTTCGTCCGGAACAAAAGTTTCTTTCGATCGACGAGCTGAAAGAACAGATCGAACGCGACATTACCAAGGCGCGTGAGGTCTTGGGACAATGACGCCACGACGCTCTTCTACTCGATCAGGGCAAAGGCCTTCTTCAACGCTTTGGCGGTTGCCGCGCAAGCTTCTTCGTTGTCCAAGTCGTTAAGAGGTTTATTGAACGGTTCGGCTCGGACCGGTCCGTCATAACCGAGCTTATTTATGGCGTTGAGGAAGGTCGCCACATCAATGACGCCCGTCGCGCAGGGCAATTCGCGGCGGCCATCGATTTGCTGATGCAACGGTATCCCCGCGGGGGCATCATTCAGGTCCACGGCTACGATTTGCTCGCTTTTCAACGAAAGGATATCGGCCTCGGTATCACCAGCGGTCCACCAATGCCAGCTATCCAGCACAAATCCAACGTTGCCTGTGCCGATCTCGGCAATCAATTCCTTCGTTTCCGCCATGGTATGCACGAACGGAAACTTTCGATTACTCCTCAAGGTTGGCGTTCCGACATATTCCAAACCCAAACGCTGCCCGTGGTCCTTGAGAATTTGCGCGATGGCCCGTAACCGCTGGCCATGCTGCTTGAGATTCTGCAGGTAGGTCAACCGGTCATGGGCTGGGCTGATCCAAGTTCCGACGCGGTTGACTCCGGCGCGATGGAGACCATCGGCGATCTTCGGCAAACGGGCCACTCCCTCCTGGAAACGCGCTTCGTCTTGGCGGAAATCGACCGGCAATCCGGCCGCGCCAAACACAACTCCCCTGCCCTTCATATTCGCCTCTAATTCCTTTAGCTGTTCGTCCGACAACGAAGCGAGATAATCGCCACGGGCTTCGACAGATTCGAAACCGTGGCGCTGAGCCAGATCAATCGCTTGCGCTTGCGTGGCTGTGACGCCGATATTGCCGCAGACAAGATTGATGGTCATCCGGCGATGGGCCACGCGTTCGGACTGCGCGTGCAAGGCTCGAGCGGCAAAAATGCTTCCCGTGAGACTCAGCAAAGTCAGGTCTTTCATAAACTGGCGGCGATT
The DNA here is from genome assembly GCA_016871515.1 of Verrucomicrobiota bacterium. Classification (GTDB taxonomy): domain Bacteria; phylum Verrucomicrobiota; class Verrucomicrobiia; order Limisphaerales; family SIBE01; genus SIBE01. The sequence continues at coordinate 30,401 of VHDE01000049.1, forward strand.
ACAGTTGCAGTGGGACATAAAGGATCTGTGTTGTGGCGCAAACATGAATCTCGCGCAACGCAATTCTGACAAGTCCGGCCAGCTCCCATCGGATTCACTTATCAACCAAACTCACAACTGTGTTTGGCGATGGCCGCCCAGCCACATCCTGATTCACCGCCATTTTCTTCAAAGCGTCTTCGACCGCGGAATTGAGTTTCTCCAGGACTCCATTCGCGTCGGCAACGGCTGGACGGACGAGAGAAAAACGAAATGTAGTCAGGATACTCTCGGCTTCGTCCATTTGGTTCTGATGCAACAACTCAAACAGCGAGATCACGCGCGATTGCGCCGCCGGCACAATTCCAATCAATGCTTTAGCGGCATGGCGACAGAGCGTTTTGCTTTCTTGCATCAGGTTGACCAAGTCCGGCACGGCGCCGCTCGCTTCGCTTCCGATTTGCCCTAGAGCTTCGGCAGCAGCGGCTCGGACTGGCGCCGCGTCGCCTTTATCGCCCACGACGCCAATGAGACCGGGAACGGCCATCTTCGCTTTGCTCTTAAAGGCGCCCAAAGCCGCGGCGATCGCGACACGAGATGCTTCCTCGCGCGCCTTGTCCTTCATTGATTCAACCAACGGAGCGATCGCTGTATCGCCAATCGTAATCAGCGACTGCGTTGCCACCGGACGCAAACGATCATACCGGTCCACTAATGTTTCGATCAGCACTGGAATCACGTCGTCGGTTTGCGCTCCGATTTCCCCGAGGGCTATGATGACGGCATGGCGCACGCCGATATTTTCGTCGATGTTTCTTAACCGCGGAACAAGTGCTGGAAGCGCGGCTTTGGCAGCGGCGCCTATCGAGCCAAGTTGAATGACGGCCGCCCTGCGGTTCTCTGCGATCGGCGAAAGCAATTGCTTGATTAGCTGCTTAACCTTCATCTGGACGCGCGCTTTTTCCAGCACTATGGGATCAAGTCCTGCGAGGCGGCCTAACTCAACTTCTACAAAATCGGGTATGCCGGCTTCTTTGCTCAGCGCCAAGTGACAGTCGCGCGCCGCCAAAATAAAGTCTCGAGTTCGAGTGGTTGATGCGCTCTGTTTTTCCAGTTCGGCCAGGAAACCGTGCCAAGCCGCTTCCCGGGAGCCCAACAGTTCGATCAACCGCAAGCAGGCCAAGTATGCCGCGACCGTGGCGGAGGCGAATCGGTACCGTTCGTTTTTCGAATCGGCAGGCTTGATTAACCGAAGTTTGTCGTGGAGCAGCGCGAATCCTTGCTCTTGTTCGCTCCCCAACGCTTCCACAATCTGTTCCTTCGAAACCGGCCGAGGATAATACTGCGTCTTCAAAGATTCCCACGCCACGATTTTGGCAAAGCGACGAACAGTCTCATGGTCGATCATTCCAGCTGGCATCGCTGTTGAGCGGCTGCATCCATCCACATAACCGAGGATCAAAGCCGGAATACTTTCAACCAACGGGCGAGAACGCAGAGCCTCTTTCGCTTCGATCACGTGATCAAGGAACAGCCTTGCGAGCAACGGTGTGAGATTTCGATTTGCCGCCAGATCCGAAAGGCGGACACAGTTCTCGAGGAATTCGCGATCTGCAAATAGTTCCCGCTTCTTTCGCGCCCGCAAGTACGCCCCCGCAAACTCGGTGATCGTTTCTGCCTCAATTGGCAGAAGTGTCACCACTCCTGTCACGGTTTCGAGTTCCAACTCTCGCTCCGCAGATATGATAACAACCGCGTTGAGGCAGGGACCTCGTTCCGCGGGAGGCTGAAGCATCCGGTTCAATTCCGGGCCACTAATATGGCGGGCGTCGATCACAACCAAAATGCGTTGGCGCCTGAGCAATTCAATCGTGAGGCCCCAGGCGAGCGGCGAAGTTCTGTCCAGCAACCTGCCCGCCTCCCTCCGAATGGAATCGATGAGAGATTCGTAATTCGCCGGCGCCTCGTTTGTTTCAGGTTGAATCCAGACCGGCAACATTTGATGCGATCTTAATCGCCGATTGGGTTCGTCAGCCATCGCCCAGCGCGCCATCTCGCATGCCAGGCTGGCCCTGCCGGATCCGTCTTCGCCACGGATCAAAAGGCAAACGCGGTCGGCTTGAAACAGCGGCCTAACACTTTGTCCGTCTTGCTTCGTCTCAACCTTCGACTCTAACGCGATGGGCAATGCCAGACGAATCTGTTGCTCGGCAAAAACAGGTGATGCCTCGACTTTTCGAAGCGCTCGAGGCCAATGAGTTTCCAACCACGCGTCGAGAACCTTCGGGTGATACTGAAAAAAGGAAACCAGACAGTAACTGCGTAATCCGATCGGAGTCTCGCCGGTGATCGGCAGTTTGAGCTCCGGCGCCATGCGAAGACGTTCATTGATTTCCCACAAGAGCAGAGGAGAACGCGACAAAAGAACGCGCCACATTCCTAAGCAAAGGAAAGGCAGCACGAGCAGCACAGTCATCCACAGCCAAGGGGACCGCCAGCCAGCCACCGAAAACGGGGTCGCGTTGGATAGCGCCATGGTTTTGGCCCGGAGCAACGCCAAAGCTTGCGTGACACCCGCGTCAATCTCCATGCCTGAATTTTGAAATGTTCGCTCAATCGCCTCTACGGAAATTAAAGCTCGCTTCAACTCATGAATTGTTGCCGACGGTTTGCCACTGCTTTCGGCGGCATTGGCCGCGATCATGGCCAGCGATTTGGCGGCGTACTCGCGAAGAACTCGCGGCTCTTCTTGATTTGTCAGCACTAACGCAAAGTCATCAGCAAACGCCCCAGCATTGGGCGCCATCGATAGCCAAGCTTCGAAAGCTGCCTCACGCATCGGCAGAAGCTCCTTCTTATCCTTCAGCACAACCATTAATCCAGGAATCAGACTCTGCTCGGCGGCCGCTCCGGCCTGAAGCTCAGCGAGAGCGTCGAGTCGTTCTTTGGGTTCGAGCGTTTTGTTGAGAAAGATGTTAATGAGCGACGAACGGGAAGGCGGCGAATTGGTTGCGCCGTTCACTAATTGCACGCAGAAGAATAATCCAAGCACCCAGGAAAGCCGTTGTGGAAGCTGGAGACGCTGTGCCATGCCGCGTCATTCAACAAGATGACTTTCATTTAATCAAGACAGTCTCGAATCCGTTGGATCCGGAGAGATCGGGAGGACAGGCGTCCCGCCTGTCAACTCTTGCTGCTCCGCTTTCAGCACAATCGTTCAATCGGTTTTCCGAAGACAGGCGAGACGCCTGTCCTGCTCAGTGCACATGGCGCACCCTGGCAGCACCACCCTCGCTTTAGCGCCGGGAACGCCTTGCTGTAGCGCAGACTTGCAGTCTGCCGTATCGCCGATTTGCAATCGGCAAAACGTTCGCCAGTTCCGCGCGCGCCTGGATTGGCCGGAACCTCTGCAGGTTGAAAACCTGCGATACAGCAGAGTGCAACTCTGCGCTACGAGGAAAGCGCATCCTGGGTGGATCCTGTCGAGATGCGCCCCAGTGCACACACCCTGCCTCCTAACCATGGACGATTCGTGAAGCGTCTGTTATGCAGTGGGGGCGCCAAGGCTCGGCCTGCGGCGCAATATTCTTATGAAAGGTACGCTCTTGTTTTTGGCATTGGCTCTTTGCTCGAATCTGTCCGCCGCACTGGCTCCGGCTAAATCTGATGGCCGCCAAGCGCCAGCAGCCACTTCCCGTTTCACCATCGACGCAGCGCAACTCTCAGCCGCCGCAGCGACGATTCAAACGAACGATCTAATGCGTCACATTCGCGCGCTCTCGTCGGACGCATTCGAAGGGCGTTTGCCCGGGACACGCGGTGAGGAAGTAACCGTTAACTATTTAATCGATCAGTTTCGACGCATAGGACTTCAACCGGGAAACTCGAACGGTAAGTGGATTCAAGACGTTCCACTTGCGGGCGTGAAATCGCAATTGTCCGGGGCACTGCATTTCGAAAATCGCCAAGGCGAACTTCAATTCCCCCAGGACATCGTGGCTTGGTCAGCGCACCTCGATTCAAAGGTCGTCGTTCAAAACAGCGACATGGTCTTCGTTGGTTATGGGATTCAGGCTCCCGAATACCAATGGGATGATTTCAAGGGCCAGGAACTGCGAGGCAAAACTTTGGTGATGCTTGTCGGGGACCCGCCGATTCCCGATCCCGCCGAACCAGCACGCCTGGACAAATCGATCTTCAAGGGCCAAGCCATGACCTATTACGGACGGTGGACCTACAAATTCGAGATGGGCGCGAAACTCGGGGCCGCTGCGGTGCTGGTCATTCACGAGACGGGACCTGCTGGTTATCCGTGGTTCGTCGTGGTGAATAGTTGGGGGCGTGAGAATTTCAGCCTGAATCGTCCGGACCGAAACAAGAACGAGGTTCCCGTGACAGGGTGGTTAAGTCTCGAACGCGCGCAAAAGCTCTTCTCCGAACTCGGCCACGATTATCAAGCGATTAAGAAATCGGCTCTCGACCGGAACTTCAAACCACTCCCGCTCCGGGTGAAAGCCAGCTTTACCATTGAGAATCAGATTCGCGAGGTAGCCTCCCGAAATGTCCTGGCGAAGCTCCCCGGGCGCGATCCGCAACGTTCCAGTGAATATGTGATTTACACGGCCCATTGGGATCATCTTGGCAAGGACGAGCGACGCACTGGAGATCAGATTTTTAACGGGGCGTTGGACAATGCGTCGGGCGCAGCCGGTTTGCTCGAATTGGCCGAGGCGTTTACTCGGCTTTCTCCCGCGCCAACCCGCGGCGTTCTGTTCGCTGCCGTGACCGCGGAGGAACAAGGTTTGTTAGGCGCCAAATACTACGTCGAGCAGCCGCCTTACGCTATCGAGAAGACCCTCGCGAACCTCAATCTCGATGTACTGAATCCATGGGGCCGAAGACGCGATGTGCGCGTGATCGGATTGGGCAACTCGAGTTTAGAAGATCTTTTAAAGGACGCGGCTGAAAAGCGCGGGCGCATTGTGCTTGAGGAGCTGATGCCCGAGAAAGGTTCATACTATCGTTCGGACCATTTTCTCTTCGCCAAGAGCGGCGTTCCCGCGCTCTACCTCTCCGGCGCCGGCACCGAATACGCCGGCCAGCCTCCCGACTTTGGCCGGCGCAAAATGCTCGAATATGCCGACAGCGATTATCACAAAGTCACGGATGAAATTAAGCCGGACTGGGACTTGACGGGGGCTGCGGACGATCTGCAACTTCTCTTTGAGGTCGGTTGCCGGGTAGCCGAGGAGGATCAATGGCCGATCTGGAAAGCAGATTCTGAGTTCAAGCCGCGCCGCGAGGAAATGCTGCGCCGCCGGCCATAATCCCGTAGGACAGGCGTCTCGCCTGTCTCCGGGACCGGCAGCAAATTCCGCCAAGCGTTCGCTGGTCATCAAGCAACAATCACACAGAAGTGATTGCGCAACGCGTTCGCGGAGACAGGCGAGACGCCTGTCCTACGGGGAGCTGCGTGCCATTGCTCAGCAATAAACCAGCGCCAGCGGATCAATCGGAGTGATGCGGTGTATGCTCAGCAGCTTCTTGATGGCCGGCTCTTTGAGTTCTTTGCCTTTCGCCATAATCAAGAAACCGCCCCGGCAAATATCAGCCGCCAAAACCATCCCAGACTTTAGGTCGGTCAATAGGACTTCCCGTTCGCCCAGCGGCAGATTCGCTACTGGCGCGACTTTGGCCACCGCCTCGATCGCGGCCTGATCATACATCCTTTCGGCCTTCGACTTAATCTCCAGCAAGCGACGCGGAGTTGCATTGTGCTTGCTGCAATAGGCGCTGACCACAGACAGAAGACGCGGCCGATCATGGGATCATTTCACTTTTCAAACTATCGGGATAGCCGGCGCCATCCCAGTTCTCGTGATGCGCGCGGATGAAACGAAAGGATGAATGTCACTGACTTTCGCGAGAAATTCCAAACCAGTCATTCGCGACATCTCCTGACCGGCCAAGACGGCGGGAAACATCTCGTGCTGCAATAAGTCCATCGCTTGGCTTGCATCTTGAACCGCCATAACCTCGAAGCCTTCGGGTCGCAATTGCTTTTGGCGATTACGGCGCGCTTTTCGAGCTGGGCAATGGCACTTGCGATGGACTCTGCAAGTACGCAACGAGGTCAAGGATTTCGGATGGTTGAAGGGAATCGAAAATGCCATCGGGCATCATGGAGAGCGTCGATTCTTTCCGCGAGGTGATGTCGCTCCGAGGCAACGTGATTGTTCCAGTTTGAGTTTGAATTGTCACCGTGCTCTCATTCTCTTGCAGGACAACCCCGGAGATTAGACGATCATCCGCGGTCTCAAAATAGGTGGCCCGATACCGGCTCCAGACAATTGCATTTGGATCGACCACATTTTCCAGGATGTAATCGAGATTTGAACGCTGTGAACCGGTCAATTCTGGCGCCAGTTTCCCTCCCTCATCGAACAACATGTGACACGCTGCGCAAGCGCGGTTAAAGAGCCCTCGCCCGCGCGAAGGATCCGCTGCCTTCACAGCTTCAGGCGTCAAAAGCTTTTTGTGTGCCGCAATTTCAGCGGCTTTGTTTTTCGAAACCGCACGAACTTCGCCCAACAAGGAAGCCAATAGCGTGGCGGCTCGCGGATCCCTGAACGCTTGAATTTGTCGCGCCGCAAAAGGTGAAATGTCCCGCGCCGGAACAGTCCCTTGCTTCACGGCTTCCAGCAGGTCAATCGCATATTGTGGCCGCGAAGTCAGTGCGCTAATGACGTCTGCCTTCTCTTCCGGCGTGAGGCTGCTGTACGATTGGAGAATAACCTTTGGCGTGTTCGCATCTTCGAAAGCCGCCAGCCCGCGAATCGCCGCTCTTCGTAATGCCGCATCCGAGACCAACGAGTGAAGCAGCGGCGCCAGCCCTGGAACTCGTGCCTGAACCAGAGCCTGCAACGCGTTTTGCCGCGTCGAAACGCTTTGTGCCGTATCCGTCACGCGGCGGCGCAGTTGAGCCGCGGCGTTCGCATCACCAAAGACAAGCGACAGCATCTCGGCTTTTTCACGTACGGCGCTATCGGCGTTGTTGCTGAGCTTGCTGGCCGTGGCGGGCCATGCGGTTGGCATCTTTATTTTGCGCCTCCCATTTAACGCGTCGAACATCCCCTCCACCGCATCCCGCTCAAATCCGGCGTCGCTCGATTTCGCAATGGCGTTTACAATCGAATCAAGCGCCAACCGAAGCGACAGCCGATGCGCAATAAATCGTCGGATGATCGGAATCGTGGCTTTGGCTAACAATGCGGCTGCGGCGTCGTCATCGGCCGACACGAGCGGCTCGATACCGTACCAGATCATGAGCGGAACGTTGGCGTCATTCCCGTCTTCACTGCGTGAAGCCAGTGCCTGAGCCAGCGGCAGGCGTTCGGCCAGCGGCAGACGCTGCAAGCCGGAAGCCAGAGAAAGTCGCACTACAGGTGAGAGTTCAGTGGCAGCCAACTTTGCCAACGCCTCCCGTTGCGAACTCGAAGCGTTGCGATCCTCGAGCAGAAACTGGATCGCCCAGCTTCGGACATATTCCTGACGATGAGCCAACAGCTCGTTGCTCAGCGCATCATCCGTCCCGTCTGTGACGTGCAATGTCCAGAGCAAGCGCAGTTGCTGAGTCGGGTTGCTCTGTTCGCGAAAGAATCGCAGCAAGTCCGAACGCGTCCGACGGTCAAGCGTTCCCGCCATGGCACGCCGTTGCAGCTCCAACCGCGAGCAGCTGGCCTGCCAGTCATTCTTATGGGACTGAAGGTCGATGAGCTCTCTGTCCGACAGATTCGCCAAGTTCACGGCCGATGCTTTTGGTGTGCCGTAAGTGATTTTATAGATGCGCCCGTTCTCGCGATGAATGTCCTCGTAATCGTGGCATTCTCCCGCGTCGCACCAGTCAGACATGAAGACACCGCCATCATGGCCGTAAAGCAGGCCGACGCCACGAAACCATGGGTCATTCGCCTTGACGACGTCGGGCGCATGCTTCGCCACGTAACCCGAACCGCGCCGTTCCAGCTTGTCGTGGTTGATGCGATGGCCGTGCGTATTGATCGTGAAGAAACTGTGCCGATATTGGTCGGGCCAATTGTCGCCGAGGTAAATCATCGCGCCGCAATGCGCATGTCCTCCTCCGAAT
>VHDE01000050.1 GCA_016871515.1 Verrucomicrobiota bacterium
GTCCCGTTGGTGCCCACGATTCACGTCGAGCATTTCCCGGAAAACTGCAAGCAGCTCATGGAAAAGGTCTTGGCTCGCGAACGGATTGCTTGCCAAAAACTGGAGGAACAGAAAGAAGGCATCATTCGATGCGAGTTCCCAGTGCTGCACAGCCTCGGCAACTGGCTCGATTGGGAATCGGCCACCGAGATGCTGGAGCGAGTGCGCGGTTCGCTAAATCTAGCCATTATCTTTCTGGAGAACACGCAACTGCATGCTCATGGTTTGGCCGTCAGCAAGCGATACGATCTGATCCTCGCAGGTTCCAGTTGGAACAATCAGGTCCTGCGTCAGAACGGTATTCAGCACGTCGAAACATTCTTGCAAGGAGTTGACCTGTCACTTTTCCGGCTCGCGCGAAGGCCGTCCGGCAATGGACCATTTGTCATCTTTTCCGGTGGGAAACTGGAATACCGCAAGGGCCAGGATATTGTTGTGGCGGCATTTCGAAAATTCCAAAAGCGTCATCCCGATTCGATTCTCGCGACGACCTGGCATAACCTCTGGCCGAAATCAATTACGGGAATGGACCGTGCGGGTCACGTCATTGGCGTGCCCAGCGTGGACGACGACGGCCGATTAGATGTCGTTGGTTGGCTCGAAGCCAATGGCATCAACCGGGCAAACAGCCGTGATCTGGGAGTTATCCCGAACTACCTAATGCCAGCCATTTATAGTCAGGCCGACGCCGCCGTCTTTCCCAATCGTTGTGAAGGTGGAACAAACCTTGTAGCCATGGAATGTTTGGCCTGTGGAGTTCCAACCATTCTTTCAGCCAATACGGGTCATCTTGATCTTGTCAACGAGCGCCATTGTTATCCACTCCGGAAGCAAGGGCCCGTGCAACCAATCCCGCCCTTTTTAGGGACCGAGGGTTGGGGTGAGTCGGACGTTGATGAAGTTGTCGAAGCCTTGGAGCGTATTTATTCGGATCGCAAAGCGGCCGAACAAAAAGGCGCCGCTGCCGCTCAGTTTATGCAAGATTGGTCGTGGCGTGCCCGTTGTCTTGAATTAATCGAACATCTGCGTCGGTTTACGCCTGTAACCTAGCGCAAACAGCTTTTGAACATTTTGTGCCCTCATGGCCGCCATTTCTCACAAGTGGTTAGGAATTAATTGGGAAATCAGCGCTGCTTCAGGCTGGGGAATCATGGCCTTTAACATCGCTTTGCAGGCCGAACGCGATGCTCGGCTGCTGCCGATGCCTTTCTTTCCCGTGGCCAATCCTGACTGGGCGCCACCGGGGTCCCGTCAGTTGCTGGCAAACATTATCGCTCGCGAGCGCGTCGGGTCCGGCATCCGCGAATCGGAAGTGGGTCAGCCTCGGCATTGCCCTTTTCCTGTGCTGCACGCGCTCGGAAACAGGCTTAGTTCACACGACGCGGCGCAGCGTATTGTGGGGAACATTAACGTCGGCGCAACTTTCTTTGATGAAACTGATCTCGGTGCGGAAGCTGCGAATACGGCGAAACGATTTGATTTATTGCTCGCCGGCTCAACCTGGAACACCGATTTTCTCCGCCAACGAGGCATTGCCAATGTGCGCACCTGGCTCCAGGGCGTGGACCTCTCAATATTCCGGCCGAGCGCACCACCACGAGATCAGAATGGCGCGTTTGTCGTCTTTTCCGGCGGCAAACTCGAATATCGGAAAGGCCAGGACATCGTCATCGCCGCATTCCGGAAATTTCGCGCACGGCATTCCGATGCCATACTGCTTGCGGCGTGGCACAATCATTGGCCTCAGTCAATCCAAGGGATGGATTGCAAAGGCCATGTCGATGGTTTGCCGGTCGCTAGTGCAGATGGACAATTAGACATTGTGGCGTGGCTCGATCGGAATGGAATTGCGCGAGAGGCCTGTTGCAGTCTAGGCGCTGCGCCAAATCATGTTATGGCCGGTATCTATTCGCAGGCTGATGTGGCGGTCTTCACCAATCGATGCGAAGGCGGAACGAATCTCGTCGCGATGGAATGTATGGCGAGCGGTTTGCCGACGATTCTTTCCGCGAATTCCGGCCATTTGGATTTGCTCGACCAGGCACATTGCTATCCGTTGCACAAGCAAGGTCCTGTTGCGCCCCTCCCGCCGATTGTTATTGGCACAGAGCATTGGGGCGAATCCGACGTCGACGAGGTCGTCGAGGCGTTGGAACGCGTTTACCGAGATCGCGCGGAAGCCAAGTTGAAAGGAATGGCAGCAGCGAATTTTATGCGCGACTGGTCCTGGGAACGGCGTTACCAGGAGTTTCTCGGACACTTGGCGACTTTGGGCTCCGCCTGAGTTAAGTGATCGCTAAGTCAATTTTCGCCAGCTGGCGAAAATTGGAGACGCTTGTAAGATCGCAACAGGCGATAATGCGAGAGCGCCATTTTAGGTTATTCCTTTTGCGCTTCCCATTCCCGGACACGCTTTTCGCCGTCGGTTTCGAATTCAACCGTCCCTTTAATCTTGGAAGCCGTGATCTTCCCTTTCGACTTCGCGACGAATTTTTGCCCGTCGCGATCGACTGTAGTCTGGAAAGTGATTTCATCACCGTTAATCCGCCCATTGTCGATCTCGGTCGAGAAATCGCCACTCGCGATGCTCCCCGTCAGTTTTCCGCTTTCGAGTTTGAGTTTCATGGTCGCTTCCATCTTCTCGCCGTTTGAGCGAGTCATGCTCCATTTCCACGCGCCTGTCGGATCGAGTTGGGCGGGTTCTCGTTTTGCATCCCACTCGAACTTTTGATCTCCATCGCCGATCACCACCGAACCTTTAATGCGATCACCGTCGATTTTGCCGCCGTAGCTAAGAGTGAACTCTTGGTCGTTAAGTTTGCGAATGACTTTGAAGGAGATGTCCCGGCCGCTGATCTTGCCTTCGTGAACCGGTGTTTCGCCGAAAGAATTCTCGCCAATGCGACTGTTATAGGTCCCGGTCAGCTTTTCTCCGTCCTGCTTTAGAGTGACCATAGCGTGGATCGTTTGGCCGTCCGGTGCGCTCACAACCCATTTCCACGTGCCGCTCGCATTGGGACGATCTGGTTTGTCGGTCTGGGCAGCAAGTCTTGGCACACTCAGGCCGAATAGGGCCACGAAGCAGATCAACATTGGAACAATCGGTTTAGTTCTCATAATTGGCTTGGTTTTGGCGAAGGGTTGAGTTTTGGGGATGCGGACTATTGTTTGTTTGCAGTGCGAATCAGAGTAGCCAGTGGTCCAATTGGGTCAAGCCCGGCAACCGAGCTGATCTCTACTTCACTGCTTCCAATACGACCCGGATTTCTTTAACGACGTTGTTGTAACTTCGAATGGCGTGATCGAACTGTTCTTCTAATTCCTTTTCCGAAACTTGGAGCTTCTTAAACTTCTCGATCCAAATATCATCGATAATGTAATCCTGGCTCACGATTTTGAAATCGACATTGAGGTACTCTGCCAAGGGAGAATCGGCGCAGCCCCGCTGCTTTAAGGCCCGATTAGTTTCTTTGGAGAAGAGCGCAAGGCCTTCCAACGTGATCGCCCGCACATGTGTTGGGTCGCTGATAAAGTCGTTGTGGCGCGGGTGCGGAACTGCGATTCGAACCTTAGCTCCAGGTGCGCAAATGCGATGGAGCTCCTGAATGATGCTGAGGTAAATCTGGGTCGTTTGTCCTAAATGCTCCAACACATGGTTCAAGATCACTTCTTCGACGGAACTTTCCTCCCAGGGCCACGGAAAGGTTTCTAAATCGAACCGCACATCCGGCCGGCCAAATTTGTCGACATTAATGTAGCCGGGGACAATTTGGTTGCCGCAACCAAGATTCAGTTTCTTCAGTTTGGACATGATTAACCCAGCTTCAGATTCGAGCGGCGGCAGATTGAACCGGCCCGCTCGTCGCGTTGGCTGCAAATTCCTTCGCCAGTTCTGCAGCTGCTTCTTCAACCACAGAATTCCAGTCGTGCAACCTTTTTTGCCTGAACAAGCGCATGGTAGGATACCAAGGGCTGTCTGATCGATCCAGCAACCATCGCCAATCAGCACCGTAACTGAGGAGAACCCATGTTCGTTTGCCGAGAGCGCCTGCCAAATGTGCCACCGATGTGCAAACAGTGATGACAAGGTCCAATTGTTCAATTGCCGCAGCTGTTGCAGCGTAGTTGATGAGAATCGGCCTCAAATCCATGATTGCTGAACCTTCAGGCAAACATGCAAGTTGAGCCGCCGCCGGGCCAACTTGCAGACTGAAAAAGGACGCTGTGCCCTCGGCCCAAAGCGGCGCGAGCGCCGACAGAGGCATCGAGCGATCCAAGTCAATTTGCATTGAGGGATTTCCTGCCCAAACGATCCCAATTCTGAGTCGTCCGGGCGGGGTGGCCGGCAATTGAACTTGGACTGTGTCGGGGACTTTCAAATACGGCGCCTGATTGGGAATTGTTGCGAGCGTCGTTTGAAAAATGCCCGGCAAGCTGAGCAGCGGAACCTGCAGCTCGAACTCTGGCAATGGCTCTCCTTGAGCAATGATCGCGCTCGCTCCTGGAAGGTCGCGCAACAGTGGAACGAGTGAACGCTGGCATTCGAAAATGACTGTTCCACCGCGTTCGGCAACAAGCGGGATGTAACGCACGAATTGAATTGTGTCGCCGGTTCCTTGCTCGGCGTGGACCAGAATGCGGCGCCCATGCACTGGTTCTCCGGTCCAGCGCTGCTCAGCAAATTCGCGCTGCAGAAATTCCTTTTGGCCAGTCCTCAAGCGGCTTTCGTAATGTTTCCATCCGGACTCAAACCTTCCGGTGATGAGCTCGGAGAAGGCCAAGTTGTACTCGGTGTGCGGGTCTCCAGGTTGAATCACCAGCGCGCGCTCTAACAATTCAATTGCCTCAAGTGGTCTTCGTTCAAAAAATCGAATCTTGCCGAGATAACGGAGCGCCTCGAAATGCTGCGGGTCCGAGGCCAAGAGCTTCTCCCAGCCTCGAGCACCTATGCGAAGCAGTTCTCGCAATGTCGAGATTGCCGCGGCACTCGAAACAGGGTCCAACTGGCTGGCATGATTCAGATGTGGCGCCGCGTCGGACAAGCGGTCTCGCTTCATGCATAACGCGCCGAGGAAAAGATGAGCCTGCGGATTTTGAGGGCTAAGCTGAAGGGCCTTCTGAGCCACTTGCTCAGCCTCGTCCATGCGTTCGAGCCCTTCAAGGGCGACTGCGAGATTTAGATGCGCAACGTCGTGATCAGGCTGTAAAGCGATGAGCCGGCACAGGACCGCCGCGGCTTTCGCAAGCTTATTCTCCCCGATCAGCGCGATGCTCGATTCCAGATAAACCGAGGCGAGTTCGCGGCGCGCTTCGTCCGAGACGGGCGGCGCTTGCACCGCTTGCTCGAGAATGTCCTGTGCATCGTCCAAATGGCGCCGTTGATGCAAAACCACGCCCAAAAGGCGGAGCGCATCATGGTGGCGAGATTCAAGTTTCAACGCTTGCCGGTAGAGGCCCTCCGCTGCGTCAAGCCTGCCCTCGCGATGATGGGCAAGAGCCGAGCGCAGGAGTTCATTGAAGGAGATGTTTGCGTTGCCGTTCATCTCAGTGTCGCACGAATTCTTCGTAAAGCTTCGCGTACATGCCGCGATGAGCAAGGAGGTCGTTGTGGTTCCCTCGCTCTACGATTTCACCGTCGCGCAGCAGCAAGATTTGATGCGCATTTCGGACAGTGGAAAGCCGGTGGGCCACCACGAAGCAGGTTCTTCTCTCAAACAACTTCTCCAGGGCATGCTGGATCAATCCTTCGGTGCGCGAGTCAACCGCACTCGTCGCTTCATCGAGAATCAGAATACGCGGTTGCGCCACCATGGCCCGGGTGAAGGTTATGAGCTGGCGTTCGCCGGCGCTAAAGTTTCCTCCCCGTTCGCTGACTTTCGTTTCGTAACCTTTTTCCAATCTCAGGATGATATCGTGCGTGCCGAGGGTGCGAGCTGCGTTGATGACCTCTTCATCGCAGACTGATGACTGGCCAAACTTCAAGTTTTCCATGACGGTTCCCGTAAATAGGAAATTCTCCTGCGTCACGATTCCGATTTGCGACCGCAGTGATTCGACGGTCGTTTCCTGCAAATCGATGTCATCCATCAAGATTCGTCCTTGCTGCGGTTCATAAAAGCGAGCGATCAGGCTGATGACGCTGGTTTTGCCGGAACCGGTCGCGCCGACAAGAGCGACGGTCTCTCCCGCTTTGGCTTCGAAGTTTATGTTTTTTAGGATCCATTTGTCAGTCGGCGTTGTCTCATACCGAAAATAGACTTGGTTGAAAACGATGTGGCCGCGCACGGGAGGAAGAGGCGCCGCATTGGGACGATTGACCACTTGTGGTTCTGTGTCGAGCAATTGAAAAATACGTTCGGCGCTCGCGGCGGCGGAGAGGATTGCATTGTACAGGTCGCCCATCGTTTGAATGGGACCGAAGAACATTCCCAAATAGAGAATGAAAGCGGCCAACTCGCCGACGGTGATTTCATTGCGCATGACGAGGCTGCCGCCGTAACCAAGAATGATCGTGGTTCCGAGACCCGCAATGAGCGCGATAAACGGCATGTACGTGTGAAAGATTCGCGCCACAACGAGCAGACGATCCGCGTACAGGCCATGTACAAGTGAAAAGCGGCTTAGATTCTGCCCTTCGCGCGCGAAGGCCTGCACAACGCGCACTCCTGAAATGTTCTCGGCGACTGCCGCGGTCACGCGCGAGCCCTGTTCGATCATGCGCCGAATGGCTTGCATCACGTGAACATGAAAGAGCCTGGTGCCGACGGCAAGGAATGGAATGACAAGGCTGGTGGCCAGGCAGAGCCGCAGATCATATTGGACCATGATGGCGATGACGCCCAGCAACGTGAGGCCGCTCGAGAGCATTTGATTTGCTCCCCACGTCAACACTTGGTCCAGCGAGCCGATGTCGGAGTCAGCGCGGCTGATAATCCGGCCCTGATGTGTCTTATCAAAGTAATTCAAGGAGAGGCGCTGGATATGCTCGAAAACCCTCAAGCGCATATCGTTCATCGCTCGCTGGCCGATGGCAATTGCGCTCTTGACCTGCGCGATGCTGAGAAGCCATCCGAGCAGCAAATTCGCGAGATAAACACCGCTCACGATCAAAATGCCCGTGTAAGCCATCCTCGCTGACGTGAACTCGGTCAAGTAACGATCGATCGCTACTTGGATGAACTTCGGGCCCAATAAGCCTGATATGGTCGCCAGAATCGTGAGTGCTAGGTTTAGAAAGAATTTCTTTCGGTACGGGCGAATAAACTGGGCCAGCCGCAGAAAGGTCTCTCGGGTCATTGGCCGCTGGGCAAATTGCTCGGCGATTTGAATGTCGTCAGCTTGCGTCATGGCAACAGACTAGCGCCACCATCCATACCGGTCCCGACATGGGCAAGTCAATGAGTCGATCGCCTGTTCGCCTGTTTGCCACTGTTTGCCACTGTTTGCCACTGTTTGCCACTGTTTGCCACTGTTTGCCTGTGGGATCAATGGGAGGCAATAAATGGCGAAAAAAACAAGCGTGATTAGTGGATCGGAACTCAGCGGGCCAAAGATTGGTTGGCCGAGCAGGTTCAATCTCTGCGCCACGGCGATGAAGCGCTCGTGATCAACCGGCTGGAGCACCTTCTCAAATCCCAGGCTCAGGCCAAACGTCCCCAAAAAGTCCGAAAGACCATCGCCCGAGAAGTCGAATACTTCCGAACGCATCGGGAACACATCCACTATGAAGACCGGGAAAACCAAGGCGCTCCCCTGGGCAGTGGCGCCGTCGAATGCCTCGGTAAACAGCCGCAACGGCCGATGCGAGGCTGTGGCCAGTTCTGGAAACGATCCGGTTTGTCGAATTTGCTCAAGCTGAGCGTGCTGGCAAAAAACAACGAGCTTCACCTCCTCTGGAACTGACGGGCTGCGCTCCCTTCCGGCCAGCCCATGGGCACTTCTGCTTCCTCACTCAACTCTGCCCCCCACAGAACCCTCCAGAATCACCAACAACTTCAAGATGCACGGAGTAAGGTCAGTAATGTCAATAGGAATAGGTTGGACTGACCCTACGTACCCTACGTATTGATTGGAATCCACGCTTTTGAGGCCCTTCCTTCAGACTTGGCCGGCTATCGCCGGGGACAACTTGTTACCGGCTGTCGAATCACGATATTCCTTTTTTTCGGCGCGGTTCGTTTGGGGTCGTTCAGGTAAATCTCGTGGTAGTAGCCGTTGGGTTTCAGATGGTTTTCCGGCAAATATTCCCCGTAAAGCTCTTCGCAAACCTCGCCGAGCTCGCTGTAGTCTCCGACGTGCATGATTTGCACGCTCTTCCCTTCATGCAGATTTTCGAGTCGGAAGGTTTTCGGCGCTGGTCCGCGCCTCAGTTCGATTTTGACCACAGCTTCTTCAAATTGCTCTTGGGTTATCCAGTCGACAAAGACGATCATGACACGCCACTGTCATTTGTCCTTATTGCCTTCCGCGAAGTCCTTCTTCTTGTCAGCCCAACACAAGCATTCCAGCGGTGGCTCGACAAAGTTTTTGCCCATGCGCCTCCTTATTTGCGGCTTGATCAGATGAGCCACAGAATAAAGCCATTTCACAGCCTCCTCGGCCTCGTTGCAGCGTGGATCACCTTTGCCATCGATCACCGCATACCGGATTTCAGGGACGTCCACGAGCGTAAATCGTTTTTTCGGTGGCAGATACAGTTCTCTTAAACGGTTGTGAAAATCTTCGACATTCATCTTCTGTCCTTTCCTAGAGGTGTTTCAAGACTCTTGCCAAAGTCGCCTTCACGGAGCGCCGCTGTGTCGGAGACCAGCCGCAGCGCCCTGCAACTGCGCGCGTGCTGCGGCTGGTGCCCCTCCACCCCCACACAGCCGCGCTCCGGGTTCGACTTGGTCAATGGCCTTGGGCTGTGTTTCAGGTATTCCAGGGTTTGGTTTGCATGTACTCCAAAGTCTTGAGAACCCATTCCGCCTCGGCTTTCAACTGGCCGGCGGAAAATTCGAACATGGCGTCCACGTAGTCGGGCAAAGGTTGCTGCTCCAAGTGAATGCTTTCGAGTCTTGCCAATTCCTTCGCGACGGCTTCGTGGCGGGTCTGCATCGCGCCCAAGGCTTCGTTTCGGGTCAGCACGCGCCAGTGAATCATGCCCATCAACAGGGAAGAATAAGTCGGGCGGACGGTCCGGAGAGCCGCAAGTGTCTGAGTGACCAGGGTCGTCTTGCCCGTTCTGGTCAATTTGTAGCTTTTCTTGGCCGTTGCGGTCGCCAGGGTTGCTACCCTGATCAAGCCTTTCGCCTCCAGCTTGCCGAGCACGAAGTAGATCGAGGAGAATCCAATCTCGGTCCATTCCCGCAGCCCGCGCTGCTCGATGATTTGCTCCATCTCATAGCCGTGGCGGGGCATTTCGGCCACCAGGCCAAGGACCAACAGCTCGCTATCGGTAAGGTCTCGTGCGGGCATATTCTAGTATTAGAATAATATTATTCTAATACTAGAATAAAGGGCGTCAAGGCTCAACTTCACTTCCATCGTTGGAATGGTGCGAATCGCCGCGGCCCTTCATAGGGGATCGGTTTGCGTCCGTTCCGCTTCACTTACAACGCAGCGCTTCCATGGGATCGACCTTGGCGGGCCCGGCGCGCCGGACTTCTGGGCGCGGATGAATTCCACTTCCTGCGCGCCAAACGCGGACTGGTCCCACACTTGGGACAAGTCCCTGAGATGACCCCTGATTCGGGGCGTGAAGATCATCCGCTTCATCGAACGACGGCTGCGCGGGGTGACCAGCCTGCGCCGTGCTTCGGCGGGCAGGTCGAAAAGATTCTGTGGCATCGCGAGCTTTGCCTGGCCGCCGAAGGGTGAACCGGTGGAACAACACCCTGGCGTCGGGGCGGCGATTTCCCCGCGCGGGCGAGCGAAAATGGAAATCAACCTAAGGTATGACAACGCAACGTGACATTTACGAGCAAGACTTGAAGTATTTCTCGTATGGGTTTCGGCCTGGACGATCGGCGCACGAAGCCTTGGCCTGGATTTGGAGCCAATGCACGCATCAGGGAATCCGGTGGATTTTAGAGGTCGATATTCGGAAGTATTTCGACACGCTCAAGAAAGAGTGGTTGAGAAAGTTCCTGGGCCGGCGGGTGCGAGATGGAGTGGGACGACGGCTCATTGACAAATGGCTCAAAGCTGGAGTGTGGGAAAAAGGACAGTTAAGTTACCCGGAGGATGGAACGCCACAGGGCGGAGTGATTTCGCCTTTTGCTGAGCAATATCTATCTGCACGAGGTGCTGGACTGCTGGTATATCGAAGAGGTCAAACCGCGGATGAAGGGCAAAACCTTTCTGGTGCGATTTGCCGATGACTTTATTCTGGGCTTCGAAAGAAAAGAAGACGCGGAGAAAGTCTATCGGGTCCTCTTTCAAACGCTTCGAGAAATATGGGCTGAGCCTGCATCCTGAGAAGACGCGTTTGGTGCGGTTTGGTCGTCCGGAGGCAACAAAGGATGATCAGGCACAGGGTCCCAAGCCTGAGACCTTCGACTTTCTGGGTTTTACCCATTACTGGCAACTTCGCGAGCTGGCGACGCTTTCGATGGGAACTGATTAAAATCTGGCGCAAGTGGTTAGCCCGTCCGGGCGATCCGAAAGGTATGCCCTGGGAACGGATGAACCGCCTGCTCGATTTCTTTTACCTTCCCGAAGCCCGGGTGGTGCATTCTATCTATGCAGCGAAACCATGATCCCGAAGAACCGTATGCGGGAAATTCGCTCGTACGGGTCTGCGGGGGTGCCGGCGGGCAACCGCCGGCCCTAACCGGAGGATTATTTCAGGATTTCCTTGGCCGCACGAAGTAGTTTGTCCATCTCCCGGTCTGTCCCAATCGTAATGCGGAGAAAATCTGCCACTTCGGGAGCATGGAACCATCGGACCAAAATCTTCCGTTCCCGCAATTTCTCCAGCCAATCGCAGGCTCGGAACCGTGGCGGCCGCACCAAAACAAAGTTGGTCTGACTTGGAAAAACGTCAAAGCCGAGATCAGCCAAAACTCTCGACAGCCGCATCCGAGTCGAGACAATTTGTCGGAAATTGCTGCGGTAATAGGCCAAGGAATTGAGGGCAGCCAGCGCGGCAATCTGTCCAAGGCCGTTGACATTATAGCTGTCGCGAATCTTGTCTAACGCCGCGATCAATTCAGGATGGCCAACGAAGTAGCCGACGCGTTGAAAACAGAGCGAATACGCTTTGGAAAATGTTCGCGCCACCAACAGATGCGGATACCGAAGAGCGAGCTGTAGCGCATTCTCTTCAGCAAAGTCCACATAAGCTTCGTCGAGAACAACGACGCCGCGTTGGACGCGACAAAGCCGTTCCAAGTCAGTCGTGGCGTAGCCGCGACCGCTCGGCGCGTTCGGAGTCGTGACGAAAGTAAGCGCCGCATGAAAGTTCCAGATTCTGTTGAGCCGCAATTGCTCGATTGAGGGCAATGCGAAGGCTCTCGCTAGTGGGACGCCGTTGGCAATCGCCCCGTGTGCTTCGGTCAAAACGGGATATAAGGAATAGCTCGGCGTGAAGTATTGAACGGTATGCTTCGCCACTTGGTGCGCTTTCCGATCAAGTCTTGGCTCGTCTAAGCCATGCGGTTCCACGAAAGCACGCGTGGCCATGGCGAGCAGTTCATCCGAACCATTGCCAACAATAATATTGGCGGGATCACACCCGTGATGGCGGGCCAATCTCTCCCGTAACTTCTGAGCAGTCGGGTTTGGATAAAGCCGCAGCCGCCCATCCACAGCCCGCTTTATCGCCGCAAGCACGGCGGGCGCGGGCGGGTACGGATTCTCGTTGGTATTGAGTTTGATTAACCTTTTGATCTTGGGTTGCTCGCCTGGAACATAAGCGTGCAAGCGACGCACCAATGGACGAATCAACGACTGAGCCCTGCGAGCTGGAACGTTCGATCCCCTCATCGATTCGCCTGTTTCGTTCCTTTGGCTTTGCGGATTGCCTTCGCTTTCTGTCCTCCCATCCGCAGCTCCGCCGAACGGCTGTGCGCATCCAAACCCTCGACTTCCGCGAACTTCTGAATCGCGCGGAGCGATTTCTGAAGGGCGGAATGATTGTAGGCGACCAAACTCGTCCGCCGTTGAAACTGGTCGACGGTTAAGCCAGAAAATGAAGCGCCCGCGCCGCCCGTTGGCAACGTGTGGCTCGGCCCTGCCACATAATCGCCCAACACGGTTGGCGAGTACGGACCCAGAAAAATCGCGCCCGCTGTGACAATGTTTGCTGCGACTGACTCGGCATTTCGGGTCATAATCTCGCAATGTTCGGGCGCGAGTTGGTTGGTTAGCTTGATGCCGAGCTCGATGTTTTCCACTTGGATCAGCCAACCATTCTGACTTAGGGCGCGTTCGATGAGCGCCCGACGCGACAGTTTGGGTAATTGCCGCGTGATTTCCTTTTCGACCGAAGCCAGTAGTTTGCTGGAAGGCGTCACGAGCCAGACGCGCTCGTAACCGGAACCATGCTCGGCCTGCGCTAGAAGATCCGCAGCGATAAACTTTGGCTCCGCGCTGTCGTCCGCCAAGACCAACACTTCGCTTGGCCCCGGCAAAAGGTCCACCGCCACGTGTCCGTAAAGCAATCGCTTGGCGGCCACAACATAGGCGTTGCCTGGACCAAAGATTTTCTGCACGCGCTGCACGGTGGAAGTTCCCAGGGCCATCGCGGCTATGGCTTGCGCCCCGCCTAAGCGATAAATCTCGGTCGCGCCAGCCATATTGATGGCGAAGAGCAAACTCGGATTAATCGCGCCCATTTTGTCCGCGGGCGTGCAAACAACGATTTCGCGGCAGCCGGCCACTTTGCCCAGGAGAATTGTCATCAAAGCCGTGGAGGCCAGTGGAGCCGTTCCTCCAGGAATGTACACGCCAACGCGCTGAATAGGATCAAACTTCTCTCCTGCTCTGCCGCCTTGTACGTTTCGCATCGACCAGTTCTTGCGCAAAGATCTCCGGCCAAATCTTTCGATGTTCTTGCTGGCTGTTGCAACCGCCCCTCTCAAAGATTCATCAGCCTTGACGGACGCCCTCAGCAACTCGGCTGTGGTGACGGCAAGCTGGTCGGGAAACAATTTGGGGCCATCGAAACGCTCGGTTAGTTCGATCAAGGCAGCATCGCCTCGATTCCGCACGGCTTCCACGATGTCGCGCGTTCGCTGTTCGACCACAGGATCGAACAAGCTTGACGCAGCCATAAGCTGCGGGAGCCGATCACTATAATTCGAATCAGTGTGACGAAGAACGTTCATGTGGCCTGGACGCTAAAAGAACCTGGCCAAAAAGTCAAAAGAGCGCGCCGCGAGGGCCCTGGTTCAAATCAGGGACCGTTTGCCGTAGCGCACACTGCCAGTCTGCGCTACGGCAAACCGTATTTAATCGGGACACTGCGCGCCGAGCGGACCTCCGGTATTGCTCCTCCTATCGACAGTTCCCTTATCCGCGTAATTTAGCGAAATCTGCGGTCAAGATTTAAACGTGCCGCGGAGCGCCTTCGCTTCCGCAAGCAACTCTTGAGCGGCCCGCACGATTTCGCAACCTGCCGGCGCACCGGCCGGTTCGTCTTCCACGACATCATCCGGATCGCCGAGTCCAGCGTCGCGCCAGAGACGCAAACGTTCGAGAATCAAATCCCGAATTTCAGCTGCATTGTCCACACCGCGGAAGAAACCGAGATGCATCGATTCCGATTGTCCATGATGCCCCGCACCGGCCGAGGATGAGTCAGTTCCACCGCCGCCTGCCGTGCGAACCTGCAAATCCGAAATTCCGAGCAAGCGCTGGAGCGGCCCTTGATGCAACGTGATTTGCTGGATGTTGGCGAAAGTCATCGTGATTTCACGAACGCTCTGAATGCCATGACGAATGCGCAGGCTGCGGTCTGTCACTATGTACCAACGCATTTCGTAATCCAGACGGACCAGAAAGAACGTCACCGGAAGTTGAATGGCCCAACCGATCAAGCCGACAAACTCCAGCACGCGCACCACGGAGGCAAATCGCGGGGGGAATCCGGACAAGACGTCGAAAACAAAGATCGCAATAATTCCAATTAGACCGCCGGTCTGTGTCAGACCCCACTTGAGCAATTTCAATGTATAAAAATTGCGTGACGCCCGAAAGACGCGAATCGAGGAGGGCAACCCTGCTGCTGGCTCCGGTTCTGGGGGAACTTTGAGGAGCCGCAACAGAAGCGCTTTCAATTGATCATGCATCAGGCAGCCGTTTCTTGTCTTGTTGCAAGGCGAGACGAACCGCGCGAAGTTCGGCGCCGACCGCCTTCAACGCCTCCACCAATTCCCTGCCCTCTGGCTCGCCCAACGCGATCGTTCGCCCTGAGCCGGTAGTGCTGCCAACCGCGGCGGCCAACTCGCCCGAGCGCCTTTCCTTAAGGCCGCGCATCTTCGAGTAGAGAAAGTTGCGCACGGCTTCGAATTCCTCCAAGCCCTCGATGGTCATTTCGGCGGAGGCGCTCCCGCTGGCCGTCTGAATTTGAACGCGGGCCAATCCCAGCCAGCGTTCCACGATGTTTGAGCTCAAATGTATGTCCTGAATGCGCGAGTAATTGAGGGTGATTTCGCGACGGAAAAGAATGCCCCAGCGCATCGATACTCCCTCGCTGTCAAATCGGTACCGCAACGTGTGATATTTGAAATAGAGAGGAATAAGCGGGAAGACAAAGAACGGACCCGCCAGCAGAGACCCCAGAAAATAATAGGTCATCAACCTCGGAGTAGGCCGCTCCAAAGCCAGGATTTTCTTCTGGTCGAAACCGTGTTCCATGACGCTGGAAATCAGCGGCAGTCTGGTCCCCGACCAGGAAAACGCAAGAGAGATTGCGCGAGCGTCAATGAACCGAAAGCCGATTCGTTTTTGGGACGATGCCGCACCGATTGACGGTGTTCTGCCAATAATGGACGAAATGATTCAGAAGCTCCGCGCCGAGATTCGGCGCCGCGGCGCCGACGCCGTGCTTCAAGAGATTGTTTTGGGCGATAAAAAACTGGTCGAAGAAGATTCGCATTGGCGTCGTGGAGCGGTGGGGACAGCCGAATCTGCCGGGACACGCGTCAAGGAAACCGCTCCTTCAGCCTACGAAAAGGGGGTTGTCGAACGTAATCGAAAATGGATCGGCCAGCTCGAGACTGCATTGCAAGGGAAGAAGAATGTGATGGTATTGGTCGGGAGAGAGCGCCTGGCTGGCAAGGACGGGCTTCTGCAGTTGTTGACCGAGGCTGGTTTCTCGGTGCAACAGATGCATGGCGTGGACCGCCCGGACTGAAAAACTCGCCTCCCCGTCGCTGCAAAAACAGATTCTTAAGGCTACAGTCCGGCGCTTTGGATCGCCGGGGCCAGCCTCCCCAAAAGAAGGTCTGGCATGCACCCAAGCACGAAAATGACTAACGCCAGCACACCAACCGCCAGTCTCGTCAAAGGTGAGATCGGCGTGGAAGATGCCATCAATAAGGAGGACGACCCTTGATGAGTTGGAGGCGCGGCAACATAAATCTGCTTTAAAACCTGCAAGTAATAATAGAGCGACACGGCGCTCATGGCGATGGCCAGGATAACCAGCCAGAGAAGCCCAAGCTTGTCGCGGTTGGCTCCGACTGCAGCGGCAAACAAATAAAACTTTCCGAAGAACCCGGCCAGCGGCGGAATTCCCGCCAGCGAAAGCATGAAGATCATCATGCAAAAGGCCAAGAACGGTTCGCGCCTTCCGAGTCCCGCAAAATCGGTTAGCCTCGAATCTCCAGTTGTATTCTCGACCACAGCGACAACTCCGAACGCGCCGAGCGCCGTGAATGCGTACGTCACTACATAATAAACGAGCGATGAAACGCCCTGTTGGCTGTCGGTCAAAATCCCAAGCAGCGCGTACCCAGCATGAGCGATGGCCGAATAAGCGAGCAGACGTTTCACATTGCTCTGCGCAATCGCGGCCAGATTCCCGAGCACCATCGAAAAAGCCGCCAAAATCGCCAGGACCGGCGCCCAGCCTGGTATGAAATTTCTCCAAAAGCCGCTCCCCTCCGCGCCCGCGAATCCGAGCATCATCACTTTCGCGAAGACGAAGAAGCTCGCTGCTTTCGATCCCGACGCGATAAAGGCGGCCGAAGGTGTTGGCGCGCCTTGATAGGCGTCCGGCGCCCAAAGATGAAACGGCACGGCGGCCACTTTGAAGCCGAAACCAATCACCGTCATGATCAACCCAGCCATCAGCAACGGGTCAGCCGTCCGTCCCTTTAAGGCGTTCGCAATCTCTTGCAAGTTAGTCGCGCCCGAGAGTCCGTAGATTAAGCTTAGACCGAACAGCGTGAAAGCGGCCGCGATGCTGCCGAAGAGAAAATATTTAAGTGCGGCTTCCGCCGACTGAAGGTTTTTTTTGTGAAAAGCCGTCAGAATGTAAAGCGAGAGGCTGGCCAATTCGAGCGAGATAAAGATCATCAAGATCTCTTCGGCGCTAACCAGAAACATCATTCCAACCGTCGCGAGCAAGATCAGCGCAAAATACTCGCCGACGTGTTGCGTGAAGTTCGAATCGAGAGAGATGACAACGGTAAAGACCGTCAAGAGCAGCAGCGACAACTTGACGAGCAAGGTCAACGAGTTGAGCACTAGCATGCCGTTGAGCGCGTGCGCCTGTTGATCGACGCTCAGCAGCCAGAAAGTTGCCGCAAAGCATCCGAGACACGAAACCGCGGCGCCCACCATGAGCCGATAGCGCGCGGGTTCGTTGCGCATCACCAAAAGATCCACCCCCAGCACGCCGAGTGCGGCGATCACCAACAGCGTCTCTGGCGCGGCGAATTTCAGAAGTTCGAGATAATTCACAGTCCGCCTCCCTTCCGCAGCGCATCGAAAAGCGGCGAGTTAAAGCTCGGCACAATCAAATCGAGCAACAATCTCGGATAAAGGCCCACCACTAAGGTCGAGGCGATCAGAACGGCGCCGCCGATCCTCTCGGGAGTTGAAATTGGTTCAAACGGACGCGCGTGCTTCACGGATTTGACTTCAATATCGCTGAAGAATGATTTCTGCAGAGCACGCAATGTGTAGGCGACCCCGATCACGATTCCTAAACCTGCGAACAGCGCGAACGCCGGAAAGGCATGCCACGCTCCAATCAACACTTGCAATTCCGCGACAAACCCGCTGAAGCCAGGCAATCCCATCGACGCGACGCTGGCGATGATAAAGGTTACCGAGGCGAACGGAAGCGCCCGTCCCAAATCCATTTCTTGCAACTTGCCCAATTCACGTGTGTGTGTCCGATCGTAAACCATCCGGCCCACAACGGCGAAGAGCAGTCCGGCGATGATGCCGTGCGAGAACATTTGCAGGACCGCGCCACTCAGGCCAACCGTGTTCAGCGTGACCAATCCCAGCAAAACAAATCCCATGTGACTCACGCTCGAGTAGCCGATCACGAACTTAAAATCCTTCTGCACCAGCGCGACCATCGCTCCATAAACGATCCCAACCACGGCCAGAAATCCAATCTCTACTTGCCACTCTTTCAACCCAAGAGGAAACAGCGTCATCGCGACGCGCAAGGCCCCATACGCGCCGAGTTTCATTACGACGCCAGCGAGCAACATCGACGCTGCCGTCGGCGCCGCGACGTGGCCAGCCGGCGCCCATGTATGGAACGGCCAAAGCCCGGCTAGAATTGCAAAACCAATAAACACTAGCGGAAATGCCCAGTACTGAAACGATTCCGGAAATGGAAAACTTGCCAAAGCCAGCAAGTCCGTTGTTCTGGCGCCCGCGACAACGTAGGCAGCGACGAGCCCGATCAACACCATGGCGCTTCCAATGAAAGAATAGAGCGCCAGCTTCATCGCGCCGTACTCCTTGTTCGTCGAACCCCAGATCGCAATCAGAAAGTACTTCGGGATAATCGCGAGCTCGTAAAAGACGAAGAGCAAAAACAGATCGAAACTGAGAAAGACGCCATAGACGCCGCCAATGAGCGACAGGTAGAACGCGAAGAATTCCTTGGCGCGATTCTCTATATTCCAGGAAAATAGAATGCCGACGACCGCCGCAATCCCAGTCAGCAAAACCAGCGTCACGCTTATTCCGTCCGCTGCGAGATAATAATCGATGCCCAGTGACTTGATCCACGGAAGTTTCGTGACGGTGACAATGCCTGAATCCGCCTTGTGTTGAACAAAACCTCCGACGGCCGCCGCCAATCCCACAAGCGCCGTCAGCAACGCGGTAATTCGGGCTGCTCGCGGGTTGTTGGCCCTCACGAGCGTGAGCGCGAAAACCCCGATGAACGAGCTATAGATAGTCCAAGCCAGCATTAGTTCAGTTGCGACACGATCCGGAGCACCGTTGGATTAATGGTTTCAATAATGATCTGCGGGCAAATGCCGATGGCAAACATCAGAATCGTAGCTGGCAATACGATGATGCGCTCTGAAACGCTCAAGTCTTTGAACTTCGACCACCTTTCGTTCAAGGGACCGTTGAACACGCGCTGAAGCAAGGTCAGCAAAAAGACCGCGGTAACGAGCAAGCCAATTGTCGCGAGCGCCGTCGCCCAACCGGCGAGCGAAAAAGCGCCTTTAAGAATTAGAAACTCGCCAACGAACCCGTTCAATCCCGGCAATCCCATCGAGGCGAACACCGAAATGCCCATCAACCCGCAGAAGACCGGCGCCACTTTGCGCAAGCCGCCAAAATCATCGATTCCCCGCAACCCTGAACTCCGGCCTTCCAGGAAACTCACAAAACAAAAAAGCGCCGAGGCCGTTAATCCATGATTGAACATCTGCAGGAACACACCATTCAGGGCTGCGGCCTTCTCAGCGATCCAGTACGGCTGATTATCAGTCAATCTGGCCGCGGCCAAGACTCCCAACACACAGTACCCAAGATGGTTGATGGACGAGTAGGCGAGAATCCGTTTCAGGTCGCGTTGGGCAAACGCCGCGCACGCCGAGAACACGACTGTTACGACCGCCAACCAAAGCAACGGCGTGAGCAGAAGACCCATCGGCTCGGGAAAGATGGGCATGAGAATGCGCACGAGTCCGTAAGCGCCCATTTTAGACATCGCCCCAGTCAGCAAAATGGTGGTGCCCGTCGGTGCTTCGGAGTAGGTCGATGGAAGCCAAGTATGAAACGGGATCACTGGAAGTTTGACGGCGAAACCCAAGAAGACACTAACGAAAAGGATCAATGACCACTGCTGCGCGCTCAGACCAAACCCGGCAAACTTCGCGGTCAACGCGGAAGCTAATTCTCCACTGCGGGCCAACTCGGCCAGCCGGCCAAAATCGAACGTCCCGGTCGCGTAAGCCAGCGCCAGGAACGCCAGCAACATCGCCACGCTGCCGACCATTGTATAGACGAAGAATTGGATCGCGGCGCTGCTTCGATTGGGACCGCCCCAAAGTTTGATCAAGAAAAATGCCGGCACCAAACTCAATTCCCAGTAGATAAACCAATGGAAAAAATTCAACGCCGTGAAGGTCCCCAAGAGGCCTGCCTCCAAAAACAGCACCAGCGCAAAGTAAATCGGAACACGCTCCTCGATTCGCCACGAAGCAAGAATCGCCATCGGAACGATGATGGTCGAGAGCATGACCATGAGCAGACCCAGTCCATCGACGGCCACGAAGTACTCGACTCCGAGCGTCGGCACCCAACTCCAACGTTCTGCGAACTGAAGACTTCCCAAACTGGAATCGAAATTCGCCCAGAGAATTCCGGCCAGTCCAAGCGAAACCAAGCTGAACGCGAGCGCGAAACCGCGAGCCAGCCTGTTCTGATGGGGCTCAAGTCCGCACAATAGGATCGCGCCAATCAGCGGCGTAAGGGTCAAGGCCGTAATCCAGGGAAACCCGTTCATCTTCCGAACCCCCACGTCAATAAAAGCAGCAAGACCGTCAAAGCGATTCCAATCACGGACAAATACTGTTGCACTTGCCCCTTCTGCAAACCGGCCATCGTCTGGCCGCCTTTCCTAATCCGGCGACATCCCTGGTCAAACCCAAGGTTGATCACAAGCTCGTCGAACAGTCGGCTCAGCCAGGCGAATCCAATCACGAGATGCGAAGCCGCTTGGACGACGCCTTCCCAGAGCCTCCGATCAAACCAATTGCAGAGCCAGGCGAACCAAGCGTTAAGCCGGATCACAGAGATTTGATACAATTCATCGATATAAAACTTGTCACGCAAAACGGCATAAAGTCCCGGCCGCAAGCTTTCCACCGGGTCAGACTCATCGGGACTTCTGACCGGCTCCGGAGCGTAAAACAACAGCGCCACTGCAATGCCAAAGAAAACGATTACCGATGAAATCAGCATCGTCAGCAACGTGTGACCTTCAAAGAGCCTGCCCACACTGAACCCCGAATGATGGCCCGTAAGATAATCGTGAAACCATGGCCACGCCGGTGTCCCAAAGAATCCAAGGAGAATGGCGAACGCGGCCAGAACTCTGAGAGGTACGGTCATCACCCTCGGACTTTCATGTGGTTCGTGACTGCCAGCATGAGCCGCATGATGCGAGTGGCTGACTTTGTTGGTGTGAGAATGCGCGGTGGTATGGGCATCTGCGTTTTGTTGTCCTCGATATCCTCCCCCAAAGACGTAACACATCTGGCGTGTCATGTAGAACGCGGTGAGCAATGCGCCGAAGAGGCCTAAATAGAATGGCCATCGGGATGCTGGCCAGGCTGAGGCAGCGTGCAAAATCTCGTCCTTGCTCCAAAAACCCGAAAAGAACAGCGGCACTCCTGCGAGAGCCATCATCCCGATCGCGTAAGTGGCGAACGTGACCGGCATGAATTGCTTCAAGCCACCCATTCGGCGGATGTCTTGTTCGCCGCCGCAACCGTGAATCACGGAACCGGCGCCGAGGAACAAGAGCGCTTTGAAAAAGGCATGTGTGATGAGATGAAACATTCCGACCGCAACACCGCCCGCTCCCAGCCCCATCATCATGAAACCGAGTTGCGAGACGGTCGAGTAGGCGAGGATCCGTTTGATGTCGGTTTGGGCGACCGCAATGCAAGCCGCAAAGACAGCCGTGATCGTTCCAATCCAAGTGACCACCTTCAGCGCCGTTGAAATCGAAGTGGCAGAAGTCTGGTCTCCGTGAGCTTCCTTTCCTGAACCCGCGCCCTTTATTTCTGTCGCAGCGTGCGGCATTGGCTTCGCCGCGACTTCCTGATGACCTGCTGCTAGAATGGTCTTCTCCCTCTCCCTTTCGGAAAGGGAGAGGGCTGGGGAGAGGGTTTCTGCCGCGCGTACCGAAGCGGCAGCCACCGGCGGCTGCGCTTCCATCAACGGATAAACGCGCGCCACCAGAAACACGCCTGCTGCCACCATGGTCGCCGCATGAATGAGCGCGCTCACAGGTGTCGGTCCTTCCATGGCATCCGGCAACCAAACATGCAGCGGCACTTGACCGGACTTGCCAATCGCGCCGCAAAAGATCAACAACGATATGGCTGTCGCCGCCACCATTCCAACGCCTGTCGTTTGCGCTACGACTTTTGCCAAGGCCGATTGCTCGAGACATCCATTGCCATTGTCATAGAACAGCAACGTTCCTGTTTCCGAGTACAGCCAGAGCATTCCCAACAGAAAGCCAATATCTCCGATTCGCGTCGTGATAAATGCCTTCTTCGCTGCCGCCGCTGCGCTCGGTTTCTGATACCAAAAACCAATCAGGAGATACGACGCCACCCCTACCAATTCCCAGCAAATGAACAAAAGCAGCAAACTGTTCGAGATAACCAACCCGAGCATCGCAGCGGCAAACAGCGCGAGAAAACAAAAGAAACGCGTCGCATTCGGATCGTCGGCCATGTAACCGATGCTATAGATAAAAATCAGCATCCCGACGAACGTCACCATGACTAGCATCACTGCTGTCAATGGATCGAGCATCCAACCCAGCGATACCGTTGACGGCCCCATCTGAAGCCAAGCGAAGTTTTTCACTGCGCGCCAAACACCCGCCGGGCCTGATTGCCCCAAGGTGCTCACGAAAGCGACCGCTGAAATCAGAAAGGCGATGGCCATGGAACCGATGGCGAGGAAAGCGGAAAACCGGCGATAAGGTTGCCGCGTTATCGCCAGGATTCCGGCAGCCAGCAAAGGCAGGCCTGGAACAAGCCAGAGATTGTTAATGGTCCAGTTCATGCCGCGAACCTATCAACCAAACAGTGTATTCTGAAGTTGTCGGTATCGGCGGGCATCCTGCCTGCCGTAAAGGGCGCGCATCCTGCCGCCCGGACTGACGCTGGAAATTGGGTGCTTGCCTTTGAATCGCGCGCGTGATCCGCCGGGCAAGATGCCGCGGCTCTACAGCAGGCAGGATGCCCGCCGCTACGTCGGGATGCACTGTCAACCAAACGCCACCTTGAGGACGATGTGAATCGGATCTGGGTTTGGCGGTGAAAGCTCGATAAAAACTCAGAGAGCGACTCAAAGTTTAGCCGCTTTGCCGTCTGCCGGCCTTTACGGTTTAGATTTCGCAACTCAGTCTGTAGCCTCATCTCAGCCTTTCATCGAACTGATTTCATCAAGGTTCGTCGTCCGATAATGCCGGTAAATCGCAATGATCAACGCCAAGCCAACCGCGGCTTCGGCGGCGGCAATGCCAATCGAGAAAAGGACGAACATGACTCCCGTCACCGCTTCCGCCTTTGGGCTGTATCTCCAAAAGGCAATGAAATTCAAATTCGCGGCGTTCAACATCAACTCAATGCCGATCAGGGCAATGATGGCATTTCGACGGGTTAACGCTCCGGCCAAGCCGATGGCAAACAGCGCCGCGGACACAACCAAGTAATAATGGAGAGGAACAGAAGTCATGTCAGTGATGTCCCCCCTATCGTTGCTCTTCAGGAACGCTCGGAATCGGCGCGGATGCGGCATGATCTTTCATCGGCGTTGATTTTGCGCTCGGCTCTTGCATCGCAATAATCACAGCGCCAATGAGCGCCGCCGTCAGCAGCAAGGCAATCAGTTCCAGCGGCAACACAAAATTGGTCATCAATTGGCTGCCAATCGTACGAATCGTTGCTTGAGCGGAAGGCGCGGCTTGTTGCTGTGCGACTGAGCTCGATTGGATGGCAAACACTAACGAACCGAAAACGAGCAACGCGACTCCCAAACCCACGGGCCATGCGGAAGAGAAGAGCGGTTGGGGCGCAGACTCGATGCCGCGGGTCAACAAAATCGCAAACACGATCAATACTGCGACCGCGCCGATGTAAACCAGGATTTGCGCGAAGCCAATGAATTGGGCGTTCAATTGCAAATAGAATGCTGCCAAACCTCCGAAGGCCACGGCTAAGCAAAGCGCGCAATGAACGAGATGGCGAAGGCTCATCGCCGCAATAGCCCCAGCCAAAGTTAACACGGTGATGATGAAAAAGACCACTTCCATGGGTTCAGTCCGCGAATCGATAGGTGCGTTTGGCAAACTTGTTTTCTCCCATTAATGCCGAGCCAAGCCAAACGTACGGGGCGCCGAAAAGGATGCCGCACAACAGCCAGCGACAAATGAGCGCACCTGTGAATTGCCAATCCGCTGTGTAATGCCACACCGCCGCGACAACGATGTTGATCAGCGACATCGGCAGCATGAATTTCCAGGCCAAGTTCATCAGTTGATCGATCCGCAACCGAGGCAACGTCCCGCGCAGCCAAATGAAAAGAAGAACCAGCGCGGAAAGTTTTCCAAAGAACCAAACGTACGAAGGTATCCATTCCAAAAACGAGAACGGTGCGTGCCATCCGCCGAGAAACAGTGTGATCGCCAACCCGCTGATCGCGAACAAACCGAGATACTCTCCCAAAAAGAACAGGGCAAACTTGAATCCGGAGTACTCGACCAGGTAACCGGCAATGATTTCGGATTCGCCTTCCGGAATATCGAACGGCGCGCGGTTGGATTCAGCGGCGGCGGCAATCATGAACAAGACAAACCCCGCCAGTCCCCACGGCGTGAACAGGTGCCACTTGAGCAGCCAACCGTAACGCTCTCCCTGCGCTTCCACAATTCCGACGGTGGACAACGACCCCACGAGCATAACCACGCTGACAGCGGCGAGGATCAACGGGATTTCGTAGCTGACCATCTGCGCAATCGCCCGCATGGCGCCGAGCAACGAGTACTTGTTCCGGCTCGACCAACCGGCCATGAACACGGCGAGTTCCGTTCCCGCTCCGACAGCAAAGAAGAACAGCAATCCGGCGTCGAGATCGATTGGGACCATATTTCGGCCGTACGGGATTACCGAAAGCGCCAGCAAAGACGGCACGATCAAAGCCACCGGCGCCAAAAAATGCACGATCCGATCCGCTGGCCTCGGAATGATGTCTTCTTTGGTCAGCATCTTCAAACCGTCCGCGACCGGCTGGAGCAGCCCCCATGGCCCCACACGATTTGGACCAAAACGGTTTTGAATCCGGCCGAGAGCCTTGCGTTCGACAATGGTGGTCACCGCGAACAACAACGGAAAGACCATGAGAATGGGAACAATCGAGAGCAGGACGGAAACGAACGACTGCCAAGCCGCGGGGAATTGTCCCACGACCCAGTGTTTGGCAATTACGAATATCTGGTCAATCGCTTCGACCATTGGTTAACGGGCCGAGAGCATATTGAGCCGAGTCCAAGTGTGTCGAGCTTTGTTTGATTTTTAGTAGGACAGGCGTCCCGCCTGTCTCTCAGAAGAGCGGCACTATCGCGCTATCGAGTGATTGTTCGCGAAAAAGAAGAGCCAATCGGAAATGTTAGACTGGCTTACAAGACCTCGCTAAAACGCCGCTGGAGACTGGCCGCCTTTCCAACTTCAAATGTTAATTGTTAGGAGTTGACCCCCTAAACCCTGGGCTTCCACAGCGTCTGCTTTTCCCAATCACCAGATTCCCAGGCGTCTTTGCGCTCGGCAAGGCGCTGTTCGAGGAGCGCGTTGTTGACAAACACGTTGTCGCCGCTGCTGGTCTCGACAAACACATCGGCCAGGTAAGGATCGTACTTGTCGGGCTTGGTGGTCCGCAGCGTGATCGATTTCGCGCCGCGCACCAGACTTTCCACCAGTTGCTTGGCGGCTTTGCCGTCTGAGGTGTCGATCTCCGGCGCGTCGATGCCGCGCAACCGGAGCTTTTCGTCCATCACGTAGTGCGGAAGAGCCACTGCGACCGCCAGCGTGTCGCCATCAATCACGCGGCGCACGGTTGCGCGGTAGGTGAAGAGGTCGGAAGGTTTAGCCTCTTCGACAACGGTGATGCGATTGCCATCGCAGCGCACAATCTGGCGCGTTGTTCGTCTTCGGCGACCTGGCACAAGAGGCGATAATGGCCCCAACCCAATTGTGCGCACGTGCGCACAATTGGGTAAAAGCGATAGAATTGGGCGCATTCGTAAAGGGTGCGTTTATCTATGCCCGGGTCGGCCGCAAGTCGTTTCACGACCTTCGCACCGTAGTCCGCGCGCTCTTTGTGGAGCAAGAGATGTTCGTGAATCAAGCGTCCGGTCTCGTGATAAGTCCGCAGCCAGGCGCCATCGATTTACTGCCGGCCAATCAAGACGACCTGTTCGACGCAACGGCGGAGTTGAGCGTACGTTGTTGGAATGTTTTGCCTGAGAACATCCGACGGCAACTGCGCAGTTGTGGTCAACGGGATGAGAGCGGACCGCGAAACTTCTCGAGCGACGGTTCTTAGGGGCATAGCCGGATAGTGACGGTCTCGATTCGAGGCGTCAAGCAGTCCGACCGGATTGCGGGTGCGGGTCTCTGAGAAAGAAAAACCCAGATGTGGTAAGGCCGATTTGGCCTCGGCCAGACAGGCGGGACGCCTGTCCTACTAAGCTGCGGCTTTCACCGGAGGTGCTGGCTTCGGGACGGGAGCAGGCGCGGCTTTCGCTTTGGCTTCCGCTTTAGCTTTTTCGGCCGCGAGACGAGCATCGACTTCGGTGGCATCGGTCGGATGAATTTTGTGGTAATGTTCGTTGGACTTCGCCAATTCTCGCTTGTCGAGCAGCAAGCCTCCGAAACGGTCGTGGTTGCTCAGCTCGTACTCGGTATCCATTTTGATAGCTTCGAAAGGACAAACCTCGACGCAAATCTGGCAGCTCATGCAAACCGAAATATCGATGTCGAACACTTTCGGTTGGAACTGCATTTTGCCCATGTAATCAGGCTTCTTGGCGGTGTCCTTAATGATGTAAATGCATTGCGGAGGGCATTCCTTTTCGCAAATCTGGCATGCGACGCAGCGCAATCCCGCCATCGGATCGGCGCCATCGTAAACGAGGAACGGAAAGTTTCGCGTGTTCTCTTTGAGAGGCAAACGCTCTTCGGGATATTGGACCGTGACCAGGCGTTCAGGATCACTGTAGCTGCCAAGAAAATTCTTGGCCGTCTGCGCCATGCCTTTGATGATGCCTTCGCCTAACATTGCTGCTTAAGATACGTTGTCGTCCCGCGCGGTCCAGTCTTTATCGGTCCACTTCGCCCAACACAATGTCCACGCTGCCGAGGATGACCACCACGTCGGCGACGCTGTGTCCCACGCACATGTCTTCGAGGACCGTCAGATTAATAAAGCTCGGCGGCCGCACCCGGTAGCGATACGGATTCAAGCTGCCGTCGCTAATGAGATAAAAGCCCAGCTCGCCTTTTGGCCCTTCGATGCGGCCATAGGCTTCGCCAACCTTCGGTTTGAACCCGCGGATTTTCGCTTTGGAATCCACAATCGGACCGTCCGGAATATCGGCCAGCGCCTTTCTCAGAATCTTCAGAGATTCGCGCATCTCCAGCAGGCGAATCATGTAACGATCAAAAACGTCGCCATGATCGCCGAGCGGAACCCGGAATTCAAAGCGGTCATAGATGCCGTACTTATCGACCTTGCGGATGTCGTAATTCACTCCGCAGGCGCGCAACATCGGACCGCTGATGCCTGCGCTCACGGCCAATTCGGCGGGCAACGCTCCGACACCTTGTGTGCGAGCCATCAGTATTTCGTTGCCGGAGAGAAACGCTTCAAACTCGTCAAGAAAGCGCGGGTAATTCTCGACCACTTGCTTTGCGCCATCGAGCCATCCGGCCGGAAGATCAGCGCGGCAACCCCCGAAACGCATGTAATTGCACATCATCCGCGAACCGCTCAGCGCTTCGAACAGGTCAAGTATCTTCTCCCGCTCACGAAAGGCATACATCAACGGTGTGCCAAGCGCGCCCATGTCCTGCAGCAGAAAGCCGACAAGACAGGTGTGATTCACGAGGCGAGTCAATTCCGCGGTGATGATTCGAATGTACTCGGCTCTTTCCGGCGGCTGAAGCCCGGCCAGCTTCTCGACGCTGAGCGCATAAGCCCAGTTGTTCGTCATCGAGCAAAAATAATCAAGGCGATCCGTGTACGGCATCGATGCCAAATACGTCGTGTTCTCAGCGATCTTTTCATGATTTCGATGCAGATACCCGAAAACAGGCTTCAGCTTGGCCACTCGCTCGCCATCGAGAACAACGTCCATGCGGAACACGCCATGTGTCGATGGATGGTGCGGGCCCATTGCCACCTCCAAAAGCTCGCCGTCAAACTCACCGTTGGGAGAGGCCTTAGGCATAACCTCATAGTTGCGGGGAGGGCTTGAAATCTCAGCGGCGGGCATAGGTCAACGAGAATGTGGTTGGGCTTTCTCGAGCACTTCGTCGTGCGGAGTCGGTTCGTACTCGTAATCATCCGGCTCTGCGTAATCTTTCCGCATCGGATAATCCTGAAAACCGTCCCACATCAAAATGCGCCGGAGATCAGGATGCCCATCAAAGATAATGCCGTATAAATCGTAAATCTCGCGCTCCTGAAACTCAGCGCTGCGCCAGACCGGTGTCAGCGACGGCAAGCGAGTTTTGTCCGTGCGATTGTCGGTCCGGATGCGGAGGATAACTGGACCGTGTCGGTGGGCGATCGAATAGAGATGATACACAGCCTCCAGATATCCTGCCTTCTTTCGTTCGACCATCTCGTCCACTTCCTTTTCCACGCCTTCGACCACCTTCTTGACCTTCACTTTTTCCTTGATCGAAGTGTCCAACCAATCGACGCCGGTCGCATTGGAAAGGTAATCGAGCCGCAACACCGCATCGTCGCGAAGTAATCTGGCTACTTCGAACGCGTGCTCACGGTCCACAAGCAAACTTCTTTGATTTGCGGGAGTGTCATTCGGAATAATCTCCAAACGCGCGCCAGGGATTGCCGCAGCAATGCGGTCTTTGATTTGTTCCAGGGTTTCCATCAATGGCCCTTCTCCCTAACCCTCCCCATGAACCAGTGGATCGGTAGGACAGCGCGTCCCGCCTGTCCTGCTTTTGGTGTCGGCAAATGCTGGACAGGCGGGACGCCTATCCAGCCGCGCACAGTCATGGAGAGGGGCTGGTTAAACCGAAGGATCACACGTCACCTCATCCGGCCCGCGCCAATTTAGGCGGTTGCCACACGTCCATATTCTTCGATGGTTCCAAGTCGTGCGGTCCGTATTGCGGCACGGGAAACTCACTGGGCGCTTCCGGATCTGCATGCCGGGCGCGTTCGGAACCGGAGAGCCGTTGCGCGCCGATCTTCTTTTGCAGAGTCATGAAGGCATGGATCAACGCTTCCGGGCGCGGTGGACAGCCAGGAATATGCACATCGACCGGGATGTAACGATCAATCCCTTTGAGCACGTTGTAACCTTGTTTGAAAGGGCCGCCCGAAATCGCGCAAGCCCCCATTGCGATCACATATTTCGGTTCGGGCATTTGATTGTAAAGCCGGACCACTTGTGGCGCCATTTTCTTGGTCACTGTTCCAGCCACGATCATCAAGTCCGCTTGCCGCGGCGAAGGCCGGAAAACTTCCGCGCCAAACCGCGCCAAATCGTATCGCGCCATCGTGCTCGCAATCATTTCAATCGCACAACACGCCAATCCAAATTGGAGCGGCCAGACGGAGTTTCGACGCCCCCAATTGTAAATCCCTTCCAGCGTCGTTGTGAAAATCCCCTGCTTGCTCAGCTCGCTGCGTAGTCCTTCGTCCATGGCGCTTCGATTATTTCCAAGTCAAGACGCCCTTTTGCCAAGCCCAAACCAATCCCTCTACCAACAACAACAGGAAGACCATCATCGCCAGAAATCCGCCCACGGATAAGTTCGTAAAGGCAACCGCGAAGGGCAGCAGGAAAATCGTCTCCACGTCAAAGACCAGAAAGACGATGCCGTAAAGGTAATATTCCGATTTGAATTGAACCCAAGCGTCGCCCTTGGATTCCAAACCGCATTCATAGGTGGCGTTCTTATCCGCGCCCGGTTTTTTGGGGGAGAACTTTTTCGACCAAAGCCAAGCCAAGGCGAGAGGAACTAACGGAAAAACAGCGGCGATGATTAGAAAAACCGCCAAATAGAGATATGGTGAATACTCAACGGGCATTTAATGGGTCGGGCAGTAATCGACTTTCAAACTTGTATCGTCAGAAGCATCGCGTAACAGACGCATCTACTTCATTTAGTTTCTGTCGGGCTCCTGGCGCCGCAAACCGACGGATTGAGCAATGTCATCGAATTCGCTCGCGCTGATTTCTTCGAGTTGTTTGCCTTTGTCAGCCAGTTTCTCGTTAATCTTGATCGCCTTTTCCGTCATGATCTCGTGAGTCTCTTCAGTGCCGCCCACTAAGGCGAAATTCGGACCGGTCGTGACACGTTTATGGCCGTCGGAATCGAGCCCAACGCCCAGGATCAACGCTTTCGGCCGGGTTTTCTTGGAGCCGGAAGATTTAGGCATATTCAAAAACTAGGGAATAACAAGGTCATGTCAAGGTGCGACTGAATAAGTTCCGTAGAAAATGGTAGAAAATGGGTGACACTTTCGCGCCGGTCCCGAGCAGAAGCTCGTTGCCTTATTACTGCTTCCTAAATCAAAGCACACAACATTGGCACAGTCCGCGGTTGGTAGGGCGAACCTGCCGGTGAGCCCGACAGAAGCACTACGCGATTACTGTTTGTCGGCTCACCGGCAGGTTCGCCTTAGCTTGAAACCGCTTTGTTCAATCTAAAGGCCGAATGTACCAATGATGTCGCAAGTCTCGATTTAGCCAATCAGCAGCGAACTACTTGCCAGTTCCTTGTGTCACGCGTACAAAAAGCCATTATGAACTCCCAAAACAACGCTCCATCTCCCGCCGATGTTCCCAATCGCTCCGCCCAATTCGACGCCACGAGCGCATTCAGACAAGTTTCACGGCGTAACGCACTGAAGTCGGCCCTGGCCGCCGCAGGCGGGGTCGCGTTGCAGCCTCAAATTACTTCCGCCGCACCCGCCACGGCCAGCGATGCTCGGCGCGCCTCACCCAAACGCTACGACATGAAGAAGTCGATCAACCTTTGGGCCTTCCCCTATCCCGACCGGATGAACCTCGAGGAATGTTTGCAATTGGCCAAACGCGCGGGCTTCGACGGCATCGAACTCAATTACGACTTGGACAACGATCTTTCACCCAAAGCCGGCGCCAAGGAATTCCAAGCGATTCGCAAGATGGCCGACCGCATTGGCATCGCCATCAGCGGTCTCTGCTCGTTCCTCTTTTGGCCGTATCCACTTTCAAGCAACGACGCGGCAAAGCGCGCGCGTGGAATCGAATTAGCCGGGAAGATTGCTCAAGCCGCTCATGATCTGGGCGTCAAAAACGTGCTGGTCGTTCCCGGCGCAGTCCACATTCCCTGGCGAACAGATCACGAACCAGTCCCCAACGACGTTTGCGATCGACGCGCCCGCGAAGCCGTCGGCAAGCTTGCGGCCCAGGCCGAGCAGCTCGACGTCTATCTGAACATCGAGAACATCTTCTTCAACGGCTATCTCATGACGCCGATGGAAATGAATGCTTTCGTCGATAGCTTCCAAAGCCCGCATGTTCGCGTTCATTTTGACACGGGCAACATATCGATGTTCCAGCATGCCGAACATTGGATTCCAATTCTGGGAAAACGAATTCAAAACATTCACTTCAAAGAATTCACCAAGAAGGGAACGGATTACTCGCTCGAAACCTTTCGTCCGCTGCTCGATGGCACCACCAATTGGCCGGCCGTGATGGACGCGCTTGATGGCGTCGGCTATCGAGGTTATCTGACGTTCGAATATTTCCATCCGTACCTGCATTATCCGGAGGCGCTCGTTTATCAAACTTCCGATTCGTTGAACCGGATGCTGGGCAAACTCGGTTGAACCCGGAGCCGCCGGCGGCGGCCGGGACCGCGCGCAAGCCCGCCGGCGGCCCGTCTTTAGCGTATCGCAGAATTGTATTCTGCGGATCGCCGCAAGTTTCCAGCGTTCTGGAATGTGCGGCCAGCATGCCGATTACACCGTGATACAGCAGACTGAACTCTGCGTTACGAGACTAGCGTCCTTCGCCGGGGCTGGTGACCAGATGCGCCCTGTTTCACCCTATTCACGCATTCACGTTGACTCACGCTTTTGATCTTGCATTAGCTGAGGAGGGTCCATTTTATCCCCGCCATGGTTCATCCAAATACTGAGCTGCGGTGGGTCAATGACGTGATTGGTCGCGGTGTGTTCGCGACCGAGTTCATTCCCAAGGGAACCATCACGTGGGTGCGTGATGACTTAGATCAGAGTTTTACCTGCGAGCAAGTCGAGCGCATGGAGTCGATCTATCGCGAAATCCTGGAAAAATATACGTTCGTGGATGGCCGAGGGAGGATGGTTCTTTGTTGGGATCATGCCCGCTTTTTCAATCACTCATGTGAAGCCAACTGTCTGAGCGCCGGCTACGATTTCGAGATTGCTGTTCGTGATATTTTTGCCGGGGAAGAGTTGCGGGATGATTACGGAACGCTGAATTTGCAAACGCCTTTTCCCTGTGATTGCCAATCGCCGAACTGCCGAAAACAGATTCTGCCCGACGACATGGAGCGCTGGGCCGATGTGTGGGATGGGTTGGTCCGCTGCGTCTTTCCGCTTATTCCGCAAGTGGCGCAACCGCTTTGGCCGCTCTTTCAGGAAAAGGCTGAAGTCGAAGCTGCGTTAAAGGACTTAGGGAACCTCCGTTCGATTCGTTGCCATTATCTGTATGCGAGGCAGGATTAAAGCAAGTTCTGCGGCGCTCCCAAAAAAGTCAGCCGCCGATCTGCATCAGCGGCTGACAGGAGATAGATTAATCTGTTAACGCGAAAAACCCTCAGGCTTGTTCGCGGATGTGCACCCATGTATGCACGTGCGGCGAACCGCGGAAGTACCAAACCATCGCCGGGCCTTCGATTTGCAAGACATCCCAGACGCCGTCGTTGCCGATGTCCTGATTTTTGTAGAATGCCATGTGCAAATGATCGAAGCCGTTAGCTTCAACTAATTTCATCGCCTCATCGGCATCGGCTTTGCGGAACGGTGCGAGCACATCGGCCATTACTTTGCGAACGTGTTCCTTTTGGTCGCGCGAAAGCTCGGTCATTGGAATGCCGGGCAAACCGGATTTCTTGCCAGTCAGCTTCACCGTCGCGGTGCCTTGTTCTTTGCGGCCGTCGCCCAACAATGCGATCTCGCGCTGCTTGCCATCGAGCATCTTGAAAACTTCATTCGCGCGCACGGCCTGATACCAGTAGGCATTCCCGGGATGATCCGGTTTTTCCCTGTCGGCCTCGGCTGCATGGCCATAAAAGATTGGTCCGCCAAAAGCCGTCCCTTCCACGGAATCGCCGTCGCAACGCCGGGTGCAATGCCGGCCGGTCAACACGAACTCGAACTTGCCCGTGCCAGGTTCGCCGAACAGCGCAATCGCTGAACCGCCAAAACCTTCCTTGCCGCTGTCGTGTTCGACTTGCTTCATTACTCTCTCGGCATACTCCGGACTGTGCAAGCCATTGAAGATGTCGCGGATCATCGCTTGTTGATCGCGTGTGAAGAATTCGGCGACGGTCTTGTCCGTGATCTGCCAGTTATTATCGACCTTCGAGCGCAAGGGGTGATCGAACGGAAAGCAGACGACTGCTTTCTGTTCTTCCGAGAGGCTCTTGAAAAGAGTGGCCACCAATGTTTCCGACTTATCCTTTGGCGTGGGAGCTGCCAGAACACGCGCAGGCGAGAGAGCCGGCAGAACGCCAGCCGATGCTACAGCCAGACCACCGACCGTGGTCTTGAGAAACGCACGACGATTGAGAGAAGCGCCGCATTCGCATGAATTGAGGAATTGGTTTGGGGTCATATGCTACTTGTACCACGCGCGATTAATTTGTCCACCGGGAAAGCGGGCGGTGTCGCCTGACGGCCCTATGGCACTCGTCTTAGGAATTCTCGCTTGGAGCCAGCACGCGCGAGGCATAGAATTCCGCGCGCAATGTGATGGGAACGTTGCGTGCCGTGAAAGTCGTTCGCCGCGACCGGCACGCTTCTTCCGAATGAAGACTCCATCCCGACTCGCCGAAGCCTGTTGATCCGGCTC
Organism: Verrucomicrobiota bacterium; assembly: GCA_016871515.1. Classification (GTDB taxonomy): domain Bacteria; phylum Verrucomicrobiota; class Verrucomicrobiia; order Limisphaerales; family SIBE01; genus SIBE01. The sequence goes on from VHDE01000050.1 coordinate 33,572, forward strand.
AAGCATTGGGATGACACGGCCGGTTGGCGCGAGTTTTTCGTCCTTGGCGATCTTCTGTTCAAACCACAAGCCAAAAAATCTTCTTAAAAATGCACGACTTTCAGCTATTGCATTGCAAAGGAACACCGAGACTGAACTGAACCCTACCTGGCGTCCCTGGAGTTCGGGGTAATCTTGGAATTCTCCCTTGGAGCTGGCGTGTGTGCCACATAGAATTCTGTGCGCAATGAGCAAGGCCGTATTCATATGATGGAATTGGCGGATGACGCCAACCGCCGACGGGGTGATGGAGGGATGGAGTCCTGGAGCGATGCGAGTAAGCCCGGAACCCAACACTCCAATAATCCGCCACTCCACCACTCCAATTCTTACACTCCGCGCGAACCTTCGAATTACCGAAAAAGTCGTGGCGCCAGTTCATTCAAATACTGCCGCCAATTAATCCACGTATGACCGCCTCCTCCAACGAGAAGCTCATTCTTAATGCCATGCTTGTTCAGCAACTCGGACAGATTCTTCGAACCGTTCAGCGCAAAATCTTTGTCGCCGACGCGAATGGAGAGCAGCTTGACCTGTTGGTTGACCTTTGCGCTATCTTTCAAGAACTCGGCGTTCCGTTCCTCGAAGCCCGTCGCGTTTTGCTGTCCGAGGCCAGCGCTCCAAATGCCCACATAGGAGAATTGATCCGGATGGCCGGTCAGAACCCGCAAGGTTTGGCCGCCGCCCATTGACAAGCCAGCGATGGCGCGGTTTTCCGGACCAGCGAGCGCGCGGTAATGTTTTTCCGCGTATGGAATGATTTCCTTCACCAACTCCTGGGTGAATCGCTCTTGAGACGCGTTGATCGCAGCAGCCACCTCGGGTGAAGGTGTTGTTCCCGGAGCGGCGGCTGGCAAATTCGCGGGACGAGGCAAGCTCCCGTTTGGCATGACGACGATCATCGGCTTGGCTTTCTTAGCCGCAAGCAGGTTGTCCAGGATGAACCCGGCTCGTCCGATAGTGCTCCAACCCGAGTCTTCGTCGCCACCGCCATGGAGCAAATAGAAAACCGGGTAACGCTCGCGGCTGTTCTCATAGCCAGGCGGCACATAAATATGCATGCGCCGTTGCATGCCAAGCACCGAAGATCGATACCACGCCAGCCGTATTTCGCCATGCGGAACGGATTGGTTCTCCTCGAAAGCAGCCTCCTCGCCGGGCACAAGGAACATATTGTCCAGACTGCTAATGCCTTGCTTGATCATCGCATTTTTCGGATCCAATGTCCGCACGCCGTCCACCGTGAATGAATAACTGTAGAAGTCAGGCGGCAATGGTCCCACTGTGATCGACCAGATACCCTGCTCGTTCTTCTCCAATTTTCCGCCCGTGCCGAGACCGTGCGAAACCCAGTCGCCGCCGAGAGTCACTTCGCTGGCTTTCGGCGCGTAAATCCGAAACGTTACTTTTTTGCCAGGCAAGACCTCGGGTGATTTTAAGGTGTCGTTGGGAGTGGGTGTCCGCTGCGGTCGAGCGGGATTATTTGTTGGCGCGGGTGCTTGGCCAAACACGGGAAGAAGCGAGGTTGAAACCAACAGAACCTGGCCTAGCGCAACGGAGGTCAGCGTGTGTTTCATAGGCAGTTTCATTTAATGATTGCGACGATGAACGGCGTAGGACAGGCGTCTCGCCTCTCTAGCATTTGCATGAGCGGGACAGGTGGGACGCCTGTCCTACCCGCGCCAAACTCATTTTCCAAGCTCTGCTCGGTCCACGACTGTCTTTTGCAGACGCTGCAGGTCACGATCAACGGGTTTCACGGCCGGAGCGTCGAGTGTTTTGATTTTCGGCGTGTTTGCCTCAAGCCACTTCCAAAGTTCGGCGTGGCCATCCGCGAAAGAAAGGACGCCGCCTGCGTTGTGCCGGCCGGCGGGAGAGTTTTGCCAGTAGGGATTCGTATCAAAGCAGCGGACGGCGAAATAGCCATCGTCGATGGTGTAAGGATTCTCGTCGATCAACACGAGCGCACGCGAAGGGGACGGCGAATTGATAGCGCTGTATTTGGCGTGAGCTTTCACGCGGTCCATTTGAACCCAGTCGGCGTTGCCATTCATATGCCCGCTCATGGAATAACTTCGGACGCGTTTCACCCGCCGCGCGGCGGTCAGCGGCCACATTTCGTCTGCCGGACATTGGTAAATGGCGGCCGAGGTGTTGTACTTGAACAGCGCGCCGTTGGTAATGATGATGAGGTTGGTCCAGCCCGGCGCGGAATTGACGCCGAAGCGGCCGTCGATCCACGCGTTTTGATCGCCCAGGTAGTTCGATACCAGTTTGTCGTTGTTATCCTCGGCATACATGATCCAGCAGAGCTGGAGTTGCTTCAGATTGCTGAGGCAGGAGATGCCCTTGGCTTTGGATTTCGACTTCGCGAGGGCCGGCAACAGCATGCCAGCGAGGATGGCAATGATGGCAATCACCACCAGAAGCTCGATAAGCGTGAAACCGAACGACCGACTGCGGATGGGTTGATTGGGTTGATGGCTGTTGATGTTCATGGCGTTTGCTGTTTGATAGGTTGGAGACTCACTATGGGTAATGACCGTTTATTGCAGTTTGCGGTTACAAACGCTCCGCGGCGAGCCTATTTTCGGTCCCTCACCCAACGAAGCGTCAGATCGAGAGCGTCCAAGGTCGCGTCCATGAGCGGCTGATGATAACCGATGTGTCCTTGCGGGCCGATGCAGAAGTCGTGGTATCCGTTTTCATAAATCTCCATTCGCACCGGCTTGCCAGCCTTGTTCAACCGGTCGTACAGTATTCGGTCAACTGTGATCAAACTGTCCTTGGTCTTAACGTAAGTTTCTTGAACCGGCGAATCACCTTCGCTGACAAGGCGAAGATACTTTTCGTGAGGCAGCTCTTTGCCAAAGCCGCTGTGCTCGTGAATCTCAGCCTGACAAAAACGCGTGCTCAAAAGAAATAATAGTAAAATGACGAGGAATCGGAATCGTGTTGACATGGCCGGCAGAATGCCATGGCTGCGATTGAAGGGCAATACGAGGAAATGGGGGCGCATGAGGGCGCATCTCGTCGTCAGTACCACCCGTCCGAACGTGCCTGGGTCGTAACGCAGAGTTTCACTCGGCTGTGTCGCGCGTCAACTGATCATCTACGCGACAGGCGCTCCGATTCGCTTCGCCGATCGTTCGAAGATTGAACAAGTGCTCGCCCGGTCGCATTCGACCGAATATGGCATCCGCTCGGTCGTGCATGAGATCGTGCAGAGCGAGCTTTTCTGCAGCAAGTGAGGCAGCGAGCAGCGATTTTCTAATCTGCTTGCCAGCGTGTCGATGCTGAAGCATAGATAACCTGCATAAGGAAAGCGCGAGTAGCTCAATTGGATAGAGTGCCGGCCTCCGGAGCCGAAGGTTGTGGGTTCGACTCCCGCCTCGCGCACCAGTTTTCCTGAGGAAACCGCGCATTCACAGGAATCCCGCACAGATTCCGCACAGAAACGGGCTGAATCCAATAGCCGAAAGTTGAAATTCCCGGTCACAGTCAAACACCGCAAAGCCGAAGCCAGAATCTACCGCAAGACGAAGGTGTATCCGTTCTATCGCGTCTGCGCCTACGTGGCTGGGAAGCGCCGGATGAGCCACTTTGTGACCTGCTCTGAAGCCAGGGCCGCCGCTGATAAGCTGGTTCGTGATTTAGCGGCTGGGTCGCAGGCCGCCGCCTTAACTGCAAACCAGTCGCGTGATGCTTTGGCAGCGCTTGAACGGCTTGAAGCCTTCCGCCAGTCCACGGGGAAACGTGTATCCCTGCTTAATGCAGTCTCTGAGTACGTCGAAGCCGCCAGCAAAGTGAACGGTTATACGGTGACTGAAGCCGTAGAACGTTACCTGTGCACTGTTGCGATGGTTAAGCGCAAGGGTGTCGGTGAGGCCGTGGAGGAATTCATCAAAAGCGAAGAGCCGCGAACCCGATCCAATGAAGGCGAGCGCGCGCAATTATCGGCCAGCTACGCTTACACCCGTGCGATTCGGCTTCGTCGCTTCGCCGAGACATTCCAGAACACCGCTGTCTGTGACTTGACAAAGGAACATCTCGACACCTTCATTCAGTCCCTGCACGAATTTTCCGCCAAGAGCCGGAATCATTACCGCGCAACGGTGCATCAATTCCTCAAATGGTGCGTGCGGAAAGATTACCTGCCTGTCACGCACCGCTTGAAAGAAGCCGATGCTATGCGCCCGGAGCACGCGAATAACGGAGAAGTGCTCTTCTACACGCCGAAGGAACTTCGTGCTCTGCTTGAAGCAGCAGAAGGCCCTATGCGCGCGATTGTCGCGCTCGGTGGGCTGGCTGGGCTTCGCACGTCCGAATTGCTGCGTCTTGATTGGTTAGACGTTTGGCGCGTGGCCGGGTATGTCGAGATCACGTCTGGCAAGAGCAAGACCCGCCAGCGACGCCTGGTTGAAATGTACTGATAGGCATTTGCTTTTTCGACGTGGCTGGAGTGTGCCTGGCTGGGGGTGGCCATTCAAGGCGAAACGCGGCAGAATTGTCGCCCCTGGCGGGTGCTTGGTCGGCCTTCGGGGCTGCTGGGCGCCCGCCCGCCCGCCTCGAAGGCGGTCGTAGCCTCCAGCAAGGCCGCTCAGGGCACCACAGCCGCTGGAAACGGTGTTGGCGCTGAGGGGGAACGGGCGGGAATCCCCGTTCCGCCCGGCGTCGGTTGCCGTTGCGCCCGCTGGCCCCGCGTCTTG
>VHDE01000051.1 GCA_016871515.1 Verrucomicrobiota bacterium
GCGGGACATACGCATCGGCCGGCGGCGTGCCGAGTATTTCGAGCGGGACAATGGTGTCGTTGTGGTCATCGGCATACATGACGAGAGCGATCCCGATCTGGCGTGAGTTGCTCAAACACGCGGCGCCTTTCGCTTTCTCTTTGGCTTTGCTCAGCGCTGGCAGAAGCATTCCGGCGAGAATTGCGATGATGGCGATGACAACCAACAATTCGATGAGCGTGAAGGCCCGGCCTTGCGTTTTCATGGGTCGATGTACAGTATCACGGTTATGAGGGATTCGCCAGTCTTTATGCATGACCAACTTGGGAACATCCGAATCTTCTTTGGAACCTTTGCGGGCTTAGCGGCCTTCTGTTCCAATGCGAAAACGCATTTTACACAAAGAACGCGGAGGCCGCAAACATGAGTAACTAACCAACTAACCGACCACACGTCTCGTTTCTTGCCATACCGGGCACATCTTGGCGCCACCCCTCCCGGTCAAACAGGCGTTTGGTCGCAGCGCAGAGTTTCACTCTGCCGCATAGCAGATTTTCAATCTGCGTCGCTCCCGTACGATCCTGCGCGCTAGACAAGTGCGGACAGGCTGCCGACTGCAAGTCGGCGATACGCAGAGTGAACCTCTGCGCTGCGAGGAAGGTGCGGACGCGCCCTTGTGTCTTATTCGGCAGGGGAATCGGCTTGCTTTTAGGTTCTGTTTCGGTACGAACAAGCCAGCCCTGTTTTGAACGCAACTCAATCAAATCCGAATATTATGAATCTCAACCGCCGACAATTTGGAAAATCTCTCGCTATGGCAGGAGCTGGACTGGTTCTGGGCCAGCCATCCTTCAGCCAAACGCAAACCGCCGAAAAGCGCATCAAGCTTGGCTTCGATAATTTCGCAGTGCGCGCCATGAAGTGGAAAGCGCCGGAGTTGATCGACTACGCGGCGCAACTTAAGACGGATTCACTTTTCATCAGCGATCTTGGACCGTTCGAAAAGTTTGACGACGGTTACTTGAAGGAGATCAAGGCCAAGGCGGCGGACAAAGGGCTGCAAATCCATCTGGGCAGTTGGAGCATTTGCCCGACGTCGAGAGCATTCAGGAAGGACTGGGGGACGGCAGAAGAGCATTTGACGCTCGGAATTCGCATGGCCAAGGCGCTCGGCTCGCCGGTCTTTCGCGTCATTCTCGGAAATGGTGACGACCGCAAGAGCGAAGGCGGCATCGAAGCTCGCATCACAGACACCGTGAAGGTTTGCAAAGCCTGTCGCAGCCGTGCGCTTGACGCAGGCGTCAAGATCGCGGTGGAAAACCACGCCGGTGACATGCAGGCTTGGGAGTTGGTCACTCTAATCTTAGCCGCGGGCCAGGATTACGTCGGCGCCAATATCGATTCCGGGAACGCCGCGTGGACCTTCGAAGATCCGCTCGAGAATCTGGAGATTCTTGGCCCGTACGTCGTGACCAGCAGTCTGCGCGACTCCGCCATTTGGGAAACGCCAAATGGAGCCACCGTGCAGTGGACTGCGATGGGCGAAGGCACAGTGGACTTCAAGGCTTACATGAAGCGCTTTGCCGAATTGTGTCCCGGCGTGCCAGTGCACATAGAAACGATCTCGGGTTTTCCGCGGGAACTGCCTTACTTTCGGAAAGACTTCTGGAATGCCTGGCCCAAAGCGCGCGCCCAGGACTTCGCCAAGTTTGTTGCTTTAGCCAAACACGGCAAACCAATCCCACGGAAGCCGGCTGATATCCCGGAAGCGGACTACCAAAAAGGCGAAATCGAACGCAGCGTTAAATACTGCAAGGAAACGCTTGGACTCGGGCCAAAAGCGTAGCCGGACCGGCTCCTCGCAGCGCAGACTTTCAAGTCTGCGCTGCGAGGAAGGCAAGCGCGCTATACACGTAATTTCACTCTGCTCTATGAGAATGCATTCGTGTCCTAGTCAAGTGCGTCCCACGGTTATTTCTGCAGCCCTGAGATACTGGCCGCGCGACGGCGCGAGGAAATTCCGTCACGCAAACTGCTGAAGATGTTCTTCATCTTGTCGAGTATTTGGTCCGCGACCGACTGGTGGAGGACGACGCGCTCTTCCGGAGAAGCTCTGCCCTTTTCTTTCAATTCACACTTCCGCGCGGCGATAATCTCCGAGATTTGGACGGCGATCTCGGGACGCTGTTTCAGAAGAACGTTCAAGTGTTCCTTGCCGACTTCGTAAACGACCGAGTCTGTAGCCCCAACGACCGTGGCCGAACGCGGTTCACCTGTGAGCAAGGACATTTCCCCAAAGAACTCGCCCGGCTGAATGGTATGGACTTTGACTTGATGCTGGCCATTGTCGAGGTTCGACTTCACGTCCAAGAGACCTTCCACCAAAATATACATTGAGTCTCCGGAGTCTCCCTGATTAACGATCGCGTGTCCGGCGTTGAAACGCCGTTCTTTGATCTGGCTGCCAAGATCGGTCATCTCGTCGGGCGTCAGAGCGGAGAAAATCTCGATCCGTTTGAGGAGCGTCGATCGATCGGCGCGTCGGTCGAGTTGGCGCGAAGGCATCTGCGCAAAGAACATATCGTGCTTTTGATACGCGAGCGAAATGCCGGCTTGGTGAAGATGATTCAACACGCTCGTGATCACTTCGTGCCGGGCCACTTCGGGATTGACCTCCGCGGGCTTCAACCAGTACCGCAGGACATACTCAATGCCACGATCGTTGAGTTTGTTGGCGGCGATAAATGGCGCGGGCGTCTCGAGCACACATTTGACTGCCTTGACGCCAGCGAGCAGCACCCGCAAGGCCCGTTCCGTCGGCACTTCGAAATCCAGGCATAACGTGACGTCGAAGCGGCACCTGCTTTCGGGTTCGCTGTAATTGGTCAGCAGCATCGAGCTGATTTCGCTATTGGGCACCACTAACAAAGTGTGCGACATCGTCCTCAACCGCGTGGATCGCCAACTGATTTCCAAAACCAAACCTTCGACAGCTTCCGTGGCGCGCGGGTGCAAGCGAATCCATTGGCCGATTTTAAATGGACGATCCACATTCAGCGCGATGCCGCAGAAGACATCGGCAATCATGTTCTTCAAGGCGAAGCCAACGACGAGGCTGACGACACCGGACGTCGCCCAGATACCGGTGACCGATTGTTTGAAGACAAAGCTAACGATCACGAAAGCTGCGATCAAAAAGACCCCTACGGCAACCAGGTCTTTCAACAGTCGGGGAATGCTGCCCTCGAGCCGGAATTCCAACAGTCTCCAAACAATCACTTCGATGAGCCGGACGAGCAGCCAGGCAACGCTGAAAACAAAACTGATGCCGGCGCAGGCGGAAAGAATGGTGACCGTGTAGTCCGTCGCCTGGTCTTTCCACTTTAGGAAATAAGGCAAGCCAACCACCAGAATGATAGCGAAGGTAACGGTCGGCCAAACAAGCTGCTTAATAAATTTCCAGAACATCAGATCGCAAATCAGGGTTTTGTCTAAAGGGAGCGTCTCGCAGAGTCGTCCGCGCTTGATCGAATTGGCTCGAACTCCGGCCGCTTTACTGCTTCTTCCATTTTCTTCAGTGTTTCTTCGATTACCTGCAGCGTGACTTCATAGTATTTCTCGATCTCGAAGAAGTACTGGGCAGCTTCCGCATCGATCAGGTGGAATTGATCGATTTTGGGTTCAGGGATCAGGATGACCTTCCCCAAGCTGAAATTCTTCAACGTCATGTGTGATTCTCCGCCGTTTAGGGAAAGTATTTTCTTTAAGAGCAGCACGCGTTGCAGCCGCACCATATCGAGCTTGTCTCGCAGGATCACCGAATGACGCCGCACCCTCTTATCGTCGGGCTGGTTCAAATCCCACAGCAAACGGCTCCAGGCTTTCTGGTCTGGACAAGAAACAAGCCGAATCTCGGGAATCGGCATGGTTACCTTTTGACCGGGTTTCGTGCCGGACTTGTCTTCGGAAAATGTCAGCACGAGGGCCTTGCCTTGGTTCTTCGCGAAAAATGCTTCGTAATCTTTTGCGTTGGCAAGATTCGATAGAATGCGCTCCAAGAATTGGACGTTGAATGCCCCGGCCTGCTGGCTCTCGAACGCGATCAAACGTTCTGGGTTAATATGGCGATCCAGAAACTTCGTGTCGGGTTTGCCTTCTTCCGAGGAAAGCCGCCGGACAACTTCCCAAACCATGCGATGAACCAAAACATTCTCGCCTGGGACACGACCTTCGGCGAAGTGACTAAAGGGCTCGGTGAACGCCAACCGAAAGTCGCGCTCGATCGCACGTTGCGCGAGGGCTCGGAACTGCTGTAAACGCGCGTTGTCCGTGATGAACTTCAGGTCGAAAATATCTTCAGAACGGATGCGATAGGTATCGCGAAAAAGCTTGTTGCCGAATTCATCGAAACGGTCTTCGTCTTTTGGCAAGTATTGACCCAGCTTACTGCCCCTCTCCGCGGCGAGCACATGAGGCGTCAGGACCACGATCACCTCGCGCTTCTTCGTGGTCGTGCGTCTGTTTCGAAACAACACGCCGAGATAAGGAATGTCACCTAACAGCGGCACTTTGTCTCGAACGGTCGAATGTTCCTTGCTGACGAGGCCTCCAATAATGAACGGTGTGTTGTTATCGATGCGCGCGTAAGTCTGAATCCGGCGGGTAGCCATTGTCGGCGCCGACGCCAGCACTTCGCCACTTGTCGATCTCACTTCCAAGTCTGCGCCCGGGACCGCGGACGAAACAATTGTATCCACAAGCAAACTGACTTCGTCACCGCGCTCATTGGACCGAGGCATAATGTTGAGCGAAATGCCCGTGGCCAGATACTTGAAATCAAAGGCGAGGCGACTCCCGCTTTCTAATGCGCCCTGCTCGCGGCTTGTCGCAATCGGGATGTCCGTGCCAACGCGGATGGTGGCTTGCCGATTGTTCAGGGTAAGCACGCTCGGTCGGGAAAGAACCTCCGCTTTTCCATCGCGCACCAGACCTTTCAAACGAGCCACCCAATTTTTATCAAAATTCTGCATGTCATCGAAATTGAAGCGAAGGGTGTTGAGTGCCGTGCCTGCAGCGCCTAGCGACCCGATCATCCACTCGAAATTGCCTTCGCGAAATTCCCACTCAATTCCCAATTCCGTCAGGCCGTCTTCACTAATTTCCAACACCATTCCTTCCACAAAAATCTGCCGATCGGCGCGGTCGATAAATTCGTCCAAAAGCTGTTTGACGCGGCCAAATTGTTCCGGATGGGCCGGGTGGAAATAAACGAGCAGTTGGGACATCGGCGAGGCATTGACAACCGACGGCAAGGGTGTCGCCACTGACGGGGTGACCGAAGATTCGAAGGCGCCTTTATCGCTGATGTTCTCGGCGCCAAGAAGAGACGTTTGATTGCTATCCGGCGAAGGCATCGGCGCAACCAGTGGAAGCGCGTCAAATTCGATCGGCATATCCACCTGCGACAAATCCTCGGCCGTCCGGATGCCAAACCCTTTTAATCCGGTCATTGCGCCGGCAACATCGATGTAACTGAGGCGAATGAGACGATGGGCAACATCTTCGGCCGTCAGATTCTTCTTCATGGCTTCCGTCGAACCGAGCAAGGCTTCGACCATGGGTGGAATCGCATCGAGGTCAGCGTTCTCCTCGAGGCCGCGCGAGGCGCCTGAAATAACGATACCCTGAATCCACAATTGTGCCGGTTGCGACAGGAATCGGCGGTGTGCGAGGCGAAGAACGGCCAGGCCTTCCGCTGTGTTGCGCGTCAGAATCGATCCCTCGCTTAGTCCGCTTGGGATCGGTGGTAAGAGTTGAACTTCCGAAGTGGCCGCTGTCTTGTACGCCTTCTCGGTCTGAAGTTTCAGCTGGAGAGTGGAGAGCAGTTCTGTCAGTTCGGTGGCACTTAGCTTCGGCAAAGCCATCAGCTTGCCAGAATTCGCTGGGAGTTCGGGTTGAAATGGAATGGGTTTCGGCTTTTCCGTTTCTCCGCTTGCGTCGCGCGCGTTGCTTCTTGACTGAACAGGCGCCGCCTCTTCGGCAGCAAGCAACAAATTGCTGGCGTCAGTTTGATTGGTGATGGAACGGGGCTCAGGCTTGGGCGTCTGTTTATCCAACGTTTCCATCATTTGCCGCAAACCGTCATCCTTCGCTTCTTCGGTCAGAAAACCCCGGTTAATTTGCGGTTCAACAACCTCAAGCGAGGCCACTGATCGAGAGGAAGAGACGCAACTTAAAAGCGCACCGCACACCACGAAGCAGCCAGTGAGAACTGCGCACAGCCGAAACTGAGGTATCGAGGCAACGATCACTTGTCGGCAACAACCCAAAAGCCGGACGAAACAAGCACCTTTGTCTTTTGGTCTTCGCATCAGAGTCGTCGTATTCGGAAGCTGCCACCGGGTCATGGCTGGCAGTTCGAGTCGTGTTTTCTGTTGGTCAATGCTAGCGCTTTCTTATTACACGCCGGTCATTCGTTGTCATTCTTTTTTGAATAAACAAAAGGGCGTAGTTTGAAAAACTACGCCCTTTGAATACGACGATTGCTAAAGTGTTTTCAGCTCATCGAAGAATCCCAATCAAGGGTTCTTCGGTTTGGCTTCGCCAGGACCATCGGGCGCACCTGATTCGCCAGGCGGTTTGCCGGTCGGCTTGTTTGGTTGATCGCCAGGTTTGCCGGGACCAGGAGGTTTGCCCGGAGGCTTGTCAGGATGATCGCCGGGTTTGCCAGGACCAGGACGATTGTTCGTATCGATGATCGCTCTCGGGCTTTTGTCAGGATGATCGCCGGGTTTGCCAGGACCAGGAGGTTTGCCCGGAGGCTTGTTAGGATGATCGCCGGGTTTGCCAGGACCAGGAGGTTTGCCCGGAGGCTTGTCAGGATGATCGCCGGGTTTGCCAGGACCAGGAGGTTTGCCCGGAGGCTTGTCAGGATGATCGCCGGGTTTGCCAGGACCAGGAGGTTTGCCCGGAGGCTTGTCAGGATGATCGCCGGGTTTGCCAGGGGGCTTCTCTTTTTGGTCTTTTGGGGGAGGTTTGGCGGGATTGGCATCTTGCACAGCTGATATCTGCAGCGTGATTAATGCCGCAGCCAAGACAGCATATTTGAGATACTTCATAAGTGGAATATTGTGACGTAGTATTTTGTTGTTATAACAGTACAGCATTACTGTGGAAATTACTGTGGTCAAGCGACGAATGTCAAGATTATTTTTGCGTTTTGATTTGGCAAAACAACGGCCATTCTGTCTGAATCCCCCCATGAAATTCGCCATCTGCAATGAGATTTTCCAAGGTTGGAAACTTGAGGATACGATTGCCTATGCCGCCAAGGCCGGTTACGACGCCGTCGAGATCGCCCCTTTCACAATCGCAAAATATGTGACGGAGATTCCGCCGTCTGATCGACAGAAAATCCGCGATACAGCCAATCGGCATAACATCGTCATCTCCGGCATTCATTGGGTGCTTGTCCAGGCGGAAGGCATGTACTTAACTCATCCCGAAGCTGCGGTCCGTCAGCGCACCTCAAAGTACTTTGTCGATCTCGTTGACTTTTGTGCCGACCTCGGCGGAAAAATCATCGTGGTTGGCTCGCCCAAGCAGCGTAACATCATGGAAGGGGTTTCACCGCAGCAAGCCTGGGATTGGGCGACGGAGGTATTTCGAGAGGCTGTTATGCGGGCCGAACAGCGAGCCGTGACCATTTGTTTCGAACCGCTCGCGCCCACCGAAACCAATTTCGTCAATACGGCCGCCGACGCGATTCGATTCGTTCAGCAATTGAACACGCCGCACTTCAAAATCATCCTCGACGTGAAAGCTATGTCGTCGGAAACCAAACCAATCCCGCAGATCATTCGGGATTCGTGGCCGAATTTCGCGTATTTCCACGTCAATGACAAAAACATGAAAGGCCCAGGCTTCGGCGACGTGGACTTCAAACCCATTGCCGCTGCGCTCAAGGAGGCCGGATACCATGGCTATGTCTCTGTCGAGGTCTTCGATTTCCAAGAAGGGCCCGAAGTCATCGCCACAAAAAGCATCGAATATCTAAAGAAGACATTCGCCTGAGCTACGGCTTAAAGACTCTTTTGACCTCGCCGATTTTCGGTTGCTTCTCCGTCCAACATACCATTTGACGAGCGAAGGAAGTTTACCTACCGTCCGGTAGGATTTTGTGAGATCGAGCCTTGTCACCCGAGAGGAAGTGTTGCGCGCGGCGTTGAAGAAGTTCGCCGCCTGCGGATACGCAGGAACGTCGGTGCAGGATATTGTCGATGCCGCCGCTGTCACCAAGCCGACGCTTTATTATTATTTCGCCAATAAAGCTGGACTCTATCAGGCGCTCATAGATTACGCACATGATGAGCGTTTGCGGCTGATGCAGGAAGCGGCGGCTCGCCGGGAGGCATTGCCAGACAAACTGGTGGAAGTCATTACGGCCCTGTTTGGCTTCCTCAAAGCGCATCGCGATTTGGTGCGCTTGTCGTTTTCAACAGCTTTTGCGGCGCCGGGCGAAATTCCAACTGAGATTCGTTATCTTGACAAGTGCATCCGGAGTTTCGAGTTCATGCATTCGCTGGTCAAAGAAGGGTTGGAAGCGGGTTTGTTGAACCGGCGATTTACGAGCAAAGAACTGACGATGTCGATTTACGGATTGCTCAATATCTACGTGATGGGTCAATTCCTCCGCGCTGACCATTCGTTGCATCGGCGGACGGCGGAGCAAATCGTAAAACTCTTTTTGGAAGGCGCTGCCGGCAAACGAGCTGTCAACCATTGGAAGAGAAGATCAGCAGGCCGATCAACCAGGCAGCGAGCGGCCTCTGTCATCCTCCCACGAACCTAAGCGGTGAAAACATTTTTGCAGACTCCCCTACTCTGGACCGTTGCGACGGCATTTATGAGCTTGCCGTTTCTAGCCGGATGCAAGAAGGCGGCCAGCGGACCCGCGGGCGGCAGTGGCATGCCGGCAATCCAAGTTATCGCCGTCGAAGCGATGCGGCGTGCGGTCTCGGAAACACTTTCCTTGCCCGGTACGATTGCAGCCAACGAGATGGTCGAAATCAAAGCAGAAACGGACGGCATTGTGCAGGAAATCAACTTTGTGGAGGGTGAGCGGGTGGCCAAGGGACAGCTTTTGGTCAAGCTCGATGAAACCAAGTTTGCCGCTACGTTCGCGGAGGCTGAGGCCAGTTTGAAGTTGAGCCAATCCAGCTACGACCGCGCGAAACAGCTCTTTAAGGACACGCTGATCTCGCAACAGGAATTCGATCAGGCCTCCTCGACCTTGGGCATCAATCAAGCGACGGTTGACTTGCACAGGCGCCAACTCAAAGACGCGCGCATTCACGCGCCCTTTTCGGGCATTGTCGGCGCCAGGCAGATCAGTCCGGGGCAAGTGATCACACGCAACACGACTCTGACGTGGCTGGTGGACCTCGATACGGTAAAAGTTGAAGTCAAGGTTCCGGAGCGGTATCTCAGGCAACTGCAGATCGGACAGCCGCTCGAATTCTCCGTCGCGGCATTCCCGGGCGACAAATTTCGCGGCGAGGTATATTTCATTTCGCCTCAAATCGACGAGAGCACCCGCACGGCCTTGGTTAAGGCGCGGATTGCGAATCCGGACGCCAAACTGCGGGGCGGCATGTTTGCCAGCCTTGACCTCACACTGCAATTGCGCGATGCGGCCATCGTAATTCCAGAACCGGCGCTGATGAGCAATGGCGACAGCTTCGCGGTTTTCGTTGTTGATGACAAAAGCAGCGCTCAAATGCGTCCTATAGAGGTCGGCCTTCGGCTTGCAGGGAAGGCGGAGGTTCTGAAAGGGTTGAATGGCGGAGAAAAGGTGATCGTCGAAGGCACTCAAAAGTTGCGCCCGGGCGCCCCGGTCAAACTCGCGCCGAAGGAAGCAGCGGCGCCGTATGCAGATTCGGGAGGCAAATAACATGTTCGCGTCGCTTTCCATGAATCTGCGTGGCAGGATAGACGTCCCGCCTGTCCAGCATTTGCGCACACCAAGACTGGGTGAGACAGGCGAGACGCGCTGTCCTACCTGGTTCATGTTCCCGACGCGGGCGAAAAAGTTGTCGAGGCTTTCCATGGACCGGAGTGCCGGTCTCCGACCCGGCAACATTCCGGTGCGAATCTCTTCGGGGGGGATGCGCCCATGATCCTTTCACGTGTCTCCATTCAGCGGCCGATCCTGGCGACCATGATGAATTTGGTCCTGGTGCTCTTCGGCATCATTGGCCTCTCGCGATTGCCAGTTCGTGAATTGCCGGACATTGATCCGCCCCTGGTCTCGGTGATGACAATTTATCCCGGCGCAAACGCCCAAGTTGTCGAGACCGAAGTCACCGAGCGACTCGAAGAGGTGATCAATAACATCGAAGGGATCAAGACGCTGCGCAGTGAAAGCCGCGAAGGGGTCAGCAATATCACGATTGAATTCGACCTGTCGCGCGATATTGACATCGCGGCGCAGGATGTCCGAGATCGCGTTTCGCGCGTGCGCGGCAATCTTCCGGAAGACATTCGCGAACCCGTCATTTCGAAGCAGGATTCGGATGCGCAGCCGATTATTTGGAACGCCCTCAACAGCGACCGTTATTCGCCGCTGGAACTTACGACACTCGCGGAGCGGCAGATAAAGCCACGGCTTCAAGGCGTATCGGGCGTTTCGTCAGTGATGATCGGCGGCGAGAAACGTTTCGCCATGCGGCTCTGGCTGGATTCCGAGAAGATGGCCGCCGGCCATGTCACCGTGTTAGATGTCCAGCGCGCTTTACGGGAACAGAACATTGAGTTACCCAGTGGCCGCGTCGAGAATCTCGACCGGGAAATGACCATTCAAACGCGCGGGGAACTCAAAACAGCCGAAGAATTCAACAACCTTGTGGTGCGCTCCGAAGGGGCGACGCTGGTTCGATTGCGCGACATCGGCCGTGCCGAAGAAGGTGTCGAAGATTACCGAACGATCGCGCGCGCGCGCGGCAAGCCCTGCATCTTTCTTGGTGTGGTCAAGCAGGCCAAGGCGAACACCGTCGGTGTGGCCCAAGGCATTCGCGCGGAGATCGAGAGCATCAAATCGACGCTTCCCGAAGGCTGCGATTTGTGGGTCGCTTACGATGCCAGTGTCTTTGTTGAGAAGGCAATCAGCGAGGTGTGGGAAACGCTTGCCATGGCTTTCGTGCTGGTGGTGCTCATCATCTTTGTCTTTTTGCGGAATTTCCGTTCGACGATTATTCCGGCAGTGGCCATTCCTGTTTCCATCGTCGGGACGTTTGCGCTGCTTTATGTGCTCGGATATTCCGTAAATATCCTGACGATGCTGGCGCTGGTCTTGAGCATCGGGATTGTCGTCGATGACGCGATCGTGGTGCTCGAAGCGATCTATCGGCACATCGAAGAGGGGATGCCGCCGATGCAAGCGGCCTTCAAGGCAATGGAAGAAATCAGCTTTGCGGTTATTGCTATTACGATTTCGCTCGTGGCCGTCTTCACGCCACTGGCGTTTCAGAGCAGTGCAACCGGGCAGCTCTTTGTCGAATTTGCCGTGGCGGTGGCCGGTTCAGTCATCATTTCGGCGTTTGTGGCCTTGACGTTGTCTCCGGCCATGTCAGCTCGGATTCTGAAACCACTCGAAGGCCTTAAGCACGGGGCGCTCTTCAACTTTTTCGAGCGTGCGTTCGATGGATTAGCGCGCAGATACGGCGGCGCTCTGCGTTGGTCTCTGCGGCATCGAGTTCTCATTTTTTTCCTAACCGTGGGGTCGCTGGCCGTCATGGCACTAGCTTATGTGGGATTGGAGAATGACTTCCTGCCGGTCGAGGACAAGAGCCGAATGTTCTGCATAGTTCTGACGCCGAACGGCTCGACGAGCGAATTCACCGACCGCCAATTGCTTAAGGCCGAGAAAATCGTCGCGGCTCTGCCGGAGGTCGAGAGCTACGGAGCGATGGTGGCGCCGGGATTTGCGGGTCCGGGCCAGGCAAACTTTGGGATCATCTTTGTCCGATTTAGTGACCGGAGCAAACGCGACCGTTCTGTGCAGGACATCGTCCATGGTCCGGGCGGCGTTGCGCAACGTTTCTTCGGCGAGGTTGAAGGCGCCATTGCCATTCCGAATTTGCCAAAAGCCATCGAAGTCAACTTCCGCGAATCACCTTTCGAATTGATCCTTCAGCATCAGGACCTTGATGCGCTGAACAAGACTTCGCAGGACATAGCCAACAAGATTCGGGGCATGAACAATCTCCGGAACGTTCGCGTCACCTTTGAGGTGGATAAACCCGAGCTGCGCGTGAGCATTGATCGAAGCCGTGCCGCCGCTCTCGGAGTGAGCATCCAGGACGTGTCCCGAACCATGCAGATTCTCTTCGGCGGTCTCGATCTAAGCCGCATTAAGGTCGGAGGAAAAGAGTACGAAGTGATCGCGCAACTCGAACGTCAGTCGCGCCTGACCCCGCAGGATTTGGACAAGGTTTTTGTCAGAAATACCAAGGGCGATCTCATTCAGCTCAGCAGTGTCGTCACTCGCACGCAAGGCGCGGCGGCCAACTCGATTAGTCATTATGGCCGGCTGCGCAGTGCCAGCATTACGGCATCGCCAGGTCTGGTACCTATCGGCACGGTCGTCAAAGATGTTCAAGCGATGCTTGCACGCGAGTTGCCGTCGGGCTTTCTCTATGCGTGGGGTGGCGACGCGAAGAATCTCCAAGACACCGGCACGGAAGTCTTGTGGGTGCTGGCCCTTGCGCTGGTCATTGTTTATATGACGTTGGCGGCGCAGTTTGAGAGCCTGGTGCATCCGTTCACCGTGATTCTTTCTGTTCCCCTGGCCTTTGTGGGAGCCTTTGGTCTGCTTTGGTTGCTAAGTTTCGGAGGAAAGATGGGCTTGTATCCACCCATCCCAGCGATGAACGTCAATCTTTTCAGTTTGATTGGGCTCGTGCTGCTGGTCGGTCTTGTGACAAAGAACGCTATTTTGCTTGTCGAGTACGCGAATCAACAACGCGCCAAAGGTGTCGATGCGCATGAAGCAATGATTCAGGCTGGCTTGGTGCGTTTGCGGCCGATCCTGATGACTGCTTTTTCGACCCTTGCTGGCATCCTGCCAATTGCGATTGGATTTGGCGCCGGCGCAGAAAGCCGCCGGCCGATGGGCGTGGCCGTCGTGGGGGGCATGTTGACGAGCACTTTTCTCACGCTGTTGATCATACCGGTCGTGTACACGATGTTCAGTGATTTGGCCGCGAAATTTCACAGACGTGCCGCGAAGGTTCCGCTGGTGCCACCATCTCCCGAAGCTGCGCATGGATTCCAAGCCAAGTGACGACTGCCTCTTTCTGGGAAGTGGCAATTTCTTTTTGACAGCATTGGGATGACTCTCGCGATTGAGACGATGGGGTTGACGCAGCGCTTCGGAAGTTTCTGCGCGGTGGACGGGTTGGATTTGCGCGTCGAGCGGGGCAAGTTCTACGGGTTCCTGGGCCCGAATGGCGCCGGCAAATCGACCACCATTAAGATGCTCACTGGCCTTCTGGCGGCCACGAGCGGCGCCGTGCAAATTCTGGACCACACACTCGACGGCACAGACCGTGACATAGAAATAAAACGGCGCATTGGGGTCGTGCCGGAAAACTTGGCGCTCTTCGATAACTTGACGGCTCGCGAGTATTTAACTTTCGTCGGACGCATGTATCTGCTTCCGATCACTACGGTGCGTGAACGTTGCCAAGAGTTGCTGGTCATGATGAATCTCGCCCAGGAAGAGAAGAAGCTCGTGCTGGAGTATTCGCACGGGATGAAGAAAAAGCTGGCTCTGGCTGCGGCGCTCATCGCGAATCCGAACTTGCTCTTCCTTGACGAACCGTTCGAAGGAGTCGATGCCGTGGCGTCGCGCGTGTTGCGGGACATCCTCAAACGTTGCGTCGAACGTGGCGCGACCGTTTTCCTGACTTCGCACGTGTTGGAAATCGTGGAAAAGCTTTGCACCGATGTCGGCATCATTGCGAAGGGCAAACTGGTTTATCAAGGGCCGATGGAACAGGCTCAGGCGGCGGGTTCACTCGAGGCGTTGTTCCTTAAGACCGTCGGGAGCGATAACATCGAACAGCAGAGGCTGACCTGGCTCGAGGGATGAGCATGCAAGTTGTAGGACAGCGCGTCTCGCCTATCATGGGGCACTTCAACGTGTGGACAGGCGGGACGCGCTGTCCTACAACCTGTCTTCTATGAACTGGAGCCAATTACAGACGGTTCTTTGGCTGCGCTGGCGTTTGAGCAAGAACCAATGGTCCCGGGCCGGCCGATTCAACGCCGCACTTTCTGCTATTGCGCTGGTGTTCGGCGTTCTCATCGGTTTGGGAGGCGGAATTGCGGGCACGCTCGCTGGAGCAACAATCTTAGCAGCCGTGCCGCCGCAACGGTTAATGCTAGTTTGGGACGCGGTGGTGGGGGCATTCCTCTTTTTCTGGCTGATTGGCCTTCTTTCAGAATTGCAGAGGTCCGAAACGATCGACTTGCGGCGCCTCTTGCATCTGCCTGTCTCGCTGCGCTGGATTTTCGTCGTCTCATGCTCAATCCCAGACGCCGTCGAACCATTCTTGTCGTCGTGCCTCTGTTCTTTGTGTTAGTTGGACAGCTGCCGAATCTCTATTTGAATGTGTTTCAAGATCGCGGACGCGCGTCAAGGAACCGCTCTGCCGAGCAACCCAGACGCGCGCGCGGTGGCGCGGAAGTGCCTCCGGGCTTTGTGGCAGCTCATCAATATGTGCCGCCGCTCTGGGTTGCCAACGGCGCGATGGGTCTGGCATCTGGAAACGCTTGGCCGGCTCTCTGGCATACCGGCGCTGCCTTCGCCATCGGTGCTCTTGGGCTGGGCCGCGCTTACCGATCGACGATCCGCTTTTACCAGGGAAAAGACACTTCGCTGCCATCAACCGAAGCGCGCCGCAAAACCGACTTGAGAAGCGGCACAAGAAAGCGCTTTCTCGAACGGCGATTGCCCGCAATTCCAGAGCAGGCGGCCGCGTTGTCGCTGGCGTTCTTTCGCTCGATGATTCGCGCACCCGAAGTGCGCATGGCGGTACTGATGAATTTAATAATGGCCGTGGTTTTGTCGGTCATTTTCTTTGCGCGCAGCCGCCGGACGCCCGAGGAATTTGTTAAGCCTTTTGGGGCGGCGGGCGCGGTTGGATTTACATTCTTAGGCATGGTCCAGTTGCTTTTCAACCAATTTGGCTTTGAACGCGATGGATTTCGGGCGCTCGTGCTGCTGCCTATCCGACGCCAGCATACGTTGATCGCGAAGAACATTTCGTTCTTTCCCATAGCAATCGGCGTGGGCCTCGTCGTTCTGGCTATTGTGGCCAGCGCGATCGGATTCTCGGTCTTGGTCTTTCTGGCAGCATGCCTGCAACTCATAGCGATGTTCCTATTGCTGAGCATTGCCGGGAACTACGTCTCCATAATCGCGCCATATCGCATCGAAGCCGGGTCGCTCAAGCCGACCAAAGCTCCTCTCAAGACGAGCTTGCTGATTTTCTTTGCGCACCTGTTGTTCCCGGTCGCCATGATTCCAATTCTGCTTCCGCCCGCGCTCGCCTGGGGGATCGAAAAGTTGGGCTGGTTCGCTTCCGCACCAGTAAATGCGTCGCTATCGTTGCTTCTGGTTGCCATGACAGGCGGTTTTTACTGGTTAAGTATCCAAGGCCTTGGCAGCCTCTTGCAACGGCGGGAAAAGGACATTCTTCAAGTGGTAACGCGCGAGATCGAATAACCTGTGGGCTTGCCCCAGAGTCGAACGGGAACGAGAGTTTCTACGATGATCTTGCGAATGATTTCAGTCTGGTTCCTATGCGGCTTAATTCTGTTTGTATTTCTTGGCCCGAATCACATTGAGCCACGAATCACTTCGAGCCTTTCGATTCCGAGGCTGCGCGATTGAGAAAGACAAATGTCCCAAGCTTGGACGCTGTCAGCACATCGAGATTGCCATCAGCATTCACGTCGGCCACCGTGATTTGCACACCGAGACCGGATTGCCCGTCGACGAGGTGCGGGACAGACTTCGGGACGTCTTTTTCCATTGCCCGGGTTTGCCCTGCGGATTTTCATGCCAGAACGCCTGATGCAAGTGCACGCGCCCAAGCACAAGAATGTCTGGCCAACCAGCGCCATTGAAGTCGTGAACATGGCTGAACATGCTGTTGGACGGGCTGGGAGCAGGATCGAACGGTTCGGCGCGATAGAACTCGTGCTTTCGCTTGAAATCGGGACCCGCATACCAACACGGGCCGGCTACGACATCAATCTTGCCATCGCGATTGATGTCGCCAGCCGCGATCTCATCGCAAAAGTAAAGATCGTTCAGAATCAGCTTTTCGAATCGGACGGGTGCGCGCAATTCACCGCCAAAACATTCAAAAGCCAGTGCAACAGCGGTAAGACCTACGATAATGAGAGGCTTATCCAAAACAGATATCGAGACGGGATGCCACGCAGCTTAAGCCAAAAACCGTTTCACTTGCTCTCGACTTCTTTGAGCAATGTGTCCACAGCTCGATCCATCACTTCACCACGCGCGTCGCGGTGCCGGATGACGCCCTTGTGGTCGAGGATGAAGATCGTTGGCCAACCTTTGACCTTCCATTGCGTGGAAATAGGGCCTTTCGTATTGCCGCCGTCCCAAAAGGAACGCCACGTCAGGTTCTCACGTTGCGGAACGTCTTGGGCGCGTCTCGGCACTTCCCCCAAGGGCAGGGACGGCGCGGCTGTCCACCGCAAGGTGCTTCATTGTGAAAGCCGGAAGAACTCCAGAGCTCCGGAGGGCCGCGCCGAGAAGACCTGTTGATTCGATTCCATTGTGACATCGGCCGCACGAGGCGACCAAGCTCGCAGATTGGTCGAGCTCTGCAGGCGGTATGGCTGGCCGCCTGTTCCTTCGACTCGAATGACAAGCGTCTGGTCCCTGAAGACAATGGAGCTGATAACCGGAAGGACTGCGCGCGACGCGACGAGTTGCCCGGCCAATCGAGCAGTGCTGTCATCTTCGGAAATGGCTCGGAACTTAAACTCGGTATCGATCTTGATGGTGAGGGTGTCAGCGCCTCCAACTGAGGTCAGCGTTGCTCCACTCGTGACACGATTTGTGGCTAGGCCGGACAATGTCCTCGATCCGGAGCCTAACAGGCCTGCTGAATAATCAAAAGTCGACGATGATTCGGCCAGGAATCCAAAGGCCAATGCGGCCGAGTCGAAGTTGCCGTTATTGAGCGTCAATACTGAACTTGTGACATCCAAGAGAAGATTTCGGAATGCGCCATTCGCGGCGCCAAAAGGCGTTGTCGCTAGTGCTCGGAAATCGGCTGGGGCGCTGCCAGGACCGCCACCCGGCAAAGGTTCCCAAACTCCGTTAGTGCGGGCGTCGATTTGGCTGCCACCTGTAAACTTGATGCTCCAACCTGTCACATCCGCAATGATGGAGCCGGAAAATGTGGTCGTCAAACTCCGCGCCCCTTGTTCCTGAAGCGGGATTCCGGCGACATTGCCGGAAATCGTGATCTTGCTTTGTGGATCGATGCTGAATGTAATCGGCGCGGCCGCGACTTTGTATATGGTCGTGACCGCGGCCAGAAGACAGCACACCGCGCCTGGAGTTAAAGTTTTTCGCATATCGAAACTTAAAGTTAGAATTGGTGTTATGTATATCCGCGCGCGCCCTAAAATAGCCTAGGGGATACGACGGGATACGACGAGGCAATGTACGGACCGGACGGCTTTTTGATCAAGAATCCGAGACGGGGGGCACGAAACTCCAGTTGCCGGCATGGTTAAGCTGAATCATATTAAGGCAACATCGACGTTGAAGTTTGAATTCATGAAATCTATCGCTCTTCTAAGCCTCCTGTGCGCGGCAACGTTCATCGGATGCAACAAAACAGAACAAGCATCAGTTAACCAGAATGATTCGGAGATCGAGCGGCTGCGCCAGGAAAACCAGGACCTGGCGAAACTGCGCGAAGAAAACGAAGAAACTCAGCGCCTTCGCAAGGAGAACCAGGATATTCACAAATTACGCGGCCAATATCAGGAGTTGGGCCGGGTGCGCAAGGAGAATGAAGAGTTGAAAAAACAGGCAGCGAAGCTCGGCGTGGCTTCAGCACAAAGCCTAACGCCCGCGCAACTTGGGACGCTTCGCCCCGACGAAAACTACCTAAGCAACACAGGCAAGCCGTTTGGAGAACGCGCGGCGACCGAAGGGCAAACATCAACCACTAACGAAACAGACCTTCCGCAGGAGGGCGACGAAATCATGGTCGACCCGAAATTTCTCGCGGTCCTGCTTCCAGACATAGACTGGACTAAACTGAATCGAACAGAGCCAATTAACATTAAGGGCATTCTTGAGTCGCAGAACATTGTCTTGACCAATTACCAGGAATTGATCGGACGCGGCATTACCAATTACGTGGTCCGCCGCGCGCGGAAAGTCCAGCAAGCTCCCCAACAACAGCCGTAAGACGCGCATCGCCGGCAAGAACCGATCCACACGGCTTGATCAAACTTGTGCTGCCCCAAAGCATAAGTTGGACGGCTATGGAAACCGTCCTGTCGTAGCAGCAAGAACCGACCACGCATTCAGAATCGCAGCCGATAGAACTTTCGCTGGCCGCTGGCTGGAGCAGTGAAGGGGCTTGTCGCTCCATTCACTCGCGTCCATGGGCCGGCGATCTCGGCTGATTCCTCAAGATTTCCAATGCCACTCCATTCAAGCACAATGTTAGCGCCGGTTTTGCGTGCCGCGCTGAAACGCGGCGCCGGATCAGCGACAGTGAAATACTTTGTGTTAAGGTAGCCGAGGACTTTGTTTCGATCCGCCTCACTCAATGCCGTGTTGTAAATGACAATCTCGGCAATATCACCTTTCATGCGCGTGACGAAATCTCCGCGTGTCCCGATTCTGACCGGAGTGCCAACATCAACCGGCGCAGCCGTGATTTCCCCGGCGCCGATGACTTGTCCATTCAAGTAATGAGTCAAAGTCGTTCCCGCCATGTCGAATCCAGCGACGACAAATGTTCCGGCGGTAATCGGTTCTGTGGCATCCACGTTTCCGATAGCTGCGGGTCCGCCGCGAAATACGCGCGGGATTCCGGAGTTGGGCAGGACATAATAATCGGTTGGGCGAGGCACGTTGCCTGACGTTTTCGCCCAAACGGCTCGGAAGGTCGCGAAGTCATCGAATTTGACGACAAAAAACGACGTGATATCGCCGGTGATCGCCAGGCTCGGAGAATGGGCAATTTCCAGATAATCATTCGCGCCGTCGAAACGCAGCGCTGGTTTGCCATTGATTGCGTTCGCCGCCAACTGCGGTGCGGCGGTCAAGTCAGATTGGATAGCGTTATTGAAACTTCCGGAATGATCTGTCCAAGCCGAAACCGCGCCGGAAGCGTTGGCAGTGATTCCTGCGTCTGCCTTTAGCCACAATTTCAATGCGTCGGTCGCCGGCAACGGTGACACCGTGGCGGAAGTGACCGTCACTGCAATTGAAGCCGAAGTTGTCTTCGTCCCGAGATTGTCAGTTGCCACAGCGCTGAGCGTGACATTGCCAGCCGCGACCAAACTCAAAGGAATTCGAAATGGCGACGTTGTGGCCGTTCCGACCAGGCCGCCATTGGCCAGGAATTCAACCTTAACAATGCTGCCGTCCGTATCGGTCGCGGTTGCCGTGAGCGCAATATTCGTTGGTAGATTCAGCGAGGCGCCTGCCGTGACGCCAGTCAGGGCGACCGTCGGAGGAAGATTGGCCGCTTGAACGATGGGAATGCCATACTTGCTGCCAAGGTAAGCGGCGACTGCGTTCTGATCGTCGCCAGCAATCGCCCGGTCATAAACCAACAGTTCGGCAATATCACCTTTCATTTTCGTAAACAGATCATCGCGCGAGCCAATGCGCAACGCAGTGTCGGAGTCCGTTGGCGTCACGGACAGTGTCCCGGACCCAGACAACTGCCCATTGAAGTAATGGGTCATCAGCGTCCCTGCCTGACTAAAGCCAAGAAGGACATACGTGTTGGCCGGCACTGCTCTACCATCGACGAAGGCATTCACATTTCTGTCTTCGCTCCCGCGATAAACCCGCGGAACGCCGCTGTTCGGTAAGAGATAATAGTCGTTCGGCCGCGGCAAATTGGCGGCTGTTTTGCCCCATATCGCTCGATAGGTTGCAAAATCATCAAATTTCACGACAAAGAACGAAGCGATGTCGCCCGTGATGGCCACGCTGGGCGCACTGGCGACGTCAATATAATCATCCGCGCCGTCGAAGCGCAGAGCCGGTTTGGCATTCACCGCGTTATCCACCAATACGGGGGCGAGCGTCGCGTCGGGTTGCGCGGCATGGTTATTCTTGCCGGATTGATCTGCCCAAGCCGTGACCGCGCCGGTGGCGTTCTTTGTGACACCAGCATCCGCCTGGAGCCAAAGTTGCAGGCCGCTGTTCACTGTAAGGCTCGCGGCAGAGCCGCCCGTCACTGTGATAGAAACAGGTTCAGAAGTTACCCGAGCATCTTTATTGTCCGTGACTGCGGCAGTGAATATGACGGAGCCGGCGCTGGGAATCGTGACAGGAACCCGGAACGGGCTGGCCGTTGCCGTCGCGATCAACGAACCATTCGCAAAGAAGTCCACTTTCGTGATAATCCCGTCGCTATCGGACGCATTGGCGGTTAAGGTGAGGCTGGCAGGCGCTGTGACCGTGGCGTTGTTGGCCGGGCTGGTCAGACTGATGGTGGGCGGCTGATTGACTATACCGTATTTCTGCTGCAGATAATTCACGACCGAATTTCGCTCGTTCTGCGACAGGGCTGCGTTATAGATCAGCAGCTCGGCAATCTCCCCTTTCATCTTGGTGAACAAGTCGTCGCGCGAACCAATCTTCAGAGCCGTGCCGCCGTCTACGAGGGTCGCCGTGATCGCGCCTCCGCCAACGGCCTGGCCATTGAGGTAATGCGTCAATTGTGTGCCGGCCATTTCGAACCCAAGCACCACATAAGTCTGAGCGCGGATGCCTACGTTGGAATCCGCGGAGCCAATGTCCGAAACAAGGCCGCTGCCGCGATAGGCGCGAGCAACACCGCTAGAGGGCAACAGATAATAGTCAGTCGAAGCTGGAATATTGACAGCCGTCTTGCCCCAGACGGCGCGGTAGTTGGCGTAGTCCTCGAACCTGACCACAAAGTGGGTGGCGATGTCGCCGATAATCTCCAAGCTGGGAGCGGTCGCGACATCCAGGTGATCGTTATCACCGTCGAAACGCAGGACAGGTTTGTTATTCAATCCGCTCGCGACCAAAGTCGGCGCTGCAGTTTCATCCGTTTGCGTGGCATTGTTGCCTTTGCCGGATTGATCGGCCCAGGCCGTAACGGCGCCGGCTGGAGTTGCGGTTACGCCAGCGTCCGCTTTGAGCCAGAGTTGCAGTCGGTTTGTGACCGATAACGTCTGCGCCTCCAATGACACGCTGGCTTGCCAGAGCAAGAGACCCAAAAGCGATCTAACAACGAAGCCTCTCGCCTTTGCCGATACTCGGGCGGAAATACGATGATTTGTCTTCATAGTCTTGGTTAGAATTGTAATGTTCGCGGTATCCAGACCTAGCTTGAGCAAGCCGGGAGTCTGAGCGACCACTGCTTAAAGCGCAAGATCGATTCGATTCTTGCATCGCAACCGCGAGACGATACGTTGCTGACACATGAAAATGAAAGTTGCTTCCCGCCCTTAACCGTACTGTTTCATGAAACGAATTGCCGCCATCCATCGCCGTCAGTTTCTCAAAGGTATTGCTGCCGCAACCATCGGTCTGCCCGCCATTGTGCCCAGATCGGTCTTCGGCGCTCAGGACAAGGCTCCCCCTAGCGAACGCATCGTGGTCGGCTTTATCGGCTGCGGCAAGATGGCCAGCGATTATCATCTCAGCACGTTGTTAAGATTTGGCGATGTCCAGGCAATCGCGGTCTGCGAGGTCGATCCCAAGAGGCGCGCTCATGCCAAAAAGCGCGTCGAAGATGCCTATAGCAAGGAGACGACTTGGAAAGGTTGCGCCGAATACAGTGACTTCCGCGAATTGGTGGCTCGCAAAGATATCGATGCGGTCTGCATCGCCACACCCGATCATTGGCATGCGATTCCGATCATTGAAGCGTGCAAGGCGGGGAAAGACGTCTATTGCGAGAAACCACTCACGCTAACCATCGCAGAAGCAAAACGCTGCATCGACGCCGTTCGCAAATATCGGCGTGTCCTTCAAACTGGCAGCCAGCAGCGCTCCAGCGTTTTCGGCCCATTCAGGAAAGCGGTCGAAATCATGCGGAGCGGGCGGCTCGGCAAGATTCAAACCGTCACCGTCGGTGTGGGCGCGCCGAGCCAATGGTGTGATCTGCCTGGCGAAGAAATGGAGCCCGGATTGGATTGGAACCTGTGGCTCGGGGCGGCGCCGATGCGAGAATATCATTCCGCCCTGAGCCCGCGCGGCGTGCATAACCACTTCCCGGCTTGGCGCAGTTACCGTGAGTATTCGGGCGGCGGCCACACCGATATGGGTGCGCACCACTACGACATCGCGCAATGGGCGCTCGACATGGACGATTCGGGACCAGTCGAGATCATTCCGCCTGACGATTCGAAAGCCAGCACGGGCGTTAAGTACATTTATGCAAACGGCGTCATCATGACCCATGGCGGCCCGAGTGGCTGTGTGTTCACAGGGACCAATGGGACGCTTCGCATCGATCGTGGTGTGCTGACAAGCGAGCCCGAGAGTATCGTCAAGGAGCCATTAGGAGAGAAAGAAGTGCATCTTTACCAGTCGCCCGGGCATCATCGCGATTGGATCGATTGCATCCGCTCGGGCCAACGCCCGGTCGCTGATGTCGAGATTGGAGCGCGAACGGCGACGGTTGTGCACTTGGGAAATCTTGCTTATTGGAACCAGCGCAAACTTCGGTGGGACCCGCGGCAGTGGAAGTTTGTTGGTGACGACGAAGCGAACCAATGGCTGGATTGTAAACGGCGCGATCCATGGAAGCTGCCGGAGATTTATTGATAATATTCGGGCAGAGAACAAAGCGGTCCTTCCTTCCTCGAAATCTATCCCTGCACTGCGCGGCTGTTGTTGCAACCTTTCTTGAGCTGCCTTGTTGAAAGGCAGCTCAAGAAAGGTTTGCCACGAAGCCCGGAACGAATTCATTCGGCGACGGCAATTGATGGTTCAAGACACAACTTAGGAAAATATGCCGCGCAAGAGATCACGAACGTTAACGGACGCCGAGCATCGCATCATGGAGGTGCTCTGGAACAAAGGATCCGCCACCTTAGCCGAAGTGGTCGAAGCGCTCTCGGGGAAGGATGGCACGGCTTATACGACAATCCTCACGATGATGCGCATCCTGCACGAGAAAGGCTACCTCTCCTGCTCGAAGGAAGGACGCGCACACACGTACACACCCAGAGTAGATCGCACGACAGCTGCTCGGAAAGCGGTGCGGCAGGTCTTGGCCAAGTTTTTTGCGGGATCGCCAGGCGAACTGGTCCTGAGCTTTCTGCGCGACGAAGAGATCAGTCCCGAGGAACTAGACGAGTTAAAGAAAAGATTCTTGGAACGAACAAGCCAGCGGAATGAATGTCGAACTCGACATGTTGTGCAATCGGCTCCTCGGCGCGCTGTTCAACGGCAGGACATTGGAGCGGCAAATGCGAGCCATCGAAAAGCAACTCCAGCAAATCGAGCGCGACCAGGAGAAGATCGAGCAGGACAAACGCGAATCCGAACGCAAACGCTAAGGCGCAGCCAAGCTAAGGCCTTGGATAGTTTTCTCGCCGCGCGAGCGCCGTCCTACGCGCGCTCATCGCTTTCCAGTTACGGCCGAGTGAAACTCTGCGCTACATCTGAACGCCTGTTCGAGCGGGGCCGCCGAGATGCGCCCTGCGCCAGGCTGCGATCAAAAAGATTCAGGTTGCCGACGTTGCGGCAAACGATATAACCACCGGGTGATAACAAGTTCGCTTGAACATCAATTCCGATTCCAGAAGGTTTTCTGGTTTGGGTTGATCGTCTTTTCGGCGCTTTTGGTCGGCTATTTTCTGGCGAGTGATTTGTGGCTTTTGGCTTTTGGGCTCGCTGGAGTTATCTGGTTGCTGCTGCTGCCCTATCACTCAAAGCTTTCGGTCATTCTATCGGTGGCCACGTTCAGTTCGGCGTTGATTGTGCCGCTTTTCCCAGGGCGGCCTTACATGTGGGAATTCGCGGCTCTGCTTGGCTGGTCGGGACTTGTGCTGACCATTTCGATGCGCCAAGCGTCGCCGTATACGTGGGGAATTCTTGTTAAGAATAAGTGGCTGTTCATCGGCGCCATCGGCTATTGCGTCGTTCTGATAGTCACAATGTTTTACCGAGGCGTCGGTTTGAGGATTCTTGGATCCGAGCAGATGGGTGGCCGATACTATTTTCAACAGCTCACATGCGTGGTGTTTCCATTCCTCTTTCTGGCCTGTCCTCCTGGAGAACGCACGTTGGTCCGGCTTTTTATCTGGCAGTGCGTCCTCACCATAACATTTCTAATTTCGGACTTTGTTTTTTCCAAGGCGCCGGAAGGAATGTTCTTTTTGCTTCAATTCTTTGAGCTGACAGGCGACGCGATTAATTTTGAAATGCGAGCGCAGCGTTTCGGTATCCGCCGGTTCCAATCCTTTTACGTGGTCGGTCTCGGAATGTTTTTGCTTCTGCTGGTGAGGTACAAACTGAACGATTTCATTGGGCGCAGAAGCATTTGGCTGGTTCCAGCCGCTGCGGGCATGCTGGGTCTGGGTGTTCTGAGTGGGCACCGGTACTTGGCTCTAATCGTAACTGGCGTGGTCGTCTTTGTCTGTTTTGCGCAGCGATTCCTATCCGCGAAGAACGTGGCTGTCGCTGTCAGTTTGGCGATCGGAGCCGCAGTGTTCATTTACGGAGCCGCCGATCGTCTGCCTCGAGCGGCGCAGCGAGCTATTTCATTCCTGCCTGGTATTCGCATTGAATCGGACGCGAAGATGGACGCGATGGGCACACTGGAGGTGCGCCGGACTTTGCGGCGCATCGGCATTGAAATGGCCCCGGAATACTTTTGGATTGGGCGCGGCTTCGGCTTGGCCAGCGTTGATCTTTCTTGGCAATGGGACCCCACCACTATCACCGGCCATGTGAATCAAGGCCGATTCTATAATGGCTTTGTCGGATTGTTGGTGAACACGGGATTCTTTGGCACGGTCTTTATGCTGCTGTTTTTAGGCGCGGGACTGCGCGTCTGTTGGATTGTCCTCAAAATGCTGCGCAAAATGGGCTCCGAAGACGACTTCCTTCGCCTCAGCGGAGTGGTCGCCGCATTGTGGCTGGCCAACACCATCGCATTTCTTTTCTTCCATGGCGATAGCGAGGTCGCGATGAAAACGTTCTCGCTTCAGGCTGGGTTGCTGCTCATTTGCCGCGAACACTTGGAACGCCGATTGAAGGAGTTTGAAGGCCAAGCAAGTTCGTAAGCGTAAGCGGGACGGGGAGAGACTTCTCCGAAACACTCTTTCGCGCATGGGGAGAGCTTTCGGCCACCGAAACTCGGTTTAGCCCGTCTGCGCTCTATTCGCTGACCAGAATGTTTGCAAACTCGATAACGTCGCCGTGCTGCAATCCAATCGGGCCGCGCGCCGGAATGCCGGGCAATTGCGCGTCGTTGATCACATTTATCCAGCGCCAATCGCAGATGAGGACGAAATCGCTGTACTCCTTTTCCGACCAAAGTTGCCCTGCCTCGGCTTTTCCGTCGTAACGCAGCACCCAATCGTTAGGCTGCCAATGACCACGATGTATCGGCTCCTTCTTCCAGCCGTTGAGGTCGATGCCTGTGTAGAGCGTTTTGAAATCTTGCGCAATGGAGGCAATTGCATCCGCATTGGGATTCGTCGAAGGCAGTTCGCGGATACGAATGTTGCGGAAGTGCCATTCGGATCCTTCCGCTTCCAAACAAATGTAACCCTTGCGCGGTTTGCATTCGCTCCCGCCGGAGACAACTTTTCCATTCACCGCCAGCTTGAGGCCGCCATCATTGCAGACGACGCGGTAATGGTTCCATTCCCCGGCCGGTTTGGCGCGACGCTCGCTTGGCAAGCAGCGCATCCAGCCGCCGGGATGTGGACGATCCGGTTTCATCGTTGCACCATGAATCGCAAAAACATCGCCATGGCTCGCGGCATTGACGCTGTTTCGACCATCGAGTATCTGACGTATCATTGGCCAATCGAATCGATATTCAAGCAAAGTTCTATCGTCTGCGGATCGATTACTGTGTTCTTCTCAAATGCCGCCGCTTCTGGCTAAATCCTCCACCGTGAAACTCGCGCTCCTTATCGGCAACATCACGTTATTCGCTTGCACAACATTTTCAGCCGAACGCCGGCCCAACATCCTTTGGTTCGTCGTGGACGATATGTCTGCAAACTTTTCCTGCTACGGTGAGAAGACCATTCAAACACCAAACGTGGACCGGCTCGCTCGTGAAGGCACACGCTTCAGCCGCGCTTTCATCACCGCTCCGGTCTGTTCGCCATGCCGATCAGCGCTCATTACCGGGATGTATCAGACGAGCATTGGCGCGCATCATCATCGCAGCGGACGCGGCACGGAGAAGATTCATTTGCCTGCCGGAGTCGAACCGCTGCCGGTTCTCTTCAAACGCGCGGGCTACTACACCTGCATTGGCGGGCCGCTCGCCCAAGGAACAAATTTTGGAAAGACCGACTATAACTTTGAATGGGACCCTAAAATGTACGATGCAAACGATTGGTCCAAACGCGCTCCCGGCCAGCCGTTTTTCATGCAAGTGCAACTGCACGGCGGCAAGAATCGCGAAGGCGCCCGCTGGCCGGAGGTCGTCCAGCGCGAACTTGGCGCCGCCACTAAACCAGGCGACGTCACGTTACCACCCTATTATCCGCGCGATGCCGTCCTGCTCGATGACTGGGCGCGTTATCTCGATGCCGTCCGCTACACGGATAAACAGGCTGGCCAAGTGCTGGCTCGCCTGGAGAAGGAAGGCATCCTCGACCAAACACTTGTCATCTTCATGACCGATCACGGGATTAGCCACGCGCGCGGCAAACAGTTTCTCTACAACGAAGGGACGCACATTCCGTTCATCGTCCGCGGGCCGGGAATCGCCCAGGGCGCAGTTCGGGACGACTTGATCGAGCATATCGACATGGGGGCGATTTCGCTGGCTGGCGCCGGAATCGAAATTCCAAAGTCGATGCAAGGACGGAACGTTTTTGCGAAGGACTACGCCAAGCGCGATGCTGTCTTTGCCGCACGTGACCGCTGTGATGAAACGGTCGAGCACTTGCGCTCCGTTCGGGCCGACCGCTGGCTGTACATTCGCAACTTCCTCCCACAACGGCCGCATTTGCAACCGAACGCTTACAAAGATGCTAAAGCTATTGTGAAACGCCTGCGGGAACTGAACACGGAGGGAAAGCTCGATGATTTGCAGAAAAAGCTGCTGTTCTCGCCGACTCGTCCCGCGGAGGAGCTTTACGAATGGCAATCTGACCGATGGCAAGTGCGCAATCTGGCGGATGATCCCAAGCATAGCCAAACCCTCGAAGAGCTGCGTCGTCGCCTCAATCAATGGATGGAAACGACCAACGATCGCGGACGACAGCCCGAGCCGCTCGCAATGTATGACAGTGACATGGCGGTCTACCTCCAAGGCGCCGGCGGTGTGCGACGAGATCGAATTGAGATTCTGAAGCGAAACATCGCCTTGATGAAACAATGGTCTGCCGAAGGCAAGTGAAGGCGGCAGGGCGGCGTTGCTGCGCCGCCGTCTTGCGAGTGCACCACCAGGCGGCGCAGCAACGCCGCCCTGCCAATATGAACCGAAAACAATTCCTACAATTGACCGGCCTTGCCACAGCACACGCGCTCGCGGCGCCGGCGTGGGCCAAACCATCCGAACTGGAGGAGGCAACCATCGCCGAACTTCAAACTGTCATGAAGTCGGGCCGGGCGACCGCTCGATCGTTAGTTAAGGAGTACTTGGCGCGCATCGCCGAACTCGACAAACGCGGGCCAGCCCTTAATTCCGTCATCGAATTGAATCCTGACGCACCTGCGATTGCCCGAGCGCTCGATGCGGAACGCAAAGCCAAGGGACCGCGTGGCCCGCTGCACGGAATCCCAGTGCTTCTGAAAGACAACATCGACACGCATGATCGAATGACGACAACGGCCGGCTCGCTGGCTTTGCAGGGTTCGATTCCGGCGCAGGATTCTTTCGTGGCCCGCAAGCTTCGCGAAGCAGGAGCGGTTATCCTTGGAAAAACCAACCTAAGTGAGTGGGCCAACTTCCGTGGCGACCGGTCCACCAGCGGGTGGAGCGGCCGCGGCGGCCAAACGCACAATCCTTACGCCCTGGACCGCAACCCGTCCGGGTCCAGTTCTGGCTCGGGCGTCGCGGTCGCAGCGAATTTGTGTGCCGTCGCTGTCGGCACGGAGACGGACGGGTCGATCATTTCTCCATCGACGCTTTGCGGCATTGTTGGAATCAAGCCGACACTTGGGCTGGTCAGCCGAAGCGGCATCATTCCGATCGCACATAGCCAGGACACCGCAGGTCCGATGGCCCGAACGGTTACGGATGCGGCCATCTTGTTGGGCGCGCTGACGGGAATTGATTCGAGAGACACGGCGACGGAAGGGAGCCGAGGCAAATCGCACCGTGATTACACACAGTTTCTCGATCCACGCGGTTTGCGCGGCGCGCGCATTGGCGTCGCACGCCGATATTTTCGCACGGGCACACTCACGGAGAAACTCCTGGAAAGTGCCCTGGACGAAATGAAGAGACTCGGAGCGATTCTCGTCGATCCCGCGGATGATCCGGCGCTCGGACGATATGCTGAAGCTGAACGTGAGGTTTTGCTCTACGAATTTAAGGCTGATTTGAATGCTTACTTGGCTTCACTCGGGCCGAAGGCCCCGGTGCGGACATTGAAAGAAGTCATCGAATTCAACGAACGAAATAAAGAAAGGGAATTGCCCTACTTCGGGCAAGAGAACCTTATTAGGGCACAAGAGAAAGGACCTCTGACCGAGAACGGATATCGCGAGGCTCTCGAGCGTTGCTGGCGGCTCTCGCGTGACGAAGGAATCGATGCCGTGATGGACAAACATAAGCTCGACGCAATTGTGGCCCCATCCGGAGGACCGGCCGGAAAGACGGACCTCGTTCACGGCGATCGGGGGATTGGGGGCAGTTCTTCGCCAGCCGCGGTCGCGGGCTATCCAAACATTACTGTCCCGGCCGGACAGCTCTTCGGACTCCCATTTGGCATTTCGTTCTTCGGACGCGCCTATAGTGAACCAACCTTGCTCAAGCTCGCCTTTGCGCTTGAGCAAGCCACCAAAGCGCGCCGGCCGCCGAAATTCCCGCGAACCGTCGGCTAATGTCCGCGTTTCGATAATCGGGAGCATGAACCGCAGAATGCGCGCTTTCACGGAAACCACTCGTTTTGGCGCGAGGCGTTTGGAGTGCGCGGAGGTTGCTTGAGCTTGCTCCCGCTTTTGGAGCGCGCTCGGTTCATGCCAAAAAGCGCCGGCAAGCCGGACCCAATCCAAACGCTGGCGCGCGCTGGGCCGCACCAGTGAAAACTTGCTTGTCATCAAGCTGCCGCTCCGCACCGCTCCGCCAGCACCAGCGCTCCAGAGTTGACAGATCGTCAACCCGTCATAGAGTCCAGTTAGGACGAAAAAGCTGGTTTACAATGACGCCTGCTGCATTCCCCAAACGCATTTTGCCGGGCGTTCGCTCATCGACAGGTGACGCTGCTTGCCGCGGCGGCTTTACGTTGATTGAAGTGCTTGTGGTCATCGCTGTGATCGGCGTCCTTGCCGGAATCTTGCTTCCGGTCTTGGCGAAAGCACGGGCCAAAGCTTACGGAACGCTTTGTTTGAATAATCACAAGCAGCTCGGCTTGGCTCTCGAGATGTACGCTGGAGACCACAACGATGGACTGCCTTACAACCTGGGAGCCGACGCCACGCGCGCTACCGTCGCGTCAGGACAATATTTGAATTGGGTGAACAACGTTATGAATTGGGAACTGGAGGCGGACAATACGAATGCCTTCCTGCTTTCAGCCGGCGGGCTGGGATCCTACAGCCAACGGGTTGGCGGCATCTATAAATGTCCTTCCGACACCGCGCTGAGTGAGGTTCAGAAAGAGGCTGGCTGGAACCGGCGGGTTCGAAGCGTTTCCATGAATGCAATGCTCGGTTATGCCGGTTCGTTTTTGGCCGGAGCAGTCAACACGAATAACCCAAGCTACCGGCAATACTTCAAGTTATCGCAGGTGCGTTATCCCTCCGAGATTTTCACGTTCGTGGATGAACATCCCGACAGCATTAATGACGGATACTTTCTGAACCGACTAGCAAACCTGGAGTGGGTCGATCTCCCGGCTTCCTATCATAACGGAGCGGCCACGCTCTCTTTCGCTGACGGTCATACCGAACAACATCGCTGGCTCTTTCCGCTCACAAAGAGACCGCCGCGTCCGGATGCCGCTCATTTGCCGATGGCCATCCCCGTTGAAGAACCTGCAGACTTTGATTGGCTCAGCGCTCGGACAGCCAGGTCCCTTTCGTGGTTGGCGTCGGAACGGCGAGCGCAGGAATAAATGTCAAGGCAGGGACGGCGCTCCTCCGCGGTCCTCGCGCGAGCATGTTCGAGCGCTTCTCTGACCTTGGGATTCTCCTCATCCCGACTTCCCGGTCGACAGGTGGCCAGCACTCGCTTTGCTTCCTGACTGTTCACACCGTCTTTTCCTTTGGTTGGCTGATTCGTTGCGACAAGAGTTCCTGCAGGCGCGCAATGCCTCGCGACATCCGAGATTTCACCGTCCCGAGTGGAATCTCGAGAATCTCCGCAATTTCGTTATAGGAGTAGTCCTCGAGATAAAACAATGAAACCGGCGCTTGGAGCCGGGGGTCAATCTGGGCCAGACAATCGGCGACAACCTCCCAGTCCAACTGTAGAGGCAGTGTCGGCGGCGTCTCGGGCAACTCAGCTTCGACTTCAGCCAATTCATGATGCGGGAACTTCGACAGCCGCCGCTGCCGAGCCAGAAAGTCTCGATGAAGGGTGGTGAAAAGCCAGCCTTTTACCTTCGTGCGATCTTCCAGTTGGTGGCCCTTCGTGGCCCACAGATAGAACGTCTGCTGCGCTAGATCGCAGGCATCGGGTTCGTTTCGAGTTAGACTCAAGGCAAACCTAAACAGCGCTGCGTACTGTTCTCTGACGAGCCCTTGAAAGTCCAACTCGCTCTGCATGCCACCGACAACACCAGTATGAGTGCCGGTGGCCGCTTTGGTTCCCGGCTTTTTGTCAGACCGCTCCATCGCTCATCAGTATCCATCCGGCAGATCAATAACCAAACACAAACGCAAGATTTTGCGGAACCCGAAGTCGATCTCACGCCTCTAACAGCAGCGCCTAAACCGAAACAGACCTCATTTCCATGTCCGGCCAATGTAAACGCGCCTTGCGCACACACCAAACAGCGATTTCCTTCATGAACCGGCGGCGGAGCGCGGACATTCTGGCCCGCAGCGGCTCTCGACCTCCCGGGCAGCTACGCAACGGCCCAGCGCATTACGTCGGATGGACATTGCTGCGGACAGGAATGTTCGCGTTCCGCCGCCGGTTCATGGTCGCAGTGTGCGAAGCTGTTCTGATCGGTAGGACAGCGCGTCTCGCCTGTCGAGCTGCACCTAAAGGATTGGACAGGCGAGCCGCGCCGTCCTACTTGGTTTATGGGCGCGATGCGCGGCAAGCTTCGGCGAAGCCTCATGTCGATACGATTTCTCAGGACTAACCGTACAGGGTGCCGGTTGGATCGGGCACGCTCAGTGTTTGGTTTCTGCTGCGTGCTCGGACTGTCCGTCGCGGGCGATGTTGGCCATAGCATCGCCCGCGACTTTCGTCTTCGCATGATGCCAAATGGATTTGCGTTTAGTTGCGCGAATTGCCACATCAGTCCATTTGGTGGCGGGACACGCACGCCTTTTGGCGAACACGTTTTGCAGCTCGTCGGAGGAGGAGGCTCAATTCCATTCTGGGGCCCGCAACTCGCGTCGCAGGACTCTGACGGCGATGGAGTCACTAATGGCCAGGAACTCGGAGATCCAGACGGCGACGGAATTCCAAGCCCTGGTGCTGAGGTTTCAAATCCGGGTGACTCGGGGAGCAAACCAGCCAATCGTCCCCCGACAATTCAGATCACGCAACCGAGTTCCGGAACTCGCGTGACTCAACCGGCTTCTGTAACCATTCAGGCATTAGCCAGCGATTCGGACGGTACGATCGCCAAGGTTGAGTTCCTTGTTGGATCGAGCGTTGCATCCACGCTGACAGGTGCTCCATACAACTTCGTGTTCGCCTCCAGTTCAGTTGCTCCTGGGACTTATCGATTGAGCGCGAGAGCGACGGACAACGCAGGCGCCGCCACAACGTCGGCCATCATCGAAATGATGGTGGCCGAACCGGCCAACGTATCGCCCACGGTGCAACTCACGCTGCCAAGCGCAGGCGCACTCTTTCGGCCTCCAACAGAGATTCAAGTCACCGCCTCGGCCAGCGACTCGGATGGCACGGTGACGAAAGTCGAATTCCTGCTCGGAGACAATGTGGCATCTGCATCTACAAGCCCGCCATACTCATACACTTTCAGCGCTGCTTCCGTTCCGGCCGGAACCTACAGCCTGCGGGCCCGAGTCACAGATAACCGCGGCGCGACCGCAACTTCGCCCGCTGTTGAAATTACAATCGCCGAGCCGATCAATGTTCCGCCCACCGTGCAAATCACACAGCCAAGCGCCGGCGCCGTTTTCAGGCAGCCTGCGGAAGTGCAAATCGCAGCAAGCGCCAGCGATTCGGATGGGACCGTCGTCAAGGTTGAGTTTCTCGTCGGAGAGAGCGTCCTCTCAGTTTCGACAAATAGCCCGCACACTTACACATTTGCCAGCGCCGCCCGCGCGCCGGGCATCTATAGTCTTCGAGCGCGAGCCACGGATAATCGCGGCGCGATCGCAACCTCGCCTGCTCTCGAAATTACAATCGATGAGCCGGTTAATGTTCCGCCGACTGTGCAGATCACGCAGCCAGCCGCAGCCGCCGTATTCAGGCCACCCGCTGAAATCAGAATTGAGGCAAGCGCGAACGACCCTGATGGCACGATTGCCAAAGTCGATTTTTTCTCCGGGACCAACCTCGTCTCAACCTCGACCAACGCGACGCACAGTTATGTCATAGCCGCTGCACTTGTGCCGCCTGGGATTTATTCGTTCACAGCGAGGGCAACCGACAACCGCGGAGCTACAGCGCAATCACCTGCAGTCGAAATCATCGTTGAGGAAGCCATTAATATTCCGCCGACTG
This sequence comes from Verrucomicrobiota bacterium, assembly GCA_016871515.1. Classification (GTDB taxonomy): domain Bacteria; phylum Verrucomicrobiota; class Verrucomicrobiia; order Limisphaerales; family SIBE01; genus SIBE01. The sequence continues at coordinate 33,513 of VHDE01000051.1, forward strand.
CCCAGATCCTCCGGCCCATCTCAGGAACTCGATACGTTCAGCCCGATTCGTTGACCATCGAAGCGTTGGTTGCAGATGCCGACGGCAGCGTAACTAAAGCCGAGTTCCTGGCCGGGACTAACCTCGTCTTTGTGATTACGAACGGAATTTTCACGCACACGTTTTCGAGTTCAACCTTGCCGCCTGGACAATACCCGTTAACCGTGCGCGTTACTGATGACCGTGGCGCTGCCGTTATATCAGTGCCGGTAGACGTGATCATTGCAGCCGCCTCTCCGGTGCTGTTAACAGGAATTAGCCGCTCGGCCGACTCAGTCACTGTCGGTTGGACAGGCGGCGCGGGGCCATTCCTCGTGCAGGAAAGCTCATTGTTGTCTCCAGTTTCATGGATAAACCTGATGGCAACCGCGGCGCGCAATCTCGATTCGGTTCCGACACGTAACGCTGGATTCTTTCGCGTCGTCGATATGGGTCGTCACCAGCCAATTCTGTTTAGCGTTCTGCTCAGCGGTTCTGCCGAACGGCCTGATCCCGCAAACGCCTCCGCCACGGGCGCCGGAGTTCTTCAATTGGATGGAAACATTCTTACGGTCAATATTCGCTACAGTGGCCTGAGCGATGCGGCAACTGCCGCGCACATTCATGGACCGGCGACGTCGAAGGAAGCCGCGCCAGTGCTGATCGACCTGGGGCCGCTCAACGGCGGAAGTTTCGGCATTGGCGGGACAATTTCAGGGTGGCTGGCTCTGACGCCCGAACAAATGGCGCAACTGCTGAACGCTCGAACTTACGTCAATTTTCACACGCCCGCGCATCCCAACGGCGAAATCCGTGGACAAATTGCTCCGGCCTTGCTGCAAATTTCGTTGAGCGGTTCCAACGAACGCCCGGCTCCTATCGCCAATTCCCCGACGACGGGGTCGGGCGGTTTCTTGCTGTCTGGCGGTCAACTCACTTTTAACCTCACTTATTCCGGCTTAACCGGACCGGCCACTTCGGTTCACTTGCACGGACCTGCGACAGCCGATCAAACCGCTGCCGTGTTAATCGACCTCAGCCAGTTCAGCAACGGCCCATTGAGCGTATCGGGAGCGTTGTCGGGCACTTTGCCGCTTTCACCGGATCAGGCCGCCGTGTTGGCGGACGGATTGGCTTACGTCAATTTCCACACCGAACAACATTTCGAAGGAGAGTTGCGCGGGCAAGTCCTCCACGCCTTGACATCGACGCCCTTCCGCGCTGCGCTCAACGGCGCCTCGGAACGACCGAACCCTGTGAACAGCGCTGGAACTGGAAGGGGTTTCTTTCGACTCAGCGGAAATCAGCTGGCGTTTGATATCGAGTATCGTGGTCTATCGGGTGTTGCGCTAGGTGCTCATATCCACGGGCCAGCCAATATAAACGAATCGGCCGACGTCTTGTTTGATCTAGCGCCATTTAACGGCGGCGCTTTCGGAAATTCGGGAGCAATCGCGGGTGTGTTGACGCTCACGGAGGAACAACGAGAGATGGTCCTCGCGGGCAGAACCTATCTCAACTTACATTCGGCTCAGAATCCAGGTGGCGAAATCCGCGGCCAAATCATGTCGGTGGCGTTGCAATTGTTACCATAGGCTCATTCGCCTTCCAAAAGCCATGAGCCGCCGGCCAAATAGCCTCCGTCCACATTGAGGATTTGTCCGGTCAAGTAAGAGGATGCGTTCGAGGCAAGCAGCAGAGCGGCGCCAACCAGTTCTTCGGGCTTGCCAGGCCGTCCCGCAGGAATCCGGTCAAGCAGCCATTGCCTGCGATGCGGATCACCCCACAGCCCCGCTTCGGTCAGCGGCGTCATCAGGAATCCTGGTGCTAGACAGTTCACCTGAATATTGTCCTTCGCCCATTCAAGAGCCATCGTTTTCGTCAGTTGCGCTACCGCGGCCTTCGTGGCGCCATACACGGAGACGCCGCCCAATCCATCGGTCGAACTGATCGAGCCAACATTAATGATCTTCCCACCACCTTGGTCGCGCATAATCGGATAAGCAGCCTGGCAGAGGAAGAACACGCTGCGCAAATTGATCGAGGTGATAAAATCATAATCTTCTTCAGTGATGGCTCTAATCGGTTTCCGCCGATTCGTGCCCGCGCAATTGATGAGAATATCGAGCCTCTTCAATTGTTTCGCCACAGTGGCGACCAAGCTCCGACAAGCCTTCGTGTCGCGCAACTCTTCCGCAAATCCGGCGCTTCGTCCGCCCACTTTTTTGATCAATTGTTGAGTCGTCTCAATCTTGTCTTTGCTGACACCATGAACCGCCACGACGGCGCCAGCCTCAGCGAACGCGATGGCCAACGCCCGGCCGATGCCGCCGCTCGCTCCGGTGATCAAGGCGACTCTGCCCTTCAGCGAGAACAAACGCTCAAACAATCTGCTCATGATGCATTCGCCGAGATTTCGTCATCCCGCACTGATTCCCAAAGTCTGGCTGATTTACCGCGCAGTCGAGCCGATGTTCGCCGCATGCAATTCTTTGAGAAGCGTCACGGCTGTCTCTGCCAAGCGTTCTCCAGAACCCGCAGCACACCGCGCGCTGATCGGTTCGTAATTGCCCTCGGCGTACGCTTTGTGATCCGGAATGTAACCGATAGAACCGTTCGCCAGCTCGGCAATCATCGTGTAACGAAATGGCGAGGCCTTCTTAATCGCCAGACCGAGCTCGACAAAGATTTCGCCCGGCAAACTTACCCAGGCGAGATCAGGACCGAGTGCGATCACCTGAACTTCCACCTCATGCGGTTTGCCTTCACGCGCGGCGACATCGAGTACTTTGAAGGCTTCGACTTTCTCCAGAAATGTGGGTTCATCCTTTGTGCCGTAACGGACAGCGATAGCCCGCGCTCTTTCGACATCGCCGCGTTTGATTTCTGGCAACGCGAGTTTGACCATCTCGCTGCGGCTGCGCAACGGGCCGAGTTTCACTGGCTGGAGCTGCTTATAAGTTTGCAGCACAGCCGCCGCAAGGACTGTCCCGATGCGCGCCGCCTCCGCGTGACCGCTTTGGCGCGCGGCCCATTTCACATCGACATGATTAATGTTCCCGCAAGTGCCATTCGCAAAAACGGTGACCATTTCGGGCCCCTTATACTCACCGAGGAGGCGAGCCAATGTGTACGGGTAATCGGCAGAGAACCGCAATCCGCCAACTGTGTCCGGGTGCATGGCAAAATTCACATAAGTTGCCACCGGGTTCGTCAGCCCGGAATCAAAGTAAACGACTCCAACGTCCGGATCGATCGGCCCAGCTGGCTTTACGATGTTCGTGTTTAGTTTTCCCGGATTCCACCCAACGGCGCCATCGCGCATAAAGAACCGGCGGTTGAAACTCAGTCCTTCTTCGCGCCCGATCGCAGCAAGAGCGCGCGCGGACGCCATGCGTCCGGCGGCTGACCGCACGCTTTCGGCAATTAGCTTGGGCAAGTCCCCCGTATAACGTTGAGTCAGATCCTTCGCAGCACCCTGTGCCGTTTCACGCGCGGTGCGTCCGGCCAGCACGGGACCCGTATGCGCATGTGTCGCGCTGATCATGACGTGGCTAGCGGGGATTCCGGTGGCGCGTTCGATCTCGGTTCGGGCAGCTTCAACCATCGCCCGCGTGGTCGAAATCAGATCGAGCGTCACGAAGGCGGCTCGAACATCTCCGTTTTCGATAACCAAGGCTTTCGAATACAAGTCGTCATGCGTCCCCTCGGCGGCGCGATCGAAATAATACCCCGCCATGTTGATCCCCACAGGAGGCGTTATCTTGACTGCAGAGGCGCCTGCTTTAAGTGCGTCCGGGGCGGCGGCAGCCAACGGGGCTGCACAAAACACCAACAAGACAACGGACGTTCCGAGCAGTAGGAACCGACGATTAAGGCAGCGAAAGCAATCTTGTGACATATTTGTGAGCTTAATGGTTGGACCGTGCTCGGACCACATCAATCAGTTCGTCGATAAGTTCTTGGATCAAAAATCATAGCCGAAATCGGTGAAATCGGCCTCTCCCGGCAAAAGCCCATGTTTCCAATTCTTGTCCCGTAGCCATGCGTTGCCGGACCCGAATCCGTTGCTCGATCGCTTCAACAAGACTCTGGCAACCAACCCAATTCCCGTCGCCCATTCTTGCTGTCGCTTCAACTCATCATTAATGATCGCTTGCTCCACCACCGCATTGAAGTCCTTTCGGAATTCATTCAGGCCCGCAGCCTGACAACGACAAGGCTCAGAAAATGAGGCCAAAAAACGCGCCATGAGCAGTTTTCAAGGCCCGGATTTGCTCGAATGTTTTGTAAGCCAAGCGGTTGTTGTGGTCCGACCATGATGCTGGACATGCGCGGCCAGGACTGGCAGGCCACTCTCTTGCACATGCTCGATGATCACAGCCGGGTCATTGTCGGAGCACGGCTCTATGAGCGGGAAACGCTGCTAGCTCATCGGGATTTTGCCAGCTTGGTTTTCC
>VHDE01000052.1 GCA_016871515.1 Verrucomicrobiota bacterium
GCGGCGGTGCGCAGCCAAGAGGGAGCAAACAATAGGCAGGCGACTACGAACGTCTGAAGTTGAAGTCTGATCATATTCAGTCCTCGGACGAGCGGACAACAAGTCGGCGTACCTTAGTCAGCAGTCGCCCGAATTGCGAGCGAAATGCCAAAATGTGCGCGGCGCACGGCACCGGCGTATCTCGGCACTCTGCCTAAACAGGCGCTCCGTCGTAACGCAGAGTGAAACTCTGCGCTACGACGAAGGCATCCGCGTCTGGAGAAAACGGGGCGCAGTGACGAGATGCGCCGTCCTGCAATGTCATCACGCGGCGTAATGGCGCGCTACTTTCTCGATGCCCAGCGCGGCGCTTTGGATGTATTCATCGGTCATCGCTTCGTGGATCGTCACGCGGATGCCGGTTTGAAGAATGCGTTCCGCTTCCGGGCAGTTCACATTGCCGTAATCCATTGCGGTCAGACCAAACTCGCGAATTGGCCAACGACCGTTAAAGAATCCATGATTCAGAAAGATCGGATTCCGATAAAGCGGCACGGGGATGTATCCAGCCGAAGCCGGCACTCCTTCAGCCGAAAGCGCCTTCACGAATTCGGCGCGATCACACCGGACGGAATCTTGCTTCAAGCGGAACATGTAAAACCAATAGGAACATCGATCTTCCGCACCGACGCCGTGCGGCAGAACACAAGGGAATTTTTCAAGGCGCCTTGTCAACGAGTTGCCGAGCCGCGCGCGTTGAGCGGCGATGTTCTCGACGCGTTCCAACTGCGCCGCGGCGACGGCTGCTTGCGGTTCGCTCATCCGATAATTCGTCGCGAAGGATTCAAAGAGCCCGCTGGATTTCAGCCGATCAAAACCCTTGTCGCCAAACCGCTGCAAGAGTGGTCCGAACCGTTCGTCATTGGAACCCACAATCCCGCCATCGCCGCATGTGACATGTTTGGCGTTCTGCAATGAGAAGCACGAAATGTGGCCAATTGTGCCGACGGGTTCGCCGCGATACCGAGTGCCCCAAGCTTGGGCGCAATCCTCGATCAGGACCAGACGATGGCGGTCTGCCAAAGCTTTCAGCGCAGTCATGTCACATGGGTTGCCCGCGAGATGCACCGCGATGATTGCTTTGGTTTTCGGTGTGATGCGCCGTTCGACATCGTTTAGATCGAGATTGTAAGTGTCAGCACCAAGATCGGCGAAGACTGGAACAGCTTGCTGATAAATAACTCCTATCACCGTCCCTATGTCCGTGATCGGCGAAGTAATCACTTCATCGCCGGGACCAATCCCAGCGGCCGCAACAGCAATGTGCAACGCCGCGGTGCCCGATGAACACGTCATAATGTGCTTGGCCGGACAAATCTTGCGAAAGCGTTCGATCAACAGCGCGGTTTGAGGGCCTTTCCAATAGAAGAGCGCCTCTTGACCCAGCAGAGCGTCGAGGCGCTCGCGTTCTGGGGCGCCCCAACGTACGGGTGATCGAAATACTTGTTTCACAGCTTTCTCGCCCCCATCAAGTGCGAGCTTCGCGGCCGTAGCGTTCTCCGCGGCCAAAACTTCGCGATTCGCCAATGCGCTCGCGAGCAGCGCGCCAGACGATGTGGCAAGGAAATCACGTCGAGATATCGCGGAATCGTGCTGGGGTTTCATGTCCATATATTCAGGAATTCTGCATGGCGAAAGACAAGGAAATTTCGAGTGAGTCGCAGTCACTGAAAGCTGTGTTCGTTGTCGTACCGGAGATTCATGGAAAGGAGCGTGTCTCACGCAGCATCCGGGACCGAGTGGAATCTAGTGCCTTTCGGTAATTCGAAGCCCTTTGGCAAATGGTTGTCCCGGAGGGACAGCGTGAAAATAGCTCGGCAGTTGACTGCCGGGGTTGAGTTCCGTCATTGAGTCCCTCCCGGGACAAATGTTCTTGAATTACCGAAAGGCATTCGAGTGAATTGGTCCTTGCCACTCCTCGGTCGTCTGACGCGACAGAATCGTCGAATAAGCCTTTCGCTGGCAAGGACGCTTTCCACAGCGTCCTACTTGTCCTGAGCAATACGGGGTCAAAGCATCGTGCGCCGCTGAAATGCCGCCGCCAAGGTGCGTGCATTCGCAGCGCGAATGTTTCGCATTTGCTCATCGCTCAGCGGCGACTCGCGAAGCTTGAAAAGACTCGACTCAAAATAAAACAGTGGCGCGTGCGAACCGAAGAGAACCCGCGTTGAGGGCACTTGTTGCAAAAGGTTTCCAACGCCACCAATGCCTTCGAGCATCGAGATTTCGACGAACACATTGCCGGCCGCGATCAGATCGAGCAACGGCTTGGCCCGGAGCGTTCGCAGGGCGTTCAGCAGCACGAGGCGCAGCGAAGGCATTTGTTTGACCAATCCTGCGAGCGGCGCGGTGTCCACGGGCCGCGCCTGCAAGAGCGGATGCATCATCCGCTCGTCTTCCATAACAAGCGCGAGTTGGACGATCAAGCGGCGCTCCGCCGCAAGCTTCAGGAGGCGCGCGAAATTAGGGTCGCTCAGTGAGTAGCCATGATAGTTAGGGTGCAAACGAATTCCGGGCATCCGATGTTCGTCGGCGCAACGACGCAATTCCTCTTCCCAGTCTGGAAGCATCGGGTTGATCGAACCGAATGGCCGCAAGACGCCGCGCCCATTCCGCTGGCATTCATGGGTCAATCGCGCGTTCACACCGGCAAGATCCTTATGCAACAATCCATCGAAAGTTCCGGCCCAAGCAGAAATCACATTGTTCCCGCGCAATTTGGCCACAAGGCCGGTCGTATTGCTGAGCGCCAGGCGCCGCAAGGGCCATTGCGAAAGACTTACGTTAACGTCCACTAACGCAGATGCGGTTCGCGCATGCCGGGGCGCCGAGACTGTCTCGCAGCGCAACACGGCGGCGCCAGAAGCTGCGCTGGCCAATCCAAGGAAACGCCGCCGCGTGAACAGGCCCGGTCTCATGCTTTGATTCCTTTGTCTTTCAAAATGGGTTGCAAGAGCCGCTTCAAGTTTGCGCCCAGGATAAGCGCTTTGGTTTTCTGCGGAATCTCAGCGCCATAGACCTTGGCGAGCTGAGAAGCAAAGCTTCGGCCACCGATGTCGCTTCCGTAAATCACGCGTTCCGCGCCGAGTTCGCGAACCGCCATTTCTGTAAGGCCAGCCGTTGGATCGCCGCCGGCCAGATCGGCATAAACGTTTTGGCAAGGCCGGATCGCGCGCAACCCACGCTCCCAATCCCCGCCCGAATGTCCGCAAATCAAAGCCGCCTTCGGATGCCGTGCGGCGAGTTCCGCGAGGTCCATGGGAGTCGATTCGCCCGGAAGATTGCCGGTGATCTTGAGCCAAGTATGTTGGAAAATGACCGCTTTGAGTTCGGTGGCGCGAGCGATGATCGGATCCAATTCCGGCGTGTTGCAACGTTGCGCAACCCACAGCTTCACGCCGACCATCGGACCGTCGCGCACGCAACGGTCCAGTTCATGCAGGCTGGCCTCGATATGTTTTGGGTTGAGATAAACGAAGCCTAGCACGCGATCTGGACGATGCTTGAGCGCGCGCAACACTTGATCGTTGTCGTCGCGGAGCTTTTCGGGCGATGGATCATACGCCCATTCCATGCCCATATAAACGCAGAGCCGCGCGACGCCGAAGCGATCGGCATATTCCAGGAGCTTGTCCAAACGCGCTTCCGGCGTGTTGCCGGGCACACCGGAAAGATGACAATGCAGGTCCCAGATTTCCATTTCATTCCACAGCCAGTGATTCAAGCGAGTGGCCATCGAAAGCAGAAGCGAGTCTTACGAAGTAATTCAACCTGTCGGAGATCAGTTACGCGACCGCGATGCTCGCCAAGCAGCCCTTTGCTGAGAGCATAGATGAAGTCGCAACGGACAGCAGTTTTCCAATCGAGGCCGTCGGCCTCATCAAGAACTGTCTCGCGGCGTTTTAACGGGCGATCGAGTCGTACAGATGTGCAGAGTAGGCCGTTGACGTATTGAATATCGGGGTTCGTGCAAATCTCGTCATTCGAAAGAATGACGACCGGATGCGGTCTCTCGTGTTCAAATGAATACAGATAGACATCCCACTGCCTCATGACTTGGCGCTTTCCGGTAAAGGTGCGTGAGGAGCCAGAGCGGCAAGCGCATTCAATTCAGCAGCTTCCTCGGAAGAATAGTCGCTGGAAAAGTGACCTGGCGGGGCAATTTCTGGCTCTCGGCTCTGAGCGTGTGGCTTTAGTGCTACTTGTTGTTCTTCGCGTTGAATCACCACCGTCTCGCCCCGGGCCGCAAGTTGAAACAGTCTCTCAAAATCATTGCGAGCCTCGTCGAACGTAACGGTTTTCATGCCGCCAGTATTCACGGAAAGCCCCGGTCCTGCAAGCCACGTTCCGGCTTGTTTGGAACGGAAAATAGCGGTTAGCTCAATCTCCCGCCCACACCGGCCGATGCCGCGGAATTTCCGCTTTGAAGTCGCCGAGGCTCGACCAGCGCAGCGGCTTGTTCAAATCCACTTCGGCGACGGCGACTGTGCCCCATTCCTTCGCTTGCGCCAACACACCACCTTCGCGGTCATAAATGGCCGAGAGCATCCAATGACTCGACGTGTCAGTGTAAGTGCTGCTGACGAGAAAAACGTGATTCTCGCAAGCGCGCGCCGCCGCGAGCAGCGGATTGCATCCGGCAACCGGAAACGCAATCACTTCCGCGCCGCGATTGCTCAATTGCCGCGCGACTTCCGGAAAGAAACCGTCGTAACAAACCATCATGCCAACTTTGCCAAAGCGTGTCTGGAACACGGGATACTCATCGCCCGGAACGAGCCCAGCCTCTTCCTCGGTGCGCGGCAATGTTGTTTTCCGATACTTGCCAATCACCTTGCCGTCCGGACCAATCAACACTGCGACGTTGTAAATGAGATGACGCTCGCGTTCGACGAGGCCAGCCACCAAGTAAAGATTGTGCCGGCGCGCGTGTTCTCCGAAATAATCCGTGGATGGTCCGGGAATCGGTTCGGCCGCGGCGGCGTAAGAAAGACCGTTGCCTGTCGCTGTGAGCGTTTCGGGCAGGACGACCAAATCAGCCCTCTGCCGCGCCGCGTCTTCAATCAACGGCGCGAATTGACGGCAACTGTCCTCCGCCGATTTTCCCCCTTTAGGAACGTAGTGAATCGTGGCCAAGCGGACCAATCTTGGTGGCGGCGCATTCGTCGGCGTTAATGAAATCTCGCTCCATTCGGCTGCTGCATGCGCCGCCCAGCGGAAGTGCAGTTCGACAATTGCGCGCGTCGCTTGCGAAGGAGCGCGATAGGTGTCGGCGACTTCAGTCCAGCCTGAGGAATCAGTGGCCCGCTCGCTTGGATATTCAGGTTCAGCAATCGGTTGTTGTCCCCGCGCATAACTGTTGGCGCCCGTCGAGTCGTGCCGCACCGGCTTGCCCTTCTCATCGCGCCACAAGATGCGCGCAAAGGCTGAACGCCGCGGCAACGAGAGGTTGGAAATTCGGCGCAACGCGCGAAAGCGGTAATAATTGCCGCCTTGGACCGCAACTGTTTTGACCCAGTGCCCGGCTAAACCTTCGCGTTCGTCCGAGCGCATGATTAAACTGCCGCGCTCATGAGGTCCACCTTGGTGATCGCGCGCGAAGGCTGGCCGAATCTCATCACGCGCCGAGATAACGCTCCAGCCGTCTAGATTTGGGTTTGCGGGCCGCGCTTCGGTAGACGCGCTAGGCGTGACAATGGTGACGATGGAACTGAGCAGGAAGATGGCGAAGAGGGAAATCGTCTTCATAGGTCGCATTCTCGCCAATCGCGCGTGTAAGGAAAGCACTTCTCGCTATGGGAGTTTGCCGGAATCAGGGTTTGCCTGATTGTGCTTCCGGAGTCGAAAAACCTCGGCTGCTGCCATTCTAATGTAAAACAGGTTTAAGGCAGGCAATAACGCCAAAGCTCGGCTTTAGACCCGAAATAGACGGCATTCTCAGCGAGCGCGAAGCCACAGCTCACAGGGACGGGAGCTTCGGCCGTGTGGATGATTTTACGCTGGGCGACATCGAAGACGTAAACGCCTTTTGTGGTCAGGCCAACAAGTTTCCCGCTTCGATATTCAGCGAGGGATATGTCCACTTGGCCGCCAGGCAGAGCGATCGTTTGGGCGAGCTTCATGGATTGAGGGTCAAACAGGAGCAGCTTGTTTCCCACCGTTGTGAATACTTGGCCTTGGGCGGAGACGGTCGCGGGATATTTGCTCACGCCCGGGACGAGCGCGGCTTCGAATGTCTTCTGTTTTCGTTGCGGGTCGAAGGCAAAGAACTTGGCTTCCTTCTCGCTCGGGCGCGTGCCGCCGCCGCCATAATTTCCGCTGCCACCAAAGATCAAGCCGCTTCGAGGTTCGTACGTAAGCGAGACGATGCTTTGATTCGCCACCAGGTGGCGATAGTTCTCGATGGTCTTGTTCTGTTGCGGATCCCAAACGCCCATCGCGCCGCCGAGTTGCCCATAAGGCGGTTCGCTGCCGATGTAAATTACTCCGCCTGGACCACGAATCATCGCGCGCGGTCGCAAGTGACCATCGCCGACGCCGCCGAATGAAATTGGGTTGCAATCCGGAGCGGCGCCGAACTTCCAGAATGGCTTCGCCGGGTCGTACAAATTCATCACTGCTCCGCCGTAATAGCAGAGATAAAGTTTCCGTTCGTGTTCCAACATTGAATAGACCTCGCCGCCCGGCATGCTGCCGAGATGTTCGCTTTGTCTCGAGCGCGGATTGAAACGGAACACTTCGAGAGGCATCGCGGTGCTGCCGTAGACAGCTCCGTTGGGACCGTTGCCTAGCACGAACAGCATATCGCCCGCGCCTTGGTATTCGAACTTCCGCTCTGTGACTTCTCCGGAACGTGGGTCCTTCAAGGAGAAGGTCCCCCGCCCGAAAGCTACGACTTCGCGACCATCACGCAACCTCAATGGCACACGCACCGGCGCAGTCTGAACAATGTGCGCCGTCTCGTCGTCAAGGCGCATCACATTCGGTCCAAACTCGGCATAGATTTGGCCGTCTGATCGACGCGACACGCCGACCGTGCTCCAGCCCTGCGCGCCTTTGAGCCCGTCCGGCAGAATACTGCGATGGCGTCCCGTCGCTGGATCGAAGACCACAAGGTCACCTTTCTCGGTGCCGATACCGACATAGATTTTGCCGTTCGAACCGATGGCCAGACTGCGGGCGTACATCTCGGTCGGATGCATTCGGCCGAGGTCTTCCATTTGGCCGGTCGCAGGATCGCAGCGAACCAATTTGGCATTCGGATAAGTGCAGGCGTAGAGCTTGCCATCCTTGCTCACATCGAATTGCCAGAGGTAATCCTCGGACGCCGCCGGTTTACCGACGACTTGGATGCCTTTGTCCGGCTGGCGAGGATCGAACCTCAGAATCAACGCGCCACTCCATGTGCCAAGATAAATCTTCTCGTCTGGCCCAACGGTGAAGGCCCATGCGCCAGGTCCTTGTGGCGCCGCGAACTGCCGTGTTACGCCGGTGTTTGGGTTCACTTGCACCAGGAACAACGGCGCCCCGGTCTGGTTGAAATTGAAGTAGAGTGCTTCACCACCTTTCCCGTCCGGACCGACGAGGCATCCCATAAGGCCGCCCTTGCGGACCGGGATGCCGAGCGATTCGAACTGGCCGTTGCCGGCGCCGAGCGCGGCTAAGGCAACACACGCGGTGAACGACGCAGACAGGAGTATCCTCGCTACGAGCGATGCGCGGTTGATGGAAACAAAATCAGAGGTATCCATATTCGCAGGAGGCACGCAATGTTCGACGCGTAACGGGAAGATGAACTTCTCGGCCCGTAAATGGGCGCGACACCGTTTTGGACTGCGCCAGTCGTCTGGCGCAGTCCAAAACCTGGCGGCGTTAGATTGTTCCGGTTTCATCGGGACTTGTACACCTTCAATCCCACTCACCCCAAACTGGAGGTGAAACAAAGGCCTGAGGTTTCGAGTGGGCCTTTGGTGGAACAGCCTCTTTGGCCAAGGCATTGTAACGCGCTTCGAGTTCTTTGACTTTTTCAGGCATAGCTGCGGCCAGATTATTCTGTTCGTTTGGATCGACTTCCAGATTGAAGAGTTCAATTCGGCGAGAAGGGGCTGTCGAGCCAGTCTCAGAAATGTTTCCTTCGGACCCGTCAGTCGATAGAACCTGCCCGTTAAGGACCAGCTTCCAGTCGCCGACACGAATTACCCCGTGGCGCGGCGTTGTGTTGAGAAGGATTTCCGGGTGTGGCAACGATTTACCTTCGGTAACGACTGGCCAAATGTCGCGTCCGTCGATGGGTCGTTTTTGCTCCGTTGAAACGCCGGCCAGCTTGAGCAACGTCGGGCACCAATCGACGATGGGCAGCGGCGCCTTTACAACGCTGCCAGGTTTGATCTGGCCGTCCCATGTTGCCAACGCCGGCACGCGCACGCCGCCTTCGTACAGCGTTCCTTTCGCAGCGCGAAGCAATCCGTTGATCGTGACCTTCCCTGGTTGCGGACCGCCGTTATCACTGCAAAAGACGATCAGGGTGTTTTGTTTCATCGCCTTCTTTTCGAGTGCCAGCACGACTTCCCCGATTGCTTCGTCCATCGCAGCCAACATTCCAGCGTAGATGCGGCGCTCCCGGGGCAAATGGCGGCACGCTTCCTGGTATTTGTCCGGCACTTGAAGCGGCGCATGGACGGCGTTGAATGCGAGATAAAGAAAGAGCGGCTTGGCCGCGTCGTGTTCGTCGATCAATCGAACGGCTTCCCGCGCCAGCAGATGCGTGGCGTATCCTTCATCCCGGCAAACACCGTCGTCGCGATGCCAATCGAAGCCGCCGTCACGCATGTGTGTGAAATAATCTATCGCGCCGTTGTAATGGCCATATTGATGATCGAAACCGCGCCCCGTGGGCAAGTAAGCCGGATCGAAGTGGCCCAGATGCCATTTGCCGACAATAGCAGTGGTGTAGCCCACCTCCTTGAGAGCTTGCGGGAGTGTCCGTTCTCCGAGCGGCAAGCCGTACTGCGCACAAGGCCGCACGACACCGACTTGCAAGCCATGGCGCATGGGGTAACGGCCTGTCAAAAGCGCGGCGCGAGTCGGCGAGCAGACTGGTTGCACGTAAGATTGTTCGAGCCTTGCGCCCGACGCAGCCAACCGATCGAGATGTGGCGTTTTGATTTCGCTGCCATGAAAACCAACATCGGCATAACCGAGATCATCTGCCAAGATGAAAAGGATGTGAGGCTTCGGCGCAGCCGCGAAGCACTGCCCAATAGCCAGCCAGACGATGGCCATAGCAATGCACGTCAAAGCACAGCGCCTTGGAACTGCCCTCCATCAGTCAGATGAGGCTCGTGCGCGCGGTCGCGCCCCGGCACTGCTCGTAACGCAGACTTGTAGTCTGCCGTATCGCCGACTTGCAGTCGGCAGCGCTCTCGACATATCCAACGCATCCGATCTTGCGGACGCTCCGCAGATTGAAAATCTGCGATACGGCAGAGTGAAGCTCTGCGTTACGATCGCGGCGCATTTGGACGCGAGCGAACGCAGAGATGCGCCTCTCAGCACGCGCGTCACCCCACCGTGATAGAAGGGTTTCATGTTCAGTATTCCTCAATACTTTTCTCCGGACGCACCAACAGCCACATCGCCACTGCGAAGATATTCAGGGCCGCTCCGACAAAGAAGAACACCTTCGGATCGCCCGTCCATTTGAGCAGATAAGGAAAAGCCAGCGACGCAACAAAGCTGCCGATGTTTCCACCCATGTTCATCGTACCGCTTACGGCAAAGTAGCCGGGGACGCGGTATTCCGGCGCACCTGATTCACGTTTGAAAGTAACAGTCAACCGGTAATCGGTGAATGGATTGGGATCGATGTCTGTCTCCCGATCGGAAGGGCCGTCAAGAGTTAACGTCACTTTGTGCCATTGTTTGAGTTCGCCCCTGATCGTTGGGTTTTCGGCAGCGGAGGCGAAGACAGTGGCAATCCTGCAAGCGATGGCGATCAGAATATTCTTCATAATTGGAGTGCCTGCTTATGCGTGAAAGTTGGCTTGGGATAATCGCGATTTATCTTGAAGTCGTCAAAAAAAAATACCCCGTTCTGGAAACGGGGTAGAACTGAGAACTGGATGTTAATTCTGGTTCTTTGTCAGGCTATGGTTTGGTTTCGGGTGACTGGAGCTTTTTGACTTCCGGCTTCTTTTCGGGCGCATCGGCTTTCTTCTCCTCAGCGCTGTAGCCAGCCTTCTTGACGGCCGCAATCAATTTGTCGGTAGTCACCTTTTTCTTTTTGTCGAATCTGACGACGGCTTTGTTCGGCATCGTCACTTCGGCTTTCACCACACCTGGAACTTTGGAAAGTGCAGACTGCACTTTTTGCGCGCATCCGACGGGTCACGTCATTCCCGAAACGACCAACTCGACTTGGCCGTCCGCTTTGGCTGGGGCAACTTGTTGGGGCGTCTGTTTCGAGCCTGTCTTTTGCTCGGCGGCGTAAGCCACAGTCAGCAAGAGACTGGCTCCCATAATGAGAGGGATTGTTAATGCTTTCATAGATGATTTAGTCTCAGTTCAAAGCCAAAATAACTCGGTTCGCCGAATATCAAAGCAATTTTTCGAACCGATTCCCAATACAGTGCATCCCAAAGTTGTCGATAGCGGCGGGCATCTTGCCTGCCGCAGAGGGCGTGCATCTTGCCGCCCGGAGCAACGCTTGAAATGAGGAGGCTGAATTCTATTACATTACGCACGCGTGATCCGCCGGGCAGGATGCCTCGGCTCTACGGCAGGCAGGATGCCCGCCGCTACGATTGTGCCGACAACTTCGGGATACATCGTTCGCAATACGTCCAAGGGTTTGGCGTTGATTAAGCCTGGCCTAGCCTATCGTTTCGCAAACCATGTTTTGGCCAGGGAATCATTCTTGAAGAATTCCAAGAGGAGCTTGGCCACTTTCTCGCGGCCAGACATTGCCGGGTGCGTTCCGTCTTGAGCGAAATCTGCATTGCTCCAGATCAAGCCGTCGAATTTGCGGCCTTTAACGGCGTTGGCCCAAAGGTAGGGCCCCCACAGGAGCAACGGTGCTTTGACGTCGCCCCGCCGCGCATCGAAGTTCAGAGCTGAATCACCCTTCATTTGGTCTTGCATGAGCCAGCGCGCCGCAAAAGCCGATTCGTAAGCGAATGGTTCTGGATTAAGAGGCGTTGTCGCATATCCTCCATAAATGCGGCTGCCAAGATAGACGATGCGCAAGTTGGGAAATCGCGTTTTGGCCAGTTGAAGCACGGCCAATGTGTCGCGCTGAAGTTTCTTGCCATGCTCCGCGAGATTTCCTTTCGGCCCTTTGTTCGCGAGTTTGATCCAGGCAATCTGAACTTGCTTCGCCGAAATATTCGCGGCTGCGAGCCGACGGTCAGCTTCGCTCCATGGACGGCCTTCGGGATTCGCCCATTCGGCCATGGCTTGGCCGCCTTGGGCGCAATCGACAATGGTCAACAGAGGAGACTTCGCGGGATCGGCATCCGCGAGGCGTTTGAAGACGGAGAATTCCTGAGTGGCGTTGGACATGCTAATCGAGATGAAAGCGATCTTTCCCGATTTGGACGGTACGCCCTCAGCATCGAGCGGTTCGACCTTGCGAAGCTCGGCTTCAGCGGCCTTATAATGTTCTTCGGGCGGGGTGTTGCGTCCCTGTCCGTACAATCCGCCGTCTTCGGCGTAATAACGGTCATTAGCAGACATATCGACCAGCGGGCTTAAGTCAGTCGATTCACGGGGCGTGAGTCGTGTCGGTTGGGCTTGCCCAACCGCGACCCATGCGACTGACGATAAGAGAACGATGAAAAGTGGAGTTCTCATAGGCTTTTCTGCTAGTTCCTCAAATCCTGGCTTAAGTGAACGGCGCGAATATCGCCCAGTCCGTCTACAAACGAGGGTTTTCGCCGCAGCGCATTTCTGCTACAACCCTCGACTTTCGAGTGAGAATCTAGTTGCTTCTCGACACGCATTCGGCTTTATCGATGTTTGCAGGCAGCGCGGAAATCTCTCTGGCCTTACAGCAAGACCTTACTGATCCAAATAACGAGTTGTATTTTAGCGACGGGAGTGCATGGGAGATTGTAATCAAAAACGCACTCGGCAAGAGCGCTGTCGTTTTTCAACGCAATCAATGTAGACAAATCCGCACTTTTCTTTCATCGCAGCTTCTGCAAAATCAGCCGGATCATAATTCAAACAATTGACTGTGGTTTCGCGCCAGTTTCACTCCATTGCATCAGAAGTTATGGACAAGCAAAAATCTCAAGCAAAAATCAGCCGCCGTTCCGCTATCGCGGGACTTTTCGCCGGTTTGGGCTGGGCGGCCTTCGCGCGCGCGGATGCGGCTGCGCAGGAACGTGTCGGCAGTGACGCTCCCATCAAGGCCAAGGAACCGCTCAAGATCACGAAACTCGAAACGTTCCTGGTCAAGCCCCGCTGGCTTTTTCTCAAAGTTCATACGAACGCCGGAATCGTTGGGTTGGGCGAGCCGGTTTTGGAGGGTCGTGCCCTGACTTGTGCTGAGGCCGTCAAAGAAGTCGAACCCTACTTGATTGGCAAAGATCCGCGGCGCGTGGCGCACCATTGGCAGGCCATTTACCGCCACGCTTTTTATCGTGGCGGCCCCATTCTCACGAGCGTTCTGAGCGGAATTGACCAAGCGTTGTGGGACATTAAGGGCAAGGCGTTGGGAGTTCCAGTTTACGAATTATTGGGCGGCCCAACTCGTGATCGCGTGCGCGTTTACGCCCATGCCCGCACGCCAGCGAGCATTAAGGAAGCGATGGCGCGCGGGTTTACCGCGTTTAAGACCGGTCCAGCCAGCCGTGTTCCGCGGCAACCGATGGGGCGCTACGTCGAATCGCCCGCCGCTGTGCGACACGCGATTGAGCGGTTTGCCGAGTTGCGCAAGACCGTGGGCGAAGATGCTGATATTGGAATTGATTTTCATGGCGCGATCAGTCCAGCAACGGCCAAGATGCTTATCAAAGGCCTGGAACCGTATCAACCGATGTTCGTGGAAGAGCCATGTCAGGCGCAAAACCACGATATCATGGCCGAGATCGCGCGCGGAACGCATTTGCCCATTGCCACGGGCGAGCGCGTTTTCACGAAGTGGGGCTTCCGCGAGGTTCTTGAAAAGAAAGCCGCAACGATTCTTCAACCTGATCTCTGTCACGCCGGCGGCATCACTGAAGTCCGACTTATCGCGGGTATGGCCGAAGCCTATTACGCTTCCATCGCCCCGCATAATCCGCTCGGCCCAATCTCGCTCGCGGCCGGCATTCAAATCGCGGCGTCGATACCTAATTTCATGTGTCAGGAACAAGTCAGTTTGGGCGACGGGTATCTCAAGAAACCGTTCGTGGTGCGCAGCGGCTATGTGGATGTTCCAACTGGACCCGGACTTGGCATTGAGTTGGACGAAAACGGGCTGGCGGACAAGATTGGCCACGATTGGCGAAACCAAGAAACATACGACCCCGATGACGGGTCGGTTGTCGATTGGTAAACAAAACGAACGCATCGGCCTGACTTTGTCGCGGTGCCTGTAAGCGCCGTAATAGGTTGAACCTTTGGCGATGCGCCGGACTCTGACTAGAACGACCTTCGTCGTAAACTTAATCGAGAACTTCGTCGAAAGAGCTTCCGTTGGGACAGCCGATCCAGTGTATGCCTAAGATTTGAGAGAGTGTGTTGGCCTATATGTCCGAGCTGCAACGCAGAGTCTCACGCTGCCGTATCTTCACAGGCGCAGCTGGGATGCTTCTTCTTCTCGCGCTCAATGGCAAAGCTCAAGGGGCGGACTTCAAGCGGGACATTCAACCGATCTTTTCCACGCACTGTTACTCATGTCACGGACCTGAAAAGCAGAAGAACGGTCTCAGGCTGGACCGTAAATCCAACGCAGTCTCGGGCGGCGATTCGGGGCCAGCTTTTGTTCCTGGCAAAAGTGAAACCAGCCGCCTGTTCCGCTACGTTGCCGGATTGGACAAAGAGGTGATCATGCCTCCGAAAGGGGAGCGGCTGACGACCAATCAAATCCAGCTCGTGAAAACCTGGATTGATGCGGGCGCGCCTTGGCCCGATGATCCCGCGGAAATCTCGGCTCTCAGTTCGAATGGACAACATTGGGCTTTCCAACCGCCGAAGAGACCGGCTGTGCCGAACGTGAGACGCGGCAAATGGGTCCGCAATTCCATCGACGCGTTCGTTGCCGAAAAGCACGAGTCGATGGCTCTGGAACATGCTCCCGAGGCTTCGCGCCATGTTTTGATTCGCCGGCTTTCCTTCGACTTGCTCGGCTTGCCGCCGTCACCTGCGGAGATCGAATCGTTCGTGAATGATACTGCATCCGATGCCTGCGAACGTTTGATCGAACGGCTTTTGAGTTCGCCGCATTATGGCGAGCGCTGGGGAAGGCATTGGCTCGACTTGGCGCGCTGGGCCGAGACGGACGGATATGAAGCAAACGATTTGCGGACGTCTGCTTGGCATTATCGAGATTATGTGGTGAAGAGTTTCAATCAGGACAAACCTTATGACCGGTTCCTGCGCGAGCAGATTACCGGCGATGAACTCCTTCCGTATTCGGATGAGAATCTCATTGCTACAGGGTTTCTGGCGGCGGGCCGGCTCAACAACAATGAAGAAGACAAGGCAATTCAACGTAATGAGATGCTGGTCGATGTCGCCAACGCGGCGGCCAGCGGGACGCTCGGATTAACGTTGAATTGTGCCCAATGCCACGACCACAAGTTCGATCCGCTGACGGCGCGCGATTATTATCGGTTTCAGGGATTCTTTCTGCGCGGACAGATGAATACGCTCCTGCTCAAAGATCCCGAACTCTGGAAAACCTACGAAGCCTCGATCCCGCCCGAACTCGAAATCGCCAGGAAACTGCGCTGCGCTCTTTACGATCCGGCTCGCGCGCGCTTGATCGAGGAGGCCCAAGCAAAGCTATCAGCGGAAAGTTTGGCCGCGCTCAAAGTTCCCGCGGACAAGCGAACTCCGGATCAGGTCGAATTAGCGAAGAAAGCTGAAAAAGACTTGTCCTTTTCAAAAGACAAAGTTGAGAAAGCGTTGTCTGAAGACGACCAGAAACTGTTCAAGGAGTTGGAAAAGAAAATTGCGAACATCGAAAAAGATTTGAAAGAGCGCAAGCCGCAGACTTGGGGATTCTATTCGCCGATGACGAGCCCGCACCACGTCGAGACGCTGCCCGGACGCGGCATGTATCCATTGCCTTACGAACCGCAAAAGCTGAAAGAGGCCAAGGTGCGTTTGCTCAAGCGCGGGGACGTCCGGCGTCCGGGCGACGATCTGAGTCCTGGGCTTCCGGAAATTCTGCTTGGCAGCGCCAGATCGGCGCGACAACGCGACGTTCAGACCGGCGCAAGGGAATTTCGAAGCGATGAGGTTTCAGTTGCGATCCATTCGCGGTCGGCTCTAGTCGATTGGTTGACGAGCCGGAACAATCCATTGACTGCGCGCGTTTGGGTGAACTTCATCTGGCAACAGCATTTTGGACGAGGCCTCGTCACCGCCGCCGGCGATTTTGGGACGCAAGGCGCGAAGCCGACGCATCCCGAATTGCTTGATTGGCTGGCAACAGAACTTGTCCGCTGCGGCTGGAGCACCAAACATATTCATCGTCTCATCGTCCTGTCCAATACCTATCGTCAGGCATCGCAACCCAATGCAGCGAATGCGAAAATCGATCCGGACAACATATTCCTCTGGCGTTGGTCGCCGCGCCGCTTAGAAGCCGAAGTCATCCGTGATGCGGTTCTTGCGGTCAGCGGAGAACTCGATCGGCCCCTCGGAGGGCCAAGTGTTTCGCCCGGAGAAGAGAAGAGAAGAAATTGCGGCGCTCCCTCTACTGGCGCCAAAAACGCCATGAGTTTCCTGTCATGCAAGCGCTGTTTGACAGCCCGACTGGCAACGAGAGCTGTCCTCAGCGGCATGTTTCGACGGTTTCGTTGCAGTCGCTTTACTTGATGAACAGCGACTTTCTTTTCCAGCGTGCTCGCGCTTTTGCCCAACGTGTTTTGGTTCGCGCGGGCCGTGATCGCGACCGGCAAATCGAGGCCGCTTTCGTACTGGCGCTCGGGCGGCGGCCTGAAGCGGATGATTGGGACCTGGCTCGTTCATTTTTCGAATCGACGAATCGATCTCGCAAAGAGGACATAAAGAAAGCAAGCGATCGCGAGCTGCCTCAAGCCTTGCTTCACTTCTGCCACGCTCTTCTGAGCCTGAACGAATTTGCTTATCCCGAATAGCAGCCGGGGACAAATCGGACAGGTGCGGACAGCTTGCAAGCATACTCCCATTCAGCCCTCGTCAATGACTTGGCCGACTGATATTGTGATTTGTGAAGACAATCAAACCTATGGGCGAAGCCACTGTTCCAATTACGGTTCAGAACTGGCTGGACATCGAAAGAATTGCATTGGGCGAACGTGCAGAGCCTCCCCGCGCCGTAAAAGCTCAGGCTTTGGTAGATTACCGGCGCAGTTAGATTCTATTTGCAAGCATCGCTCATCAAGCAACTCGGACTGCGTCCTATCCGGGAAATCACCTCTCGAACAATGGCGAACGTTAGCGTCCGGCGGCGGGTTTTCGAATGTGGACCTCGAGATTCAGGGACGGTCAGCATCCTTCGAAGTAGTTGAGCTTCCGGACGAACTTCCGAATGTAGTTGGGCAGACTCCGCTGGAAATTCTGGACTGGGTGGTGGACACGCGATCGCGCAAGCTTATTCCCAACCCCGCGCATCCTCACGGCGAAATGTGCGACGACTTTTGAAGATAAAAGACTGCGCTCACCGCCAGACCGATCTCAATTCCCACACCTCAAGTGTCTTTACCTTCGGTAATTCGCCGCTCGAAAATAGTTCGATCCTCCGTTCACTTGCGTTCGGCAGAATCAAATCTGTCACTACTGATTCGCCATCGTTGGCGAAGACTTCGAGCGATGAGGTGTCCAGGAAGAGGCGCAATCGAACGCGGCCATTGGGCAGGCGAAGCGGCGCTTCGTGAACAGCGGCGAACTTGGAATGGAAGTTCGTCCGGCCCGAGCGCGTGCGATCGACATACAATCGGCCTTGCGCCGCGTCGCAGCCGACAACCATTTCTTCAGCAGAGCCGGTAATAAGCTTAAGGCCAAACTGCCCCGCACTCTCGACCGGCGCGAACTCGGCTTCGATTTCATGCAGCGGATTGTTCCACACTTGTTTGCTAAGCCAGGCATTTGCTGCAACGCCCGATGCGTTGCGCAACCGGCGGTTTTTGCCGCGTAACGTGCGCAACTCGCCAACAGGTTCCTGGACCAGCCGCAAGCCTTGTGGCGTCGTGCGCAACTCGAGTTCCCGCGGCACGGTCATAGCGCTGCGCCAGGGTGACGTCGGCACGTCTTGCGCGTATTCCCAATTACTCATCCAACCGAGCCAGAGCCGGCGGCCATCGCGTTTGGGAATGTCGGACCACGAAACGGCGGCGTAGAAATCGCGCCCGAAATCGGCCCACAACGCTGCCTCCGTGGCGGGCCGCGCCGGTTGGTCGGCTAAAAGGATGTGATCGACATTGATGTGCCCCCAGCCGCCGCTGTGCTGGTCCACAATTTCGAGCGCTGCATTCTTGCCGCGGAACTCGCGCACATCCCAGGATTTCCAGTTGAGTTGCTCGGCGTTGTCGCCGGTCGCGGTCCGCACGGCTCGGCCATCGACGAGCAGGTTCAGACAAGTTTTTCCAGCGTGATTACCGCCACCGATGAGAAAACTAAGATAGCTGTGCGACAGTGTAAATTCGCCGGACGTCAGCGTGCCTTGAGGTCCATCGCCTCCTTTGAACGAATTGACGAGTCCGCGCCCGCGAAAACCTGACACGGCCTGTTGTCCCTGAAACTGGCCGCGAGCCGGTTGCGACCCGAAAGCTTCGCCGCTTGCGCGCCATGATGGGTAATCGTCGCGTTCAAAGTCAGCAACGACCGTTCCTTGCGGGACGAATTCAGGCGTTCCTCTCGGGTGAGACGCCGCATCGAGTGTGAAGGAGGCGCCGTCAAAATCTCCAACGAAATATTGGCAACCGGACCCCCCTGCAGGCGCGCCTGAACCGACGTTCACAATCAAAGCCCATTTCGACACGCGCCATTGGCCTTCGACGCGGATCGGAAACAAATCGGGACATTCCCAGATGCCCTTGGTCGAGCCTGCCGGGCCGAAGTCACTCAAGTGCGTCCACTCTTTTAGGTTAGGCGAACCGTAGAAACGCACCTTGCGCTGCACCGGCCACGCCACAACCATGACCCAGCGGCGAGTTGGTTCGTGCCAGAACACCTTCGGATCGCGGAAATCTCTTTCGCCAATGTCGAGCACGGGGTTGCCGGAAAACTTCGTCCAGGTGCGTCCGCGGTCCGTGCTGTAGGCTATATGCTGATTTTGCAGCGGTTTTGTCGTGTAATGGCCGGTATAGATGGCGACAAGCGGTGGGCGGGAATCATTGCCAAATCCGCTCGTGTTCTTCCAATCCACGACGGCGCTTCCTGAAAAAATCATGACGCCATTCTCTTCGGCCAACGCGACTGGCAAATGTTCCCAATGCACGAGGTCGCGGCTGACGGCGTGGCCCCAGCTCATGTGACCCCATTTGTCGCCGAACGGATTGTGCTGGAAGAAAAGGTGATACTCGCCGTCGAAGAAAACCATTCCGTTCGGATCGTTCATCCAGTTGCGTTCCGGCGTGAAATGGAACTGCGGACGAAACGGCTCGCGATAACTTTCGGCGGCGAAAACTTGACAGGCGATGGTCAAGAAAAGGATTCCCACGGTCAGTTGAAGGGAAGCGTGAAAGCGGCTGGTCCGTTTTAGCTTTTCCCCAAGCAAGGTTCGCTTCCGATCGTCCAGGGTGCAGATATTCATGGCTGCATCCTGCCATGAATGCCGTCCCCCGCGCACCAAGATTAGAGCGCTTCTCAAAACAGATTTCCGGATCGGCAGGGAAGGCTGCCGCGCTCCCGGCAAACCAGCGAGTTTGCCCCGGGAGTTTGGGCATTTTGCGAGCAATCCCAAACGGGATTGCCATTGAAGATGTCCAAACTCCATCCGGAAATCTATAGCGCTGACTTGGCGGCACTGCGCGTGGACATGGGTAACGGTGGAATTAGTCTCTTGCGGCAAACACGACCTCGCCGTGGATCACGGTCATGATGCAACGCGTTTTGAGAATATCCGGTTCCGCAATTTTCATGATGTCAGCCGAGAGCACGGTTAGATCGGCAAGCTTCCCCGGTTCAATCGAGCCTCGCAGGTTCTCTTCAAAAGCTGCGTGGGCGGGCCAAATCGTAAACATCTTGAGTGCTTGCTCGCGGGTCACAGCTTGTTCCGGATGCCAACCATCACCGAAGAACCCGCGCTGATCTTTGCGCGCGACGGCCGCGTAAAATTCAATCATTGGCTCGCCGCGTTCAACCGGTGCGTCGGAGCCGCCCGCGATGACGGAACCCTGCTTGAGCAGCGATTGCCAGGCATAAGCGCCCTCGAGCCGCTTTATTCCCAATCGACTCGGCGCAAAATGCAGATCACTGATCGCGTGCGAGGGTTGCATCGAAGGGATCACACCCAGTTTGGCGAAGCGAGGAATGTCTGACGCGTTGATAACTTGCGCGTGCTCGACACGCCAACGCGGGTCCTTCACTTCCCGTTCTTTCGGCGGCACAGCACGGAACGCTTTCTCGTAGAGATCGAGGATGACCCGGTTCGCGCGATCGCCGATGGCATGCGTTTCAATTTGAATTCCCTTGCGCAAGGCTTCGACGAACATCGGCATTAGGTCCTCTTCCTTGTGCATCAGAAGCCCGCTCGAATCGTGGTCCGCATAAGGTTCAAGTAACGCTGCGCCTTTCGAACCAAGCGCGCCGTCGATGCTCACCTTAATGACGCGCACAGTCAGGCGCTGATCGAATGTTCCCAACGTGGCGCCTTCATTGATCAATCGTTGCGCCTCGGAACCAGGACCGCCGATGGCTTGATAGACGCGCAATTTCATCCGGCCCTCGGAATAAAGCTTCTTCAGTCGCTCAACCTCGGCGAATGAACCGCCGGCGTTTTGAATTTGAGTCCAGCCCAACTCAACGCTGCGTTTCGCGCCGAGCAATAAAGCCTGTTCTCGGTTGGCCTCAGTCGAAGGCGGAATGTACCGGCTGACCAATCCTTGCGCGCGGTCGATGAGCATTCCATTCGGTTCACCGTTGGTTTTGTCCTTCATGATCTCGCCGCCGGATGGGTTCGGCGTGTCCTTGGTAACGTGAGCGATTTTGAACGCGAGGCTGTTCGCCACGGCGCCGTGCCCGTCGGCGCGCCAAAGAAAGACCGGATGATTCGGCGAACTCTTGTCGAGGTCCCAGCGTGTGGGAAAGGCTTGAGGTTTCCAAAATGTCTCGATCCACCCGCGTCCAGCCACCCATTCCCCAGGTTTGGCCTGCTTGACGCGTTGTTCGACTTTAGTC
Source organism: Verrucomicrobiota bacterium (assembly GCA_016871515.1). GTDB lineage: Bacteria > Verrucomicrobiota > Verrucomicrobiia > Limisphaerales > SIBE01 > SIBE01. The sequence goes on from VHDE01000052.1 coordinate 20,575, forward strand.
AGGAATTCCTCCAAGCTCGTGGTGTCCTCCAAGTTGAGCGTCATTTCACGATCTCCGACTCCGCCGAGATGGTAGTGCGAGTCGGTTAATCCTGGGAGAACTGTCCGGCCGCGCAAATTGATGACGCGCCTGGCGGCGCCTTCATGAACGCGGACGCCGGCATTCGACCCAACAAAGAGGAACTTGCCATCTTTGATGGCGATGGCTTCGACGCGCGGTTGCCGTTCGTTGACAGTATAGACATTCCCGTTCTTGAGCACCAAATCGGCGCTTTGCGCCCAAACGGCGACAGAGCGTATCAGCAATGCCGCGCTGGCAAATGCGAACGTAATTCTTCTGAAGACCTTCCTAAGCTTGATCTTAATCATAATCCTACTTTCCATGAACCTGCTTGTGAACCGTGGCCGGCGAAGGCGAAAAGCAGCCCCGCTCCCTAACCCTCTCCCCATCGGATGGGGCGAGGGAAAGTTTTTGCGTAATCGAATCGATTCAAACTTATCTAAGGCGCACGCGCCCGCATCTTGGGCTTAGCGCACGTAGTCGCCGATACCGGGCCGGTGTTCCTCTTCCGGATACTCACGCTCATCAACGCGCGCCACCCTAACACAATCCGTGATCCGTCTTATCACTTCGGGATGTTCGGCCGCCACGTTGGCCGTTTCCTTCGGATCAGCCTTCAGGTTGTAAAGCTCGAATGCGCTCGCGGGCCGCGGCTTGACCGCTTTCCAATCGCCCATGCGAACAGCTTGCGTGAGTCCCTGGGCGGCCGGTATTTCCCAATATAAGAAGTCATGCTTCTTTTGCGCCCCTTTCCCCAGCAGCGTCGGCATAAATGAGATGCCGTCGATCCCGTTCGGCGCCGCGGCGCCCGCCAATTCGGCCAATGTCGGCAGCACGTCCCAGAACGCACAGATGTGGTCGCTCACGGCGCCAGCTTTGATCTTCCCTGGCCAACGGACAATGAGCGGATCGCGAATGCCACCCTCGTACCAGTTGCCCTTTGATCCGCGCAAGCCGCCGGTGCCATCGAAGAATTCACTCAATGGTTGCCATTGATTTCCTTGCGCGCCGTTGTCCGAGCTAAAGAAAACGATCGTGTTCTCGTCCAGCTTCAATTCTTTAAGCAAGGCCATGACTTCACCCACGCTGCGGTCCAATCGACTGACCATTCCAGCATATGTCGCATAGGCATCGTCTGAACTAATGTAACCCGGGCGCGGGTCCTTAATTGTCTTTTGCGGGAACTGGCCGCGGTACTCCTTTTCCGAATCTTCCGGCACCGTCAATTCAACGTGCGGAATCGTATAAGGCACATAACAGAAGAACGGCTTGTCATGGTGACGGCGTATGAAGTCGAGAGCGTGCTGTTGAATCAAATCGTGAGAGTACCGGCCGCGCTTGCCGCCTTCATTTTCCGGCAGCAGAACCTTCGTGTCATTTTTCCAAAGCCAATACGGATAGTAAAAGTGCGCATGGACTTGGTGATAGCAACCAAACCATTCGTCGAACCCTTGTTTGATAGCGACGCCAGGTGTACCCATATCGCCGAGGCCCCATTTGCCAAACCCGCCTGTGAAATAGCCCGCCTTCTTCAACAATTCCGCGACCGTCACGTCGGAGTCATACAGGTATCGGTTCCTGCCGTTGTTGCGGACCGGCGTGTGGCCCGTATGCAATCCTGTCATCAGCGTCGAGCGCGATGGCGCGCATACATTCGAGCCCGCGTAGCATTGGGTGAAACGCATCCCCTCGTTCGCGAGCCGGTCGATGTTTGGCGTTCGAATCTTCTTTTGCCCGTAACAACCGAGCGCCCCATGTCCGAGGTCATCAGCGAAGAGAAAGACAATGTTAGGCCGGCTTGCGGCAGCGCAGTCTTCGAAACTCTGGATCGCGGTGATGAAACTCAAAAGGAGCCAGGAACAAAGTCGCGTTTTCATCCTGCAGACAACTTTAGATGAAAATCGCGTCAACGAGCAATTGTTCAATATCAATCAAACAATCAAACGGCGCATCCCGAAGTATCCCGAAGTTGTCGGCACAATCGTAGCGGCGGGCATCCTGCCTGCCGTAGAGACGGGGCATCTTGCCCGGCGGATCACGCGTGCGGCCTAAACAGCGCAAACACCGAGTCTCAAACGCCGCTCACAGCGGCAGGATGCGCGCCCTCTACGGCAGGCAGGATGCCCGCCGCTACCAAACAGCGCCGTCGAAAATCTTGTTCATCGCGGTTGATCTGTGGCAAATGTAAGGCGCTTTATGGAATACGAAGCTGTCATCGGGTTGGAAACGCACGTCCAGCTCAAAACGAAATCGAAGATGTGGTGTGGCTGTCCGAATGAATTCGGCGCCGAACCGAACACCAATGTTTGTCCCGTCTGCCTCGGCCTTCCCGGTGTTTTGCCCGTCGCCAACGAAGAGGCGTTGCGCTTAACGGCGCTGACTGGCTTCCTGCTGAACTGCACGATCCCGCGCTCGGCGAAGTTCGATCGGAAGAATTACTTCTATCCGGACATGCCCAAAAACTATCAGATCACGCAGTACGACCAACCTTCCACGGCGAATGGCTATGTCGAGTTCGAATTCGATGGCGGCATTTCCCGTGTCCGCATTACCCGCGCCCATCTCGAGGAAGATGTCGGCAAGAATTTCCATTTCGAACGGCACAGCGGAGTTGATTTCAACCGTGCGGGCGTTCCGTTGATGGAAATTGTTTCCGAACCGGACATCACCAGTGCCGAGATGGCGTACGCTTACCTTAATGCGCTGAAGGACATCTTGGTTTATGGCGGAGTGAGCGATTGCGATATGGAAAAAGGCATGGTGCGCTGCGATGTCAACGTGAGCGTCCGCCCACAAAGTCAGCAGGAACTCGGGGCCAAGATCGAAATCAAAAACATGAATAGCTTCAGCGGCGTGCGCCGCGCTTTGGAGTATGAAATTCCGCGCCAAATCGATGTCGTGAGGAAAGGGGGGAAGCTAAGCCAGGAAACACGCCGATGGGATGACATTGCTTGCGTCACCGAGACCATGCGCAGCAAAGAAATGGCCCATGATTACAGGTATTTTCCTGAACCCGACTTAATGCCGTTTGTGCCATCCGCCGAATGGCTGGAGGAGGTCCGCCGGCGCGTGGTCGAACTGCCGTTGGCGAAGAAACGGCGGTTCATGACCGATTATCAATTGCCGGCGACCGATGCGGAAACGTTCGTAAAAGATGTGCCGCTCGGAGAGTACTTCGAAACGATGGCGCGAAAATCGAAAAACCCAAAAGCAATCGCGAATTGGGTTATCAACAATCTCCGCGCCAAGATGGCCGAAAGCTTTACGGCGTTGGCTGAACTAAAATTCAAGCCAGAACATCTGCTCGAACTGCTTGGCCTGGTCGAGAGCGGCAAGATCAGCAGTCGCATCGCTCAGGAGGTTTTTGCCGAGATGTTCGCCAGCGGCCAATCGCCGAACGACATTGTCCAGAGCAAAGGCTTGGCCCAAGTGAGCGACACGGGCGCCGTCGAGAAATTCTGCGACGAGGCCATTGCCGCCAACCCGAAAAGCGCGGAGGATTTCCGCGCCGGCAAAGCGGCCGCGCTGAATTTTCTGAAAGGTCAAGTGATGAAGTTAAGCAAAGGCAAAGCAAATCCGAATCTGGTCGGCGAAATTTTGGAACGGAAACTTCGATAGCCTAATCAGGAACGGAATGATACGTTACAAGGCACTATGAGTCTCGCCGAACTCAAAGAGCAAGCGGCCGCGCTGCCTCCGAACGAGCAAGCAGAGTTGGCGGCTTATTTGGCCGAGCAGTTGCGACGAGACGACCCAGCGTACCGGACCGAATTGGCGCGGTTGATTGAGGATCGTGATCCAAACAATTGGGTGCGGTGGGATGAAGTCAAAAAAGAGTCCAGAAACTAAGCCGCATGCCGCAAAAGTATGCCGTCTTTCCGCGGTTCGAAGCTGCGGCACTTTACCGCTCACTACGCTGGCCCGAAAGAGATCAATTAGAGCGTTTCTTAGATGCGTTGCAGAGCTACCCGTTTATCGAGGGAGAGACAACCGAACGAGATGCCGCAGGCCGCACTGTCGCAGTGAAGTTTCTCGGTAAGTTCAAGATTGTCTATTGGGCCGACCATTCAGTTAAGGAGATCAAAGTGTTGAGACTGGAGCGTCTCTCCAGGAAATGACATACAAAGCCCGGTGAACGTGCCCAATCTCTTTCCCACCTCGATCGTCGGCTCAATGCCGCGATCGGACTTCGTCAAGGATCTGATTTCACGCGAGCATGAAATTTCTGCCGACGAATATCAGCGCCGCATGGACGCCGCGGTGCGCTACATCGTCGCCGTTCAAGAGCAGGCCGGCTTGGACGTGCTAACCGATGGCGAATGGCGGCGCAAATCGTACATTGGCGTTATCGCGGAATTGGCTCACGGATTTGAACTGAGTCGCAACCCGCAAGATGGCCGGCCCTGGACCATCGTCGTGGACCGGCTTTCTCCGAAGACGCCGGGATTTATTGCCAAAGAAGTTAGTTTCACCCGCGACATTACTTCACGCTTGGTCAAAGCGACGTTGCCCTCTCCGGCCCTGCTCGGCGAGCGCATGTGGGACCCTGTGAAATCCGCCAGGGCCTATCCAACCCGCGAACAGTTTGTCGTGGCTTGTGTTCCGATATTGAGGCGCGAAGTCGAGCTGCTCGCGAAAGCTGGCGCAAACATCATTCAAATTGATGATCCGCATCTCTGCCTCTTTGTTGTTCCTGAAGTTCGAGCACAGCACGAAAACGCGGATCGATCGGCCGACTTTGCCGTCGATGTCGTGAACCAAATCGTTAGTGATTTGCCAGGGGTCAAGTTCGCAGTCCATCTCTGCCGGCGCGCGGGTGCGCGTTCACGAGGCGAAGCACAACATCAAGGCGGATTCGACTGCATTCTTTCGCAACTCAACAAGCTCAAGGTCCAGCATTTGACGATGGAATTTACAACGCCCGGCGCGGGAGATTTCGCCGTGCTTAAGAAGCTTCGCGAAGACTTGGAAGTGGGGCTCGGCTGCGTCGATGTAACACCTGGCAAGATTGATTCTCCTGAAATAATTGCCGGGCGCATTCGACAAGCGCTTCGACACATCGACGCGAGGCGAGTGACATTGAATCCCGATTGCGGGTTTGCGCCAGGCTCCGGAGCGGTTGTGAGTATTGACGAGGCTTACCAAAAGCTCTGCAACGAGGCGGCAGCGGCGCGGATGCTGAGAGACGAGTTCGGCGGCACTGGCAGATGATGGCCAGCAATTGTGGCATGATTCTGGACGCGACTTCCAAAGCCGAGGTGAGAGGCCGAAGGTTCACGCGTCACTTCATTGGTTTAGGAGCCCCCAGCACGCTCGAACATGCGTTAGTCGCTGCGCCAGAGGACGGGCGCCCTCTGCGATCATGACCGAGTTCAGCTCATCCGCAAAGCCAGCGAAGCCCGGCCATTCATGGAATCATGATCCCTACGCCATCCTGAGGAACCGGGATTTTGTCCTTTACCTTATCTCTCGCTTCATTGCGTCGCTCGGCCAACAGATGCTGACAGTCGCGGTCGGTTGGGAATTATACGAACGGACCAATGCGGCACTGGCTTTGGGTTTGGTCGGCTTAACGCAAATGGTTCCAATGGTCCTGGCGACTTTGCCGGCTGGCCATGTGGCAGACAGCTACAATCGCAAGGGAATCATTCAGGCCATGACGCTGGCTATTCTCGCCGCGAGCCTGGGCTTAACATTTGTCTCGGCGTTTCGGCTGCATGTCTTTTGGATTTATCTCAGCCTGTTCGTCGCTGGCACAGCTCGGACTTTTTTATGGCCCGCCAGCGCGGCGTTTCTGCCGCAGCTCGTCCCGCGCGACCAATTCGCCCGCGCCGTCACGTGGAATACTGGAAGCTTTCATCTCTCCTCGGTTCTAGGTCCCGCGCTGGGCGGAACGATCATCGCTATAACGCGCAGTGCGGCGACTGTCTTTGCGGTGAATGCTTTGGCGTTGCTGATCGTTTTCACGCTCCTTGTTTTCGTGCGCAGCCGTCCTGTCACGCTCGCGAGAGAAGAGATGACGATCGCGAACTTGATCGCCGGTTTTCGGTTCGTTTTTTCGACGAAGGTCATTTTGGGAACGATCACGCTTGATCTGTTCGCGGTCTTGCTTGGCGGCGCGACGGCACTCCTGCCAGTTTATGCGAAGGACATCTTGCGCGTCGGTCCTACGGGGCTCGGTTTCTTGCAAGCCGCTTTGCCTATGGGATCGCTACTGACCGCCTTCATCCTTGCGCATCGTCCACCTTTGGAAAAGGCGGGTCGGGCCTTGCTTTGGTCTGTGGCGGCTTTCGGTCTGGCGACCATCGGGTTCGGCTTCTCCACTTCGTTTTGGTTCTCGTTTCTGATGCTCTTTGTTTGCGGCGCCGCGGATAATGTCAGCGTCGTCGTGCGCCATACGTTGGTGCAACTGCTGACGCCGGATGAAAAGCGCGGGCGGGTTTCGGCGGTAAATAGCCTTTTCATCGGAACATCCAATGAACTTGGCGGATTCGAGTCCGGTTTCGTCGCGCATTTGTTCGGCCCGGTAATTTCCGTCGTTTCTGGAGGGATTGGAACTATCCTGGTCGTTATTGCGGTCGCAATGAAATGGCCAGAGATTCGGAGGTATGGGCGATTGGATAGTTGAAGACCGAGAATCGGCGATTAACGCAACGCAGAGGCGCAGGGATGCAAAGACGCCAAGCCGAACCAAATCGGTCGAGATAGAGGTGTTTGTTGCGGCTTGCCAATCGGGTGAAGCTCGATTCCTGTTCAAGTCTTTGCGTTTTTGCGTCCTCGCGCCTTTGCCTTAATGCGCTTATTCAGTTCATCCCAGAACTCATCGCCAAGACGGCTGGACTCCTGGTCATATCGGCGAAGAACGCGGTTCACGTCGTTCTGGACGGCCGCGTGATAGCTCACCCTCATCGGCGGCGTGTTTGCTCGACTCGGCGAACAAATTCCTCGTGCGAAATCTCCTCGGACCGTCCGTTGTCCAGATCGGCATCGCGCTGCAGAACCTCCTCGTCAGAAAGCTCAATTTCCAGCGAAAGCGTTTCGAGCAGTGAAACCGCCAGACGTGCCCGTTCCTTCTCGTTCAGCGCCAGCGCTTGTTTTTCAACTTCCGCAAGACTCATGGCGGGAAGCTACCAAACCGAAGTTATCCGCGCCAGCGGTGAATTGCGAAGAAGCACTTCAGCTAGTTTTCATTGTTGGTTGACGGTGTTTGTGGCAGCTTCAGATCATGTCCACAACGACCAACTCAATTCCACGAGTTACTGGCCTGGCGGTGACTGCTTGCCTGCTGGCCGGGATTTCGACGTTCCTTGCTATTCAAGCTGGCGACTCTCAACTGCTGGAAACTCGAAAAATTTGGGATGCCGCGCCACACAATGCCTTCACCGATTTGACTCGATTCAATGGCGACTGGTTCTGTGTTTTTCGTGAAGGCCAAGCGCATGTTTCTCCAGATGGCGCTCTGCGGGTCATTACGTCGAAGGATGGAGAACGCTGGAGTTCAGCTGCGCTCCTCACGGATTCCAAAAGCGACCTTCGCGACGCGAAAATTACAGTCACGCCCGACGGACAGTTGATGCTCAGCGGCGCAGCGGCGCTTCATCAACCAGCCGAATTCAAGCATCAATCGCTCGCGTGGTTTTCAATGAACGGCAAAGATTGGAGTGCGCCGGTCAAGATCGGTGATCCGAACATGTGGCTTTGGCGAACGACCTGGCACAAAAATCAGGCCTATAGCGTCGGCTACGATACTGCGGGCGAGAAATTCATCCGGCTTTATTCGAGCAAGGATGGACGTCAATTTGAGCCCTTGGTGTCCACGTTATTCGACGAAGGTTATCCAAACGAGACCTCGATCATCTTTCAGCCAGATAACACCGCGCTTTGCCTGCTGCGACGCGATGGGAATCCAGGAACGGGCAAACTGGGGCTTGCCAAATCGCCCTATGCTCAATGGGAATGGAAAGATCTCGGCTTGAAGATCGGCGGGCCGCACATGATTCGGCTGCCTGACGGCCGGATCGTTGCTTGCGTCCGGCTTTATGATGGAGGGGCGCGGACAGCGTTGCTCTGGATTGACCCAGTGAACGGCAAGGCGACGGAGTTTCTGAAATTTCCTTCGGGCGGCGACACGAGTTATCCGGGGCTCTTTTGGCACGAAGACGTGCTTTGGGTGAGCTATTATTCTTCGCACGAAGGCAAGACAAGCATTTATCTGGCGAAGGTAAGGTTGCCGAAGGTGTGAGCCGTAACGATGCCGTCAAAGCCGCCCCTCTCCATGAACCTGCGCGGCAGGATGGGCGTCCCGCCTGTCCAGCATTTGTGCACACCAAGACTGGATGAGACAGGCGAGACGCTCCGTCCTACCAGGTTCATGGGCGCAATGCGCGAAAATCTGTTTCGGAGAGACCTCTCCTCATCCGACGGGGCGAGGGAAAAGACCGTCATCCAGCGCATTTGCCTTCAGGAAGTAAGACGGTCAGTTGCGTTCGCAAAGAGTCTCTTCCCTCTCCCCATAGGATGGGGAGAGGGTTAGGGAGAGGGGGAAATGCACCGCCGCTTTTCTCGTCCACCTTTGCCTCCAATCGAATGGGCACCCGCAGCGCAAAACCGAACTTTAGGTGATGACGAAGTCCACCTTTGGTGCGCGTCGCTTGACCAACCGGCGACGGAACGCGAATTCTTGGCCGAGACATTATCACCGGACGAACGCGAACGCGCAGCACGATTTCATTTCGAGGAAGATCAACATCGGTTCGCGGTTGGCCGCGGAGTGCTGCGGATGATACTTGGCGCTTACCTGAACCAACCGGCGAACGCGCTGGCCTTCTCCTATGGCAGGCGCGGGAAACCTTCGTTATCGAGTGCGCCGGGGCTCCAGTTTAACTTGGCTCACTCAGCTGGGCTCGCCTTGTACGCCATTACTAGCCATCGCGAGGTTGGGGTTGATGTCGAAGTGATCCGCCCGTTGTCTGACTTGAAAAGAATCGCCCAACGCTTTTTTTCGTCCAACGAAACGGCTCAGCTTTTGGCGCTGCCTGAAGCAGAGCATGAAGAGGCCTTCTTTAATTGTTGGACGCGCAAGGAAGCTTATCTCAAAGCGACTGGCGAAGGCATTACAGCGCCGCTCGATCAGTTCGAAGTCTCACTCATCCCTGGCGAACCGGCGGCCTTGCTGGCGAATCATGCGAATCCCCGCGAGGTTACCGAGTGGTCGATGTTTCACTTGAGGCCAGCCCCAGGTTGTGTGGGCGCGCTCGCCATCAAATCTCGCCGCGTGCGGGTGCAATGTTGGCAATGGCGCCCCGGCAAAGCCGCCTGACAAGCGTGACCTACTAAACGGTTGCCACCTTGTCGCGCCGGGACAGGCGGGACGCCTGTCCTACTTCAACGCGGATGCATGCGTTTGCAGCCACGTCACGTCCGAATTGTTGGCGGAAGGTTGGCTGTGACCGTGCCAATCGACTTGCCCGGGCCGGACCGTGCGGTTATCGCGCCACGTCTTCGACTCGACATGGCCATCGGCGAAGGCCATCGCGGCCGCGCGATTATGATAACTGGCTGGAAACATGAAAAAGTTCGGTTGCATCGTGACGCCAAAGAATGGCCAACAAATGCTATCCGGGTGGACATCGAGAAAAACGAAGAGTTCTCCCGGCGAAGGCGAATTGATCTCCCCAAGCTTATAGAAGCGTTTATATGCCGGCGGCGGTTCCCCTCGGCCTCCGCCCATCCCAGCCTTCCAGCCAAGAAACCAATTCATGGAATAACTGCGCACCTTGGGGACTGTGTATTGTCCAGCCCGCATGGTTTTGCGGTCAGATGGACATTTGTAGACAGCGGTCGAGGTCAAATAAGGGGCGAATTGCGCATATCGGCTGTCCGTCACCAACACTTGATTCGTCAAATCGGCTGGTGATCGGTTATGGTTGAGGTGTCCTTGTATCCACATGGGATTCGCGGGCGTGCCACCGCCATTGACGTAACCATTGTTCGGCAGCCGATCATAATTGTCGTTGCTGTACATAAGCCAGGAAAGCGCCAACTGACGTTGGTTATTGCCGCATTTGATACGGCGTCCTTGCTCCGTGGCTTTGGCCAAGGCCGGGAGAAGCAAGCTCGCTAAAATGGCGGTGATGGCGATCACCACCAACAGTTCAATCAAGGTGAAACCGAGGCAAGATCGGGCTGGATATTTTGAATTCGCAGTGCGCATACGGGTTCTGGGTTGCTCCGAATCATACCAGTTCGACTGCATTTTCCAATGGTAACGATATTACTGAGACGCGCTGCGGCGGTTCGCGGTTACGACCAAGAATATTGGCGGGTGCGATGGGGCGGATCTTTGCATTGCCCCCAATGGCAGGGACGGCGCGATGCGATTAAAACTGTCGGTCAGGGAGCGCGGCGTTTACGCGCGTTTACGCTGCAGAAACGCGAAACTGCCGGACGTCTCGAAACTCGTCAGAACCTTTTGACTCTGCAAACGTTTCTGCAGCGTAAACGCTGCACCTCCGTCAGGCCGGCGCCGTTACTGCTAGTAAAAGGGGCTTAGGCGGAGAACTGTTAGTTTTATTAGCGGGGTCAGAAGCCTTGTGCAACGTTTTGTTCTCTTTATGGAAATTAAAGTCAGCCTCGGGGTCGTTTTGCTGATCGCGACCGTATCGGCCACAGCCGAGACCGCCGTCGGTCCTTGGGTTCCCATCTTCAAAGGCATCGATCATTCCGTCAGCACGAATATTCCGAGCGGTGGTGATTTTGCCAACCGCCAGGTTGTTCACGCGTTCCGCGTGGACCTGGCCGATTCCGATATCCGCCCGCCTGCGCACGACACCGCGTCGAGAGGATTACGCAGCCAGCGTCCCCGAAATCGGCGCTTTGACCGTCAGCGATTTCTTGAGAACCAATCGCCTGCAAGCGGCGATCAACGTCAACTTCTTTGACGGCCGCAATTATTATCTGCCGGCTGGAACGCCCATGGACGTTTACGGCGTCGCCATCAGCGAAGGTGTTGTGGTTTCCGAACAAGAGGGACGCAATCACGCGGCCGCGATCTTCTTCGACGCCAACAACCGGCCAACCGTCGTTCATACGAATTGGCCGGCCCAAAGCATCGACGGTGTTTATACGGCCGTCGCCGGCAATTATCCTCTCGTTGTCGCCGGCAAGAATATCATTTCCCGGTCAGCTGCTCACGAGACCGAACCACGAACGGTCTTCGGTATTTCGCAAGACCGGCGCTATCTCTTTCTCGTCGCCATTGACGGCCGGCAACCTGGCTACAGCAATGGCGCGACTGATTACGAAAGCGCTGGCTGGTTCCTCCTGCTCGGCGCCTACGACGGCGTCAGTCAATATGGACGGGGGCGGCTCTACGACCATGGTCATCGAAGACAGCACCGGCGTTTCGAGCAGTCCGTTTACCGTCGAACGTCTCGAATCAAGCCGCTATTACCGGCTGCGAAGGTAATGCCCGTTGCGCCTTATAGTGTTTCTCGAAATAGATTGCCGGAGGGAGGGGCAAACCTGCTGGTTTGCCGGAAGCGCAGCAGCAATGCCCGCCGTCCGAGTTGGTAGGGCTGAGCGGCCGCTCAGCCGGCTTTGCCGCGAAAGAAAACGTGTGACTTTTCGCACGCGGAGCGGTAAGTAGGAGTATAGACTTTTTCCGCATGAGACGATTCGCTTACTTCACGTTAGTCCAGTCCTTCGTTTGCCTCGCATCGCAAGCAGTGCCGGCCAGCGCACAAACCGACGCGGCGAATCCCGAGTACTTCGAGAAGAACATTCGGCCTTTGCTGAAACAGTATTGTCTCGACTGTCACTCGACCGAAAAACAGAAAGGCGAGCTCGACCTCGAACGTTTTACGTTGCTGACCGAAGTGAAACGGCATCCTAAGGTTTGGCAGGCGGCTATCGAACAACTCACGACGAACGAGATGCCGCCCAAGGATAAACCCCAACCTAAGTCGGACGAACGTGAGCGCTTGGCCAGTTGGGTGCGAGGAATCCTCGACGATCTCGCGCGGGCTCGTGCCGGTGATCCCGGACCGGTCGTCCTCCGTCGATTGAGCAACGCGGAATACACTTACACCGTGCGCGATTTGACTGGCGTTGAAGTCGATCCCGCGCGCGAGTTTCCCGTGGATGGCGCAGCGGGCGAGGGTTTCATGAACACTGGCAATTCGCTCGTGATGTCGCCCTCGCTCTTCACGAAGTATCTTGATGCAGCCAAGGAAATCGCCAGTCACGCGGTGTTGCTGCCGGATGGTTTCGGTTTTTCGCCCAAGACAACGCGGCGCGATTGGACCGAAGAAACACTCGCGCAAATTCGCGAGTTTTATCGCGAATTCACCGACCCCCAGGGCGGCACGCGCGTCAATCTGCAAGGCATCGTTTATGACACCAACACCGGCGGCCGGCTGCCAGTCGAGAAGTACCTCGCCGCCACTCTGACGGATCGAGAGGCGTTGACGAAAGGCAGCAAGACTTTTGAGGAAGCGGCTCGCGAACGCGGATTGAGCGCCAAGTATCTCCGGGCTTTGTGGCGAATGCTGCATTCGGATGAGCCGTCGCTGTTGCTGGATAACCTTCGCCGTCGCTGGGGCGAAGCCAAGCCATCCGACGCGGCCGCGCTGGCCGCCGAGATCGGCGGTTGGCAGAACGCGCTCTGGAAATTTTCGAGTGTCGGTCACATTGGAAAAGTGGGTGGTCCGAAAGCCTGGCAGGAACCGGTCAATCCGATCACGACCAAACAGGAGGTGCGTTTCAAAATTCCGGCGGCTGCGGACGGCAAGGACGTTACACTTTATCTCATTGCGTCCGACGCCGCGGATGGTCGCGAACATGATTTTGCCGTCTGGCAACGACCGAGACTAGTCGCTCCAGGCCGCCCAGATTTGCTGTTGCGTGATGTGCGACAGATGGCGCGCGTTTTTGCGGAACGACGCGAACGCGTTTTCAGTTCAGCCGGGAAATGCTTGATGGCCGCTGCGGAAGTAAAGGGTGACACGACCGCTGCGGAAATTGGCGAACTCGCGCGCAAACATGGCGCGGAATCGGACGTCCTTTCGGCGTGGCTCGATTTTCTCGGCCTTGGGACAGGAGGAGTTTTGCGAATCGAAGGGTATTTGACTAACACGATTGCCAGCTCGGCTGGTTACGATTTCGTGAAAGGGTGGGGGAGCCACAGTCTGCCGCTCTTGGTGGCGAATTCCACGGACACGCAGGTGCGCATTCCCGGTGTGATGAAACCGCACGGTGTCGCCGTGCATCCGACGCCGAAACTCGCGGTCGCCGTCGGCTGGCGAAGTCCCGCGGCCGCGAGCGTGCAAATCAACGCGACGATCAAGCACGCGCATCCCGAGTGCGGCAACGGAGTGACGTGGTCGGTCGAATTGCGGCGCGGCGCAACGCGGCAACGTTTCGGCGCCGGCGTTGCGCAAGGCAGCCGCGAGGGCAAAGCCGGCCCATTTGAGAATGTCTCGGTCCAAGCCGGCGATCTCGTCTCTCTCATTATCGGCCCGCGCGACAATAATCACTCATGCGACCTGACGGCGATTGACCTCACGATCACCAGCGCGGGCGAAAGCGGCCGCAAATGGGATTTGGCAGGCGATGTTTCCGGCGATATTCTCGCGGGCAATCCGCACGCCGACAAATCTGGCAATGACGGCATCTGGCATTTCTACAGCGAACCAGTGACAGGCAACGAAACCGGCCCAGTCATTCCGGCGGGCTCGCTGTTGGCGCGCTGGCAAAAAACCGGCAGCGCTGAGGAGAAGAAACAGATCGCGGACGAGTTGCAGAAGCTTTTGGCCAGTGGGCTGCCTGTGGCGAAGGAGAGCCCGGATGCGGCATTGTATCGGCAACTAGCGTCTCTGGGTGGGCCGCTCTTCAGCGGGTTGACCGGCAATCATCGTCTTGGGGAAACTCACACCTCCGCGTCAAAACCATCTTCTGATTCTGGCTTATCCGCCCAAGCGGCTGGCCTCGACCCCGCGCTCTTTGGCAAACATCCGCGTGCGATTGATCCAGACAGTCTCTGCGTTCAAGCGCCGAGCGTCATCGAAGTTCGGCTGCCGAGTGAACTCGTCGAAGGCTGCGAATTTGTGACAACTGGCCTGCTCGATCCGGAGACAGGGGCGGAAGGCAGCGTGCAATTGCAAGTCAGCACCAACAAACCCGAGTCAATCACAGCGTTATTGGCCAGCGCGGCGACCGTTCAGAAGGGAGGCGGTTACTGGACATCGAACAACAGTCAGGTTGCTCACAGCACGCCGATCATCGTGAATGAGGGCAGCACAGCCCTCAAACGGATTGAAGCCAGTTTCGACGATTTCCGCCGTTGGTTTCCCTCGGCGCTCTGTTACACAAAAATTGTGCCGGTGGATGAAGTCGTCACGCTGACGCTTTATTATCGCGAAGACGACCAATTGAGCCGGCTCATGCTCGATGATGCGCAGAAGGCGAAGCTGGATCGGCTGTGGAATGAATTGCGTTACACCAGCCACGATGCCTTGACCCTCGTGGATGCCCTCGAACAGATCATTGAATACGCCACCCAAGATGCCGATCCGAAAGTATTTGAACCGTTGCGCAAGCCCTTTGGCGAACGCGCATCGGCGTTTCGGCAATGGCTGGTCGAGAGCGAGCCGCAACATCTCAAGAACATGCTCGACTTCGCCGGGCGCGCGTATCGGCGTCCGTTGACGCAAAGCGAGACGGAGGAGCTGCGCGGACTTTATCACAAGCTGCGCGAACAAGAGATTCCACATGATGAAGCGCTCCGGCTCACGCTGGCGCGCGTGCTCGTGGCGCCGACTTTCCTTTATCGTTTGGAAAAGCCGGGGCCCGGTTCAGCGCAAACAGCAGTTTCAGATTGGGAACTCGCGAGCCGTCTCAGTTACTTTTTGTGGTCATCGCAGCCCGATGCGGAACTGCGCGAGCTGGCTGCCGCAGGACGATTAAGGCAGCCAGGAGTGCTCGTGGCGCAAGCGCGGAGGATGTTGAAGGATGCGCGGGTGCGGCGGTTAGCGACCGAATTCGGCTGTCAATGGCTCCACATTCACAGTTTCGACACACTCGATGAAAAGAGCGAACGCCACTTTCCAACCTTTGCCGGTTTGCGCGGTGCGATGTACGAAGAATCGATCCTTTTCTTCACCGACCTTTTCCAAAACGACCGCTCGGTGCTGTCGCTGTTGGATTCCGATCACACCTTTCTCAACGAGGCGTTGGCGAAACATTACGGCATTCCCGAAGTGACGGGCGCGGATTGGCGGCGGGTCGATGGGGTCAGAAAGTTTTCGCGAGGCGGGATTCTCGCGCAGGCGACGACGTTGGCGAAGCAGTCGGGCGCTTCCCGCACCAGCCCGATCTTGCGCGGCAATTGGGTGGCCGAAGCGCTCCTGGGTGAAAAGTTGCCGCGCCCGCCGAAAGAGGTGCCGCGGTTGCCTGAGGATGAAACGGCCACGGAAGGACTCACCGTGCGGCAGTTGGTGGAGAAGCACAGCAGCGATCCGAGTTGCGCGAATTGCCACGTGCGGATCGATCCTTACGGTTTTGCGCTGGAAAGCTTTGATGCCATCGGGCGCTGGCGGGAGAAAGACTTGGCGGATCGCCCCATCGACACGCGTTCAAAGGTAATGGATGGAACCGCGTTGAATGGCCTCGATGGTTTGCGCAATTATCTTTTGACGAAACGACGCGAGGCAATTGTCCGGCAATTTTCGAAGAAGCTGTTAGGTTACGCGCTGGGTCGGGGAGTGCAATTATCGGATGAGCCGTTATTGGCGGAAATGCAAACGAAGTTAAAAGCGCAGGATTATCGGTTCGCGACCGCTGTCGAAACAATTGTGCTCAGCCGCCAGTTTCGCGAGATTCGGGGAAAGGAAGCTGCATATGAGGATTGACCACGAAAAGCGCGAAAGACACGAAAAGTGGTCTTGACTCGGCTTTCCATGAACGTGAAGGCAGGGCGGCGTTGCTGCGCCGCCTGCAGCGCGGGTTTGACAAGGCGGCGCAGCAACATTTCGCAGCAACACCGCCCTGCCGCCGATTGTTCGCTTGCCTTATTTCTTTTTCGTGTCTTTCGCGTTTTTCGTGGTAGAACAATCACAATCAACCAACAGAGCCTATGATGAATCACAAACTTTCTCGACGGACGTTTCTGCGTGGTGTCGGTGTCACGATGGCGTTGCCATGGATGGAATCGATGACCGTCTGGGGTGACGCGCCCGCGGCCAACAAAGTTGCAAGCGAAGCGCCCGTGCGTTTGGCCGTGCTCTTTTCAGGAAACGGGTTTCACAGCAAGGAATGGTGGGCCAAGGGCGAAGGCAAGAATATGGAAGTGGGCAAGGTCCTCGCGCCGCTCCACGATCTCCGCGAAAAAATGCTCTTCATCCGCGGCCTTTACAACGAACAGGCGCTCAAGGGGAACATCCACAGTTCCCAGACGGGCAATCTTCTCTCGGGCGCGCCGCTGGCTTCGGGCGGCGAGATTCGTTCCGGCACGAGCATCGATCAGTTGCTCGCCCAACGTTTCGGACGCGAGACGAAAGTTCCCAGCCTCGTGCTTGGTTGCGAGAAGTCGAATCCTTCCGTGCACAAGAATTATTCGATGCTTTATAGCTCGCACATTTCGTGGACCTCGCCAACGACGCCGACACCGTTGGAAATTTACCCCTCCCTTGCGTTCGACCGGCTCTTCAAGGACGAGGTCCAACGCGGCGACAAAAGCGTGCTCGACGCTGTGCTCAGCGACGCGAAAGATTTTCGGCGTCACATCAGCGCGACCGATCAACGGAAGCTGGACGAATATCTCGATTCCGTGCGCGAAGTGGAACAACGCATCGAGCAGGCTGGAAAGAAAGGCGAATTGCAGGGCTGGCGGCCGACACTCATGGCGCCGAATATCCCGCGTCCGGCGGACGGCATCCCGCAAGACATCGCCGAACACATGCGTTTGATGTGCGATATCCTTGTGCTCGCGTTCCAAACGGACAGCACACGGTTTTGCTCCCTCAAGCTAAACAACGATCATTCGTCGCTGCGCTTTCCGAACCTCAACGTGGATTACATGATTCATCATCTGCTCTCGCACTCGGACACGGCGGACTGGCTGAAGGTGAATCAGTTTTTCCTCGAACAAGTCGGGTATATTGCCCGCAAGCTGGACAGCATTCAGGAGGGCGAACGGACTGCGCTCGACAACACGATGCTGCTTTATCTCTCGAGCATGTTGACCGGAAGCCATGATGCGACGCAGTTGCCCGCTGTGCTGCTGGGCGGTGCGGGCGGCCAGATCAAAGGCGGCCGCGTGTTGGATTACAAAGACA